>NZ_CP099399.1:3580000-3880000 GCF_024721175.1 Rhizobium sp. Pop5 | reverse complement strand
CATGATGTCATCGTACTGTCGATGCTCTCGGGTGCGATCTGGAGCATGGCGCTCGGCGATCTCTTCATCGTCATAGCGCTTGTGGTGCTGTTCTTCGAAATATTGAAGGCAACCAGGACCGGTCCCGGCAATCTGATCAATCACATCTTGTCGATGCTGGTGTTCATTGCCTTCCTGGTCGAGTTTCTGCTCGTCCAGGATGCGGCGACCCAGGTATTCTTCATTTTGCTGACGATCGCTCTAATCGATGTGATTGGCGGGTTTGCCGTTTCGATCCGAAGCGCCGGGCGGGATGTCTCGATCGGATTATAGGTTGTCGAGCTTGTTCTGAAGCGCGCGCAGCTGTTCCTTCAGCTCGTCGATATCCTTGGCCTCGGCCTTGCGGCTTTCCTTGGCGGGCGGCGTCATGAAGGGCGAAAACATCTGCATTGCCTGCTGAAACAGCTCGGTGTTTCGGCGAACCTGATCTTCCACCATCTGCATCGGCAATTGCAGGTTCTTGCCGAGCGGCGTTTCGCCGAAGGCACGGTTCACCTGTTCGCGCATCTGCGACTGCTGTTCAGTGAAGGCGCGCATCGAATGTTCGAGGAAGCTCGGCACGACCATCTGCATCTGGTCGCCGTAATAGGTGATGAGCTGGCGCAGGAAGGAGATCGGAAGCAGCGTGTTGCCGGTCTTCGATTCCTGTTCGAAGATGATCTGGGTCAGCACCGAATGGGTAATATCATCTCCGCTTTTTGCATCCTGGACGATAAAATCTTCGCCCTTCTTCACCATCTCCGCCAGATCTTCCAGCGTCACATAGGTGCTGGTGCCTGTGTTGTACAGGCGGCGATTGGCGTACTTCTTGATAACTATCTGACCCTCATTCTTCGCCATATCAGTCTCCTGGACCCCCGTCTGATTTATGGATGTTCCTCCACCTGAGACTGTAAACGCAAAAGAAGGCCGGTGACAATCTCTTTGTGCGATGCGGCAAACCTTTAGCAGAGCAGATGAATCGGCTTTGGCGGCCGCCGGCGAAAAATGACGGCCGCCGGTCTTCGCGTTTGACTTGTGGTGAAAGCTTTGCCAGTTTCCACTTATGTAAGTGAGACGAAAAACGAGGAGCGTCCCCATGAGCAATTCATCCATCGTCATCGCTAGCGCAGGGCGAACCGCCGTCGGTTCGTTCAACGGCGCATTCGGAACCGTACCCGCCCACGAACTCGGGGCGGCCGTCATCAAGGGGGTGCTTGCTCGCGCCGGCGTCGATGCCGGCGAGGTGGACGAGGTGATCCTCGGCCAGGTGCTTGCCGCAGGCGAAGGCCAGAACCCGGCTCGTCAGGCCGCGATCAAGGCCGGCATCCCTAAGGAAGCGACCGCCTGGGGTGTCAACCAGCTCTGCGGCTCTGGCCTGCGCGCCGTCGCACTCGGCATGCAGCAGATCGCCACCGGCGATGCCAACATCATCGTGGCCGGCGGCCAGGAATCCATGTCGATGGCGCCGCATGCCGCGCATTTGCGCGGCGGCACGAAGATGGGCGACATGAAGATGATCGACACGATGATCAAGGACGGCCTGACCGACGCCTTCCACGGCTACCATATGGGCATTACCGCCGAGAATGTCGCGCGTCAGTGGCAGCTTTCGCGCGACGACCAGGATCAGTTCGCCGTCGCCTCGCAGAACAAGGCGGAAGCCGCGCAGAAGGCAGGCCGCTTCGCTGACGAAATCATTCCTTACGTCATCCAGACTCGCAAGGGCGACGTGACCGTCGATGCAGACGAATATATCCGCCATGGCGCCACGCTGGAGGCGATGGGCAAGCTGCGCCCGGCCTTCGACAAGGAAGGCACGGTCACGGCCGCAAATGCGTCGGGCCTCAACGACGGCGCTGCCGCGGCGGTACTGATGAGCGAAGCGGAAGCGGCGCGCCGCGGCATCCAGCCGCTTGCCCGCATCGTGTCCTGGGCAACCGCCGGCGTCGACCCGTCGATCATGGGCACCGGCCCGATCCCGGCTTCGCGCAAGGCGCTCGAAAAGGCCGGCTGGTCGGTCGGCGATCTCGATCTCGTCGAAGCCAATGAAGCCTTCGCGGCGCAGGCCTGCGCCGTCACCAAGGATCTCGGATGGGATCCTTCGATCGTCAATGTCAACGGCGGGGCGATCGCGATCGGCCACCCGATCGGTGCCTCCGGCGCCCGCATTCTCAACACGCTGCTGTTCGAAATGAAGCGCCGCGGCGCCAAGAAGGGCCTTGCCACGCTTTGCATCGGCGGCGGCATGGGCGTCGCCATGTGCTTCGAAGCACTTTAAATAGCATACGATCCGAGTTTGATTAAAAGCCCTGCCAGGTGGCGGGGCGAAAAACAAAAGGGGAGCGGAACATGAGCAGAGTGGCTTTGGTCACCGGGGGTACACGCGGCATCGGCGCAGCCATATCCGTGGCGCTGAAAAACGCCGGATACAAGGTTGCGGCCAACTATGCCGGCAACGACGAGAAGGCCAAAGCCTTCCACGACGCCACCGGTGTTGCCGTGTTCAAATGGGATGTTTCAGACTACGCCGCCTGCGGCGAAGGGATTGCCAGGATCGAAAGCGAGATCGGGCCTGTCGAAATTCTCGTCAACAATGCCGGCATCACCCGCGATGCGATGTTCCACAAGATGTCGCCGCAGCAGTGGCACGAGGTGATCAACACCAACCTCACCGGCCTGTTCAACATGACGCATCAGGTCTGGACCGGCATGCGCGACCGCAGCTTCGGCCGTATCGTCAATATCTCGTCCATCAACGGCCAGAAGGGCCAGATGGGCCAGGTGAACTATTCCGCGGCCAAGGCTGGCGATCTCGGTTTCACCAAGGCGCTGGCCCAGGAAGGCGCGGCAAAAAATATCACCGTCAACGCCATCTGCCCCGGCTATATCGGAACGGAAATGGTTCTTGCCGTGCCGGAAAAAGTGCTGAACGAACGCATCATCCCGCAAATCCCGGTCGGCCGTCTTGGCGAGCCGGAAGAGATCGCGCGTTGCGTCGCCTTCCTCGTCTCCGACGATGCGGGCTTCATCACGGGTTCGACGCTGTCAGCCAATGGCGGGCAATTCTTCGCCTAGCGCGACGAAAATTCCATCAGCTTGAAAGCGTTAGCGTCTCCTGCCGGAGGCGCTATTGCCTGTTTATAGGCGCATCGGGTTTCGTCAGCAGCGAGACTCCTGAGTGGGATTGTGACGCCTGTTCTCCGGCAAATCAGTTGCGGCGCGCGGCGGAGCGATGCTGTCGTGCGGGAACCCTGACCGGCACTTTCTGCGGCGAACGATCTTTACCGCGAAGAGCCGAGATTGCCGTTGTCAGGAAAGCCGACGCGATGAGAACGGCGACGGCGGAATTCAGAAAAATCTGGACCATGGAAGCGTTCCTTTCAGTTGCGCGGGCGTGGCAGATGGCTGCCTTTGCGCTCGTGAAGGAATATGTGCCCGCAGGATGGCCGGCGGTAGATTTGACTTTCACGACCAATCGTCAACGCGACGTTGACAGCGGCGGCAAAGAAAAACGGGCGCCGAAGCGCCCGTTGGGAGTCCGATATGTGTCTTGCCGATCAGCAGCGAGCTTCGTAACGGCGGCCGTAGCGGTCACGATAGATGCAGTAGCCGCGGCGCTCGACCGAATGGCCGATGAGAGCGCCGGTCAGGCCGCCTGCAACGGCGCCGACGGCGGCACCACCCCAGCTGTTGGTGACAACGCCGCCGATGACCGCGCCGGTGCCGGCGCCGATCGCCGTGCCTTGCTCGGTCGCCGTGCAGGATGCCAGAGCGCCGACGAGTGCGCCAATCAGTATAATCTTCTTCATCATGTCGTAACTCCCCAGGTTTGGTGGCCTTTAAATGCGGCCCATAAGTACAAGGATAATGATAATGACGAGAACTAGCCCCAAACCGCCGGAAGGTCCATAGCCCCAGCCGCGGCTGTAGCCCCAATTCGGCAAGGCTCCGATGAGGAGCAGAATGAGAATAACCAGAAGTATCGTGCCAAGCATGGTATGTTCCCTTCATTTCATCCGCATTTTCGATGGACAAGAAACACGCATTGGCGATTTTTGTTCCCGGTTCAGCGCTCGAAATGTGGCGCGACTTTGGCTCGATCATTTCCTAAAATTGTTCGTATGGTTAAAAAGACGTTTAAATACAATATGTTGCGGTGAACAAAGCGGGAAAGTCACGATGTCGCCGATTCGTCAGCGATCCGTTCCGCTTTTGATCGATGCGCTCGCTATTGCCACTTCGACTTAACGCCTTCTGAATCCGGCTCTCCAAAGATTAATGCAGAGGCGGGGATGAGGAACCGGGAGATCCGCCGGCGATCCGCATCTAGCGCCTGCTACCAGCTCCGCTACCAGATGTGGTTGTGAACGAAAGGCGAAAACGGCGCGGTCAGCGATTCGTCTCCGATTCGTTCCGGCTTTGGTCGAGAGGTTAATTTCGGGCGCAATTCTCGATTGCCGGGGATCCGCCTGAGATCGTTGATCGCGACGGCGAAATCGTGAAGCAGCGAAAGTCCAGCGATTCAGCATCTAGTGGGAAAAAGTGATTCAAAATCAATACTTAGCCGTGAACAAAAGCTGAATCAGCTGGAGTCAGCGATTCGTCGCTGATTCGTTCTCACGCTGTTCCGAATCACCCAAGCTGATGTTCCTCAGGACTCGCAAAGGTCGTAATCCCGGTCGCATTTTTGAAATCTTCCCTTGCGTTTGCGGCGGCGGCTGTCCATGTGTTCTGTGCTTCAATCTGGGGGAGCGAGATTTTCCTGGGCCGTCGGCCCGTTTGCATGGATCCATGACTCTGACTTCGCAGCCGATGATTCTGAGCGGGCGTGGTGTGACCGCGGTGCTCGGACCGACCAATACCGGCAAGACCCATTATGCCATCGAGCGCATGGTCGCGCACGGGACCGGCGTGATCGGCCTGCCGCTCCGGCTCCTGGCGCGCGAGGTCTATACGCGGGTGGTCGAGAAGGTCGGTGCGCAGAACGTGGCCCTCGTCACCGGCGAGGAAAAAATCTCGCCGCCCAATGCGCGCTTTTCCGTCTGCACGGTCGAAGCGATGCCGCGTGAGACCAAGGCGGCGTTCGTCGCGATTGATGAGGTGCAGCTCGCCGGCGATCTCGAGCGAGGCCATATCTTCACCGACCGCATCCTGCATCTTCGCGGCCGTGATGAAACGCTGCTGCTCGGTGCTGCGACGATGCGGCCCATCCTACAGCAGCTCCTGCCCGGCATCACTGTCGTCGAGCGGCCGCGGCTTTCGCATCTTTTCTACGGCGGACAGAAGAAGATCACCCGGCTGCCGCAGCGCTCGGCCATCGTCGCCTTCTCGGCCGACGAGGTTTATGCCATCGCCGAACTCATCCGCCGTCAGCGCGGTGGCGCGGCGGTCGTGCTGGGCGCGCTCAGCCCTCGCACCCGCAATTCGCAGGTGGCGCTTTATCAGGCGGGCGACGTCGAATATCTGGTGGCGACCGATGCGATCGGCATGGGCCTCAACCTCGATGTCGATCACGTCGCCTTCGCCCAGGACCGGAAATTCGACGGCTACCAGTTCCGCAATCTCAATCCCGCCGAACTCGGCCAGATCGCCGGGCGCGCCGGTCGGCACGTGCGGGACGGGACGTTCGGGGTCACCGGCCAGGTCTCGCCTTTCGACGAGGAACTGGTGCAGCGCATCGAGGGGCACGAATTCGACAACGTCAAGGTTCTGCAGTGGCGCACGACCGAGATGGACTTTTCCTCGATCCAGTCGCTGCGCGCCAGCCTCGAAGCCGGGCCGCGCGTGCCGGGTCTGACGCGGGCGCTGCCGGCCGTCGACCAGCAGGCGCTGGAGCAGCTTTCTCGCTATCCCGAAATCATCGATCTTGCCGACAGGCCCGAACGCGTCGAAAAACTCTGGGAGGCTTGTGCGCTTCCCGACTACCGGCGTATTACCCCGGCACAACATGCCGATCTTATTTCGGCCCTCTTTTCCGATCTCGTGCGCTATGGCACGGTGAACGAACAGTTCCTCGCGGAGCAGGTTCATCGCTCCGATCGAACGGATGGGGAAATTGACACGCTTTCGGCGCGAATCGCGCAGATAAGGACCTGGACCTACGTTTCGAATCGACCCGGCTGGCTGGCCGATCCGACACATTGGCAGGAAAAGACGCGGGAAATCGAAGATCGATTGTCCGATGCGTTACATGAGAGGTTGACGAAACGCTTTGTTGATCGCAGGACATCTGTGCTCATGAAGCGCCTGAGAGAGAATGCGATGCTGGAAGCTGAAATCAGTGTGAATGGCGATGTCTTCGTTGAAGGACATCATGTAGGGCAGTTGAGCGGATTCCGTTTCACGCCGGTGGCGGGAACGGACGGACCGGATGCCAAGGCGGTTCAGGCTGCGTCGCAGAAGGCGCTCGCGCTCGAGTTCGAAGCCCGGGCGGCCCGGCTGCATGCCGCCGGCAATAGCGATCTGGCGATCGGTTCGGACGGGCTGATCCGCTGGCTCGGAGACCCGGTGGCGCGGCTGTCGGGCAGCGATCACATCATGCGCCCGCGCGTGATCCTTCTGGCCGACGAACAGTTGACGGGCAACGCCCGCGATCACGTCGCCGCCCGCATCGAGCGCTTCGTCAATCACCATATCAGCACGGTGCTGAAGCCGCTCGACGATCTGTCGCGCGCCGAAGATCTGCAGGGTCTTGCCAAGGGGCTGGCCTTCCAGCTCGTGGAAAATCTCGGCGTGCTCTTCCGCCGCGACGTGACCGAGGAAGTGAAGTCGCTGGATCAGGAGGCGCGCGCCTCCATGCGCCGTTACGGCGTGCGGTTCGGCGCCTACCATATCTTCGTTCCAGCGCTGCTGAAGCCGGCCCCCGCCGAGCTCATCACGCTGCTCTGGGCGCTGAAGAATGACGGCCTCGACAAGCCCGGCTACGGCGATCTCATTCCCGTGCTTGCCGCCGGTCGCACCTCCGTCGTCACCGATCCGAGCTTCGAGCGGATGTTCTACAAGCTTGCCGGCTTCCGCTTCCTCGGCAAGCGCGCCGTGCGCATCGACATTCTGGAACGGCTTGCCGACATCATCCGTCCGCTGCTGCAGTGGAAGCCCGGCCAGAACAACCGTCCGGAGGGCGCCTATGACGGCCGCCGCTTCACGACGACGACGGCAATGCTGTCGATCCTTGGCGCGACGCTCGAGGACATGGAAGAAATCCTCAAAGGCCTCGGCTATCGCGCCGATGCCGTGAAGGCGGAAGAGGCATCGGCCCATCTTGCGACGCAGGATGCGGCCTCCGCTCCTGCCGCCTCCCCGGATACGGCTGTGGAAGAAACGGCAGACACGGCCGATCACGACGATGCCGACGCAGCAGCCGAAGAGACCGCTGCCGAGGCGCCCGTTGCCGAAACGGCCCCGACAGAACCTCAGGCCGAGGTGGCGGAGACATCCGCTCCGGCGGAAGCTTCCGCTCCTGCAGAAGCGGTATCGGCTCCTGGGGAAACCGGCGAGCCGGTTGAGCCGAAGCCCGTTCTTCTCTGGCGTCTCGGTGGACGCAACGATAACCAGCGCCAGGCGCGTGGCGGTCATGGCGAGCGCCGTGGCGGCCAGGAGCGCGGTCAGAACCAGCAGGAACGCGGCGAGCGGAATCGCCGCCCGGGTGGTGGCGACAACAATCGCGGCGGTGACGGTCGTGATAACAATCGCAATAACCGCAAGGACGGCGACGGCCGCGACGGCGGCAGGCCGCAGCAGGCGAGGGGCGATCGCAACAACCAATCGCGTGGCGACCAGCCGCGCGGTGACCGGCAGGACCGTGGCGACCGCAAGGATCGCGGCGAGCGCAACGATCGTAACGACCGCAACAACAATCGCGGCTCGCAGCCGCTGCGCTTCGAGGCCAAGCCGCCGCGCAAGGAGAAGCCGATCGATCCGGATTCACCTTTCGCCAAGCTCGCGGCTCTCAAGGAGCAGATGAAGAAGTAATCATGAGCGGGGAGACACAGCCGACCAGCGGTTCGCGCCAGCGTATCGACAAATGGCTGTTCTTCACGCGCATGGTGAAATCGCGCTCGCTGGCGCAGAGCCATGTTCAGTCCGGCCATGTCCGCATCAACGGCGAGCGTTGCAGCCAGCCGAGCCAGATGGTCAAGCCGGGTGATCGCGTCGAGCTGACACTGGAGCGGCGCGACGTCGTGCTCGTCGTGCGTCTGACCGGCGAGCGGCGCGGGCCCTACGAGGAAGCGCGTCTGCTCTACGAGGACCTGTCCCCGCCGCCGGATGAGGCAAAACGTCTCACGCCCTACGAGCAGGCGATCCGGGCGGCCGGTTCGGGCCGTCCGACGAAAAAGGAACGGCGCGCAATCGACAAGCTGATGTCGGACGAGGATTAGAAAACTCTGCCCGCGGCAGCGGCTTTTGCAGATCGTTTATCCTTGAAATCCGGCGCCAAAGCCGATACGTCACTGACAACCTGCCGGAAGCGTGCTTGCCTCCTCAAGCCTGTCCACGCTTTTCCTCCGGCACGGGGATAGGCGCGACGTTCCAGGTTGCCCGGCCCCATCCGCATGGAATCCTGGAGTTCTTCATGACCTATGTCGTGACCGACAATTGCATTAAGTGCAAATACACCGATTGCGTGGAAGTCTGCCCCGTCGACTGCTTCTATGAAGGCGAGAATTTCCTCGTCATCCATCCCGACGAATGCATCGATTGCGGTGTGTGCGAGCCTGAATGTCCCGCCGAGGCCATCAAGCCCGATACCGAGCCGGGCCTCGATAAATGGCTGAAGATCAACACCGAATATGCCGCCATCTGGCCCAATATCACGGTCAAGAAAGATCCGTTGCCGGAGGCCAAGGAGATGGATGGCGAGACCGGAAAATTCGAGAAATATTTCTCGGAAAAGCCCGGCTCCGGCGATTGAGGCCGCCGCCGCATTCGTCGCCAGAATTTGGGCTGCAATGCGATGAAACGTTTTAAATCTGCGCGTGGCATATGGGTGACTTGTGTTGCCCGCATGACTCAAGCGAAGCAAATTATTGATTTCCTCATATTTTTATGGTAGGTTTCGTCCACTGTTCCATTTGTGGCATGACGCATGCCCAAAACCATCACGAAAGCAAAACCAATCCGCCCCACGGTTTCCGTGACATATCAACGCCTTGAGCGTCGCATCCCAAGATGGCGCGCAAGACATAGTTGCTTTTGCGTGATGGGACCAGAGTGAAGTCACCCGACGGATATACCCGTCTCACCCGGGCCTGACTGACCCGGCTCCGGCCGCCGCCGGAAGCGTAACAGGGAGTTTTTGAATAGAATGACGACTCAGCAGAAAAAGCCTTCTACAGCACGCCACGGCTTCAAGACCGGTGAATCGATCGTCTACCCCGCTCACGGCGTCGGTACCATCACCGCTATCGAAGAGCAAGAAGTCGCCGGCATGAAGCTCGAACTTTTCGTTATCGATTTCGAGAAGGACAAGATGCGCCTGAAGGTTCCGGTCGCCAAGGCCATGAGCATCGGCATGCGCAAGCTTTCGGAAACGGATTTCGTCGAGCGTGCTTTGAAGGTCGTGCAGGGCAAGGCACGCGTCAAGCGCACCATGTGGTCCCGTCGCGCCCAGGAATATGATGCCAAGATCAATTCCGGCGATCTGATTTCCATCGCTGAGGTCGTGCGCGATCTCTATCGTGCCGAAAACCAGCCCGAACAGTCCTATTCCGAGCGTCAGCTTTATGAAGCCGCGCTCGATCGCATGGCGCGCGAAATCGCCGCCGTCAACAAGATGTCGGAAACCGAAGCTGTCCGCCTCGTCGAGACCAATCTCAACAAGGGTCCGAAGCGCGGCAAGGCGATCGAAGAAGACGATTCGCAGGACGAAGCCGCATAAGGCGACCCCTGTTTTCCCGATCAAAAAACCCGGCCACTGTGCCGGGTTTTTTATTGGAACTTTTTCCCGGCTGCCGCGTTAACACACGTAATTGCGGACTGCGCGCCGGGCCATGACCTCGTCGGGCGAACCGCCATTCCTTCAATGTTCGATGAGGAGCGGATTATGCCTTTTCAGTCTCGCCTGTGCGGCAGCGTGAAAAAACAGATCCAGCTCAGCCGTCTTAACGGCACGTGATGAGAGATAGGGCCTCCCCCTGAAAAGTCCAGGGGCGGGGGCCTTTATGCATTCAGAACCCCATTCGGTCCGGACAGCGATGTTCCGGAATGCGCGTTTTATTGTCCATTTAGGGCGAGAGGCCTGTTTCAGGAGATCGAAATGAAGAACATGTCTGCAGATCGGCGCATGATCAAAATCGCGATGGCCGCCCCCTATCTCGCCCGTCAGGAAGAACACGATCTTGCCACCCGCTGGAAGGATCACGATGACCGCGGCGCACGCAACCAGATCGCCATGGCCCATATGCGCCTCGTCATCTCCATGGCCGGCAAGTTCCGCAATTTCGGACTGCCGATGAGCGATCTCGTGCAGGAGGGCTATGTCGGCCTGCTGGAGGCTGCCGCCCGTTTCGAGCCGGAACGCGACGTGCGCTTTTCGACCTATGCAAGCTGGTGGATCAGGGCCTCGATCCAGGATTATATCCTGCGCAACTGGTCGATCGTGCGCGGCGGGACGAGTTCGGCGCAGAAGGCGCTGTTCTTCAACCTGCGCCGCCTGCGCGCCAAGCTCGCCAAGGGCGATACGCAGCTGACGCTGCAATCCATCCATCAGGAGATCGCAGCCGCCTTGGGCGTCAGCCTCGCCGATGTCCAGACCATGGATGCGCGGCTTTCCGGCAACGATGCCTCGCTGCAGGCGCCCTCTGTCTCGGGTGACGCCGAGAGTGCGGAGAAGATGGATTTTCTCGTCAGCGACGATCCTCTGCCGGACGAGCAGGTTTCCAATATGATTGACGGCGAGCGCCGCCGGGTCTGGCTAGCCTCGGCGCTGAAACATCTCAACGAGCGCGAAATGAAGATCATCAGCGCCCGGCGGCTGGCGGAAGATGGCGCTACGCTCGAAGAGCTCGGCGCCGATCTTGGCATTTCCAAGGAGCGCGTGCGCCAGATCGAAAGCCGGGCGATGGAGAAGCTTCGCAGCGCGCTCGTCAGCGCCGATCCGCACATGGCGGCCTACGCCTGAACCGCATTCCCCTCCAGCAGCACAGACTAGGCCCGGCGCGAGCCGGGCATTTTTATTCGGCGATGATCTTGACGCGGTCGCCTGGCGAAACGGCCGCACCCGTCGGCAGGGCATTGATGAGCTTGAAGAGATCGAGCTTGCGGTCGGTGCCCATCATGCGGGCGGCGAGCGTCGAGATGTTCTCGCCCGGCCGGACGGTGACGACGCGAATGCGTAGCGGCTTCAGGGAGGCCGCTTCCGCGGGCGTCATGCGCCGGAAACTCGTGCGCAAGACTTCGGCTGTCGGCTCCAGCGCATCGCTGCCCTTCGGCACGGCGGTGAGGAACCTGAAGATCTGCGAATTGTTGCGGATGACGGTGACGTCGAAATCCCAGCGGTCGGCGCTGGCGCGCGCTGTGGCCGCTTCCATGCCGTTGATGGTGATCGGCTGGATGGTCGATGGGTCGAGGCCGGTCACCCAGCCGCTGGAGATGTAATTGGTGAGGCTCTGGTTCTGATTATCGGCGACACCGTCGAAGCGGACGGCGATGTCATTCGGGCCGGTCGCCATCACGGCTTCGACCTTATTGTCGATCTTGAAGTCGGGCGGGACGTCGAAGCGGATGCCAAGGCCACCATGCAGGAAGGTTTGGCCGCGCACATAGCCTTCCTCCGGGCTGTCGCCGTAAAGCAGGCCGTCTATGCCGTCGAGATAGTAATCGCGGCCCTTGTCGCCGACCGCCCCTTCCTGGCCGAAAGCGCGGGCATGGGCGCGGGCAAGGTCGATACGCTGGGCGGAATTTGGATGGCTCGACAGGAAGTCGAGGCTCTGGTCGGCTTCCGGGTCGACCGACATGAAGCGGCTGTAGGCAGCCATGGAGTCGAGGAAACGGGCTGCGGCATAAGGGTCGTAGCCGGCTTCGCCGAGCATGCGCACACCGATCACGTCGGCTTGCAGCTCCTGCTGGCGGGAGAAGGCGGCGAGCCGGAGTTTGCCGCGGGCAAGCGCCTGCTTGCCGGCGATGTCGCTGGAGAGGACCTCGGCGACGACGCGGCTGGCAATGACCTCAGCCTCCTCGCGCTTCTGCCGTTCGATGCCGTGGTTTGCGGTGACGTGGCCCATCTCGTGCGACAGCACGGCGGCAACTTCCGAAGCGTCGTTGGCAAGGGCGAGCAGGCCGCGGGTGACGTACAGATAGCCGCCCGGCAACGCGAAAGCGTTGATCGCCGGCGAGTTCAGAATGGTGATGCGATAGGACTGGCTCGGATTTTCCGACACCGCCGTCAGCGCGCCGGCGATGCGGGCGACGAGACGCTCGGTCTTGGCATCCTTGTATTCGCCGCCATAGCTTGCGACGATGCGCGGATGCTCGCGGGCGCCCATCGCCGCGCGGGGATCATTCTTTTGTACCTCGTCGACGATCTGCGGATTGGAGGAGGGCGAGACTGTCGGCTGATAGGATTGCTCGATCAGCGGCTGGCAGCCGTTCAACCCGACGGCAATGGCCGAAAGCAGCATCAGGCGCCGCATGAAGCGGAGCGGCGCGGAGATGGCATCACTGGAAAGCGCGGGCGATTTCCACGTCGTCAAGCTATCCAGTCTGGTTCTCCGCTTCATGTCGCTGCTTTGCCGGTTTGCTGCAGGTTCGGACCGGCCGTGGCAAGGGGGATTCAACAGGTGCGCACCCCTGATCTCGCACTGCACATACGACCGATACAAGTCTTTGCTGTAGCTGATTTCCGCATCGGTTGCATAGCGAGACTCTGCTTAAATGTGGCGCCGTTGCATTTTGGCAAGCCTCAGGGATTGAAGCTTCCTTTCGCTCGGATGAAATTATGGCGAAAATTCCGTCACAAAGCCTAGATTCGTCTGCAGTGCGGAAAAAGAACGGTTCGATTGAGACAACCGGGTCGGCGGCGGCAGTGTCGCGAGAAAATTGCAACTGCTGATAGTTAATCGACAAAATGGACGCTTACTGGAAGCGATCTGCGGGCGATCCGCGTTATTCCGCAGCCTCCGCCGCCGGCTTTTGCACCATCTTCGTCTCGCCGGCACGCGGCAGCTGCACAGGCTTCAGCATGAAGGCGGCCGTCAGTCCGATCAGCGCAATGGCGCAGGAGGTCATGAAAAGCGGCGAGAAGGCGGCGGTATAAATATCGGCGACGGCTTGGCGGCTCGCTTCGGGAAGGGCGGCCATCATCTTGGGCGTCAGCTGCTCGATATCGGCGACGCCGGGAATGGACACGCCGACCTTGCCGAGCCCGGAGGCGATGATGGCGCCATAGATGGATATGGCGATCGACGCGCCTCCCATGCGTGATAGGGTCACCGAGCCGGTGGCCGCGCCGACGTCGCGGGCGGGTGCGGCGTTCTGCACGCCGATGACGGGAACCTGCTGCGCAAGACCGATGCCGATGCCGTGCAGCATCATGATCGCGCCGATGAAGGCGATCGGCGTTCCCGCGTGGATCTGCGACATCAGCGCAAAGGCAACTGCGCTGCAGCTGAGGCTTGCGATGGCGAAGGGCTTGTAGCGCCCTGTCTTCGAGATGATGCGGCCTGCCGATAGCGACCCGCAGACGAGGCCGCCGGTGAGCAGGATGAAAAGAAGGCCGGCGGCGGATGGCGAAAGGCCGGTCGTGGTCTGCAGGAAGAGGGCGAGATAGTTGACCATGCCGATGGCGATGGCGCCGCCCATGATCGAGATCACAAGCAGCAGGCTGAAGGTCGAATTGCGGAAGAGCTGCAGGGGAACGATCGGCTCCGGTGCCCGGCGCTCTGTGAATACCCAGGCGATGGCGCAAACGACGCCGAAAGCGACGATGCCGATACTCTCAGGCGAGATCAACGAGCCGAACAATTCGCTGCTGTCGGTGGCAAGCACGATGCTGGTCGTCGTCAGCGCCAGCAGGAGCGCGCCGGCATAATCGATCTTGGGACGGCGATGCGGCTTGCGGTAAGGCAGCATGAAGGCAAGGCCAGTGAGCACGATGAAGCCGATCGGCACGTTGACCAGGAAGATCGAACGCCAACCGAAGAGATCGCTCATCGTGCCGCCGAGCACGGGGCCGATCGCGCCCGAGGCCATCAGCACGAGGCTGGAATAGCTTTGATAGCGCGCCCGCTCGCGTGGTTCGAACAGATCGGCGTTGACCGCGAAGATCGATACCATGATGCCGCCGCCGCCGAGGCCCTGGAGCACGCGGGCGGCGATCAGCGTGTTCATCGAGATCGCAAGGCCGCAGACCGTCGAGCCGACCGTGAAGATCGCAATCGCCGTCATCATCACATATTTGCGGCCGAAGAGGTCACCGAGCTTGCCGTAAACGGGCATGACGGCGCTGAGAGACAGGAGGTAAGCCGAGCCGATCCAACCGAAGCGCTCGAGATGGCCGAATTCGCCGACGATGGTCGGCAGCGCTGTGGAAACGATCTGATTGTCCAGCGTCGCCATGAACATGGCGGTCATCAGAAAGCAGAAGAGAATGAGCCGGCGACGAGGATCCGTCACGAGCGGCGCAGGCGCAAGTTGCATGTCCATGGAGCATCATTCCGGTTGGATGGGCTTTTATGTGCTGTCAGCATATAATTGTCAATGGCACATGAATGACACCAGCATATTCAATTTCCGATCCTGCTCTGTTATGGTTCCTTCATGAATGAAGCGATGACCAAAACCCTGTCGAACAACCCTGTCGATCCGGACGGCGAAAGCGTGCCGCGCATTGGCCGAAGCATGGGGCGCATGCGGCTGATGACCGGCCGGCGGCTGATTGGGCGGCTGGCGATCCAGAGTGCTGCCCCGGGCCTCGAGCTTTCGCATCTCGACGTGCTTGATGCCGTGCGCAGGGCCCAGCCGGCCGGTGAGGTTACGGTCGGCATGATTGCGGAGATGCTGCGCATCGATCCGTCGCGGGCAAGCCGGGTGGTGGCCGAGATGGTCGGGCGCAACGTGCTGCGCCGCGAGGCCTCGCAGGCCGATGCGCGGCGGATCGTCGTTGTCATAACCAAGGCCGGCCAGGCCCTGCTCGCCGACATCCTCGCGCAGAAACTGGCTATTATTTCGGAGATCGTCTCCGACTGGCCGGAGCAGGATGTCGAGCGTTTTGCAGCGCTTTTCGAGCGTTTCATCGGCGGCTACGAGGCGATCTTCCTGTCGCGCGACAAGGATACGCCGGGCTGAGGGGAGTCGGGCCATCCCTGGGCCCCTTCCCCTCGACCCCCCGTTTGCGCTAAGGGCAATGCCCATGAGCCAATCCACCTTCACCATCCTGCTCGGCGGCGAACTCAGCCTCACGGAACGGCTGCGCCGCGCCATCGGCGACAGCCGTTTCATTGCGGCCGACGGCGGCATGCGGCATGCGGCGGCACTCGGCGTTACGCCGGAGCTCTGGGTTGGCGATTTCGATTCGACGCCGGCCGATCTCGAAGGCGCATTTCCCCATGTGCAGAAACAGCCTTATCCCGCGGCGAAGGCAGCGACGGACGGTGAAATCGCCGTATCGGAAGCGATCGCCCGCGGGGCGCGGCGACTGATCCTGGCCGGCGCGCTTGGTGGCGAACGCTCCGACCACGCGCTTCAGCATCTGCTGTCGGCCGTCAATCTGGCCGAAGATGGCTTCGACGTGCTCCTGACCTCGGGCAAGGAAGAGGCCGTGCCGCTGATTGCCGGCACGATCGAACTGGACCTTCCCAAGGGCAGTTTGTTTTCCATACCGGGATTCAGCGAACTGACGGGGCTTTCCATCGAGAATGCGCGCTATCCCTTGGTGGATTTTCATCTGCCTTTCGGTTCGTCGCGCACCATTTCCAACGTCGCGGAAGGCAAGGTTCGCTTTTCGCTTGGCAGTGGCCGGGCGATCGTGCTTGCCCGGCCCTATGATCTTTCCGGAGTCTGATTTTTGGCCCCTCCCATTCTGAAACTCGATGATATTGTCCTGAGCTTCGGCGGCGCGCCGCTTCTGGCCGGCGCGGCCCTTCAGGTCGAACCCGGCGACAAGATCTGTCTCGTCGGGCGCAATGGCTCCGGAAAATCGACGCTTTTGAAGATCGCCGCCGGCCTGGTCGAGGCGCAGTCCGGCGAGGTCTTCCGCCATCCGTCCTCGACGGTGCGTTATCTCGAACAGGCGCCGGATTTTGCCGGTTTCAGCACGGTTCAGGCCTATGCCGAAGCCGGGCTTGGACCTGGTGACGACCCCTATCGGGTTACCTATCTTCTGTCCCATCTCGGCCTGACCGGCGAGGAAGATCCGAAGACCCTTTCCGGCGGTGAATCGCGTCGGGCCGCTCTTGCGCGCGTGCTGGCACCGGAACCCGACATTCTCCTGCTCGACGAACCGACCAACCATCTCGACCTTCCCACAATCGAATGGCTGGAAGGCGAGTTGCAGAAGACGCGCAGCGCGCTGGTGCTGATTTCGCACGACCGGCGTTTTCTCGAAAAGGTCTCGACGGCAACGGTCTGGCTCGATCGCGGCGCCTCGCGCCGGCTCGACAGGGGCTTTGGGCATTTCGAAGCCTGGCGTGACCAGGTGCTGGAGGCCGAGGAACTGGAGCAGCACAAGCTCGGCAAGGCGATCGAGCGCGAAGAACATTGGCTGCGCTACGGCGTCACCGCACGGCGCAAGCGAAACATGCGCCGCCTCGGCGAATTGCAGACGATGCGCTCACAATATCGCGGCCATAAAGGCCCGCAGGGTACGGTGCAAGCGACGGTTTCGGATGCGCAGGAATCCGGCAAGCTGGTGATCGAGGCTGAGAAGATCACCAAGAGTTTCGGCGACCGGCCGATCGTCACGCCCTTCTCGATCCGGGTGCATCGCGGCGATTGCATCGGTCTCGTCGGGCCGAACGGCGCCGGCAAGACGACGCTTCTGAAGATGCTGACCGGCCAGCTTTCCCCCGACAGCGGCACAGTGAAGCTCGGCACCAATCTGGAGATCGCCACGCTCGACCAGAAGCGCGAGGACCTCGACCCCGAGGATACGCTCGCCAACTATCTCACGGACGGCCGCGGCGAAAACCTGCTCGTCAACGGCGAGCAGCGCCATGTCACCGGCTACATGAAGGAATTCCTGTTCCAGCCGGAACAGGCGCGCACGCCGATCAGGAGCCTTTCGGGCGGCGAGCGCGCCCGGCTGATGCTGGCGCGCATCCTTTCGCGCCCGGCAAATCTCCTGATCCTCGATGAACCCACCAACGATCTCGATATCGAGACGCTCGACCTCCTGCAGGAAATCGTCGCCGGCTTTCCCGGCACGGTCATCCTGGTCAGCCATGATCGCGATTTCCTCGACCGCACCGTGACCTCGACGATCGCGCCCGCCGTGCCGGATGCGCCCGACGGCCGATGGATCGAATATGCCGGCGGCTACACGGATATGTTGGCGCAGCGCAAAGGCGCGCTCGAAGAGCGCAGGAAGGCCGAGAAGGCGGCGGAGAAGCCGAAGGCGCAGGAGGCAGCGCCTCAATCCGCAAACTCGAAGGGCAAGCTCTCCTTCAAGCAGAAATTCGCGCTTGATAATCTGCCGAAGGAGATGGCCAAGGCCGAAGCCGAGATCGCCAAGCGCGAGCAGGTGATGGCCGACCCCAATCTTTTCACGCGCGACGCTGCGGCCTTCAACCGGCTTGCCGCCGAGATGGAGAAGCTGCGCACTGGCCTGACAAAGATGGAAGAGGAGTGGCTGGAGCTCGAAATGCTACGGGAGGAGCTGGAAGGCTAAGCTTTCCCTGGCGACTCACTTTTCCTTGATTCGTCAGCCCGTCGTCGCCCCGGCATAAGGTTCCGTCCCGGGGCCGGGGGATATCGACGATCGCAATGGCGACAAGGAAACTCACATGTCTAGCAAGCTTCGTTCCGGAATTTTTGCAGCACTTGCCGCCGGCGGCCTTGTCGCACTTGCCTTGTCGCAGGTGGCGCTGGCACAGGATGCCCAACGCGTTCGTGTTCGCGGCACTGTCGAAAGCCTGAGTGGCGACAAGCTAGTGGTCAAGATGCGTGAAGGCGGCGACGCGGCGATCACGCTGAAAGCCGGCTGGAAAGTCGGCGGCATCACCAAGGCCTCGGTCGAAGATATCAAGCCCGGCGATTTCGTCGGAGTCGCCTCGCTCCCGAAAGGCAGCGGCCCGGACGGGGCGATCGAGGTGCTGATCTTCCCGGCGTCGATGAAAGGGACGGGCGAGGGCAATCGTCCCTGGGATGCGCAGCCGAACAGTCAGATGACCAACGCGACCGTCAGCAATGCTGTCAAATCGGTCGACGGCCACACGATCACGCTGACCTATCAGGGCAAGGAAAAGACCATTACGATTGCCGACGGCACGCCGATCGTGACCCTGGCGCCTGCGACCAAGGACGACCTGAAGACCGGTGCCGGCGTCATCGTCACCGGCGAGGAGGCGGCGGACGGCACCATCTCGGCGAGCCAGGTGGCAGTCGGCCTCAATGGCATCACGCCGCCGATGTGATGCAGGCTTAGAGCGCCGGCGCGGGCACGGTAGCTGCGCCCGCACTGGCGCTGGCGCCGGTTTGGACGACTGGCGGTTGTTCCTCGGGTTTTGACGGAAGCGCCTGCAGGTGCAGGACGCGCGGGTGCAGCACTTCGAGATAGGCTTCGGAACGGCCGATATAGATCATGCCGGCTTCAGGCATTGAGGTCAGCAGTTTGGCAAGCGTTTCCTGCCATTCCGGTTCCATGCCTTCAAGCACTTCGTCGAAGACGATCCAACGCGGGCGCGCCAGAAGCAGGCGGGCGAAGCCGATCGCCTTCTGTTGGTCGCCGTCGAGCAGCTTGTCCCAGCGGGCGCGGGTATCGAGCCTTGCAATCAGCGAATGCAGGCCGGCCTTTTCGAGCGCTGCCTCAACGGCCGCCTTCTCATAGGTATCAGCACTTTCGGGGAAGGCCAGCGCCTCGCGCAGCGTGCCGCCGGGAACATAGGCGATCTGGGGAACGAAGAGCATGTCGTCGATCGGCGGCAGGCCCATCGTACCGCTGCCGCACGGCCAGAGGCCAGCCATCGCCTGGAACAGCAGCTTGCGGTTGACGCTGTGATCGCCGTTGATCATGATTTTCTCGCCGGCCTTGATCACGACATCGGTTTCGCGCAGGCGGAACCCGCCGCATTCATCGATTTCTTCACCGATCTTGGCGTTGATCACCACATCCTTCAGCGTCAGCGTATCGGGTGCGGTGTTTTCATAGGCGATGCTATCCTTCAGGTCGTAGTCCTCGTCCATGTCGAGCAGCGCCTGGCGGAAATCGGTGACGCGCATCAGCGTGGCGCGCCATTCGGCGATCGGGCCGAAATTGGCGACGTACCAGCGCAGCGCCGTGTTGACCTGGTTGAAGGCGCCGACCGACATCATCAGCTGGCCGAGGGTAAGGCCGCCGGAGAAATAGGCGGGTGCGGCGACGATGATCGGGATGACGATCACCAGCCAGCCGTAGCCGGCCGAAACCCAGGTGAGATTGGTATTGGCCATGGCGAGGCGCTTGACGACCCTCAGCACCGAGCTGATGTCGGTATTGATGCGTCGGCGCTCGTTCTCCTCACCGCGGGCAACGGTGATCGCCGGCATGTTCTCGTTGGCGTGCATCAGCGTGAAGCGAAGCTCGGCCTCTTTCGAGAAGCGGTCGGCATTGAGCTTGACCAGCTTCCGGCCGACGACCTGGCTTAGCACCGAGGCTGAAGCGGCATAGAAAATCGCCGCCCAGACCATATAGCCCGGAATGGAGAAGCTATGGCCGCTGATGCGGAAGACGAAGCCGCTCGACAGTTCCCATAGCACGCCGATGAAGCTCACCAGAAGGATGGTCGACTGTAGGAGACCGAGGACGAGCCCCGTCGTGCTTTCGGCAAGGTTGCGGGAATCCTCATGCAGGCGCTGGTCAGGATTGACACCGATCAGGCCGCTGGAGGCAAGGCGCAGCGCACGCTTACGCTTCAGCCATTGGTCGACCAGATCGCGCGACAGGCCTTCGCGCATATAGAGCGCGGTCATTTGGTTCAGCCAGGCCTGCATCACGTTGAGCAGCAGCAGCGTGCCGGCAATCATCGCGAAGATTTCGAGCTGGTGGAAGAATTCACCGAGGTCGCGACGCTCCAGCGAATCGTAGAAGGGGGCGTTCCATTCGTTGAGGATGACCTGACCATAGGCCGTCGCCAGGATGACGAGGATCAGCACGGTCGCCAGGAACAGCACCTTGCCACGCACTGCTGAATTCCAGAATGCCGAGAACATCACCCCGAGGCGATATGTCAGGCTGAAATCATACCCTACCCTATCTTGCCTCCGGATTCCGGGCCTCCCCTCGATCTTATTTGCCATCATGCTTTTCCAACATCGCCCATACTGTCATTATTAACATGGTGGCGTTACCGGTCTATCAACAGATTCTATCAGTCATTAAACTGTGATGAGCCTTGCATGGGCGGCTCCTGCATGCTTTCGCAGTTGATTCGTGTTCGGACTGGGGCTAATTAATGCACTCCGTGGTGATTTGGCCGGCCGGCTTGCAGCCACGTTAAAGAAGTCGCTAAAGGGCCGCGTGCGGACCGGTAGCGATTTTTTGTCGCCGCCGGTTTTTTGTTTTTGATCGAGTGACCGCAATGCCCATCAAGATCCCCGATACGCTGCCCGCCTTCGAGACCCTGGTTCAGGAAGGCGTGCGGGTGATGACCGAGACGATGGCGATCCGTCAGGATATAAGACCGTTGCAGATCGGGCTGCTCAACCTGATGCCGAACAAGATCAAGACCGAAGTGCAGATGGCCCGCCTTGTCGGCGCCTCACCGCTGCAGGTGGAACTGTCGCTCATCCGCATCGGCGGCCACAAGGCGAAGAACACCTCCGAAGATCATCTGCTTGCCTTCTACCAGACCTGGGAAGAGGTCAAGCAACGCAAATTCGATGGATTCATCATCACAGGGGCGCCCATCGAACTTCTGCCCTATGAGGATGTCACCTATTGGGCGGAGATGCGGGAGATTCTCGACTGGACGGAGACGAACGTCCATTCGACGATGAACGTCTGCTGGGGTGCGATGGCGGCGATCTACCACTTCCATGGCGTTCCGAAATACGAGTTGAAGGAGAAGGCTTTCGGCGTTTATCGCCACCGGAACCTGAAGCCTTCCTCGATCTATCTCAACGGCTTTTCCGACAATTTCGAGGTGCCGGTGTCGCGCTGGACCGAGGTGCGCCGCGCCGATATCGAGAAGTCGGAAAGCCTTGAGATCCTGATGGAATCAAGCGAGATGGGCGTCTGCCTGGTACACGAGAAGAGGGGTCGGCGGCTCTACATGTTCAACCATGTGGAATATGACTCTACCTCGCTTTCCGACGAGTATTTCCGCGACGTCGATGCCGGCGTGCCGATCAAGATGCCACACAATTATTTCCCGCATAACGATCCGGCGATTGCGCCGCAGAACCGCTGGCGCAGCCACGCGCATCTGCTGTTCGGCAACTGGATCAACGAAATCTACCAGACGACGCCCTATGACGTCGAAGAGATCGGTATGGACCTCTGAGCCGCGTTTCTTTCTGCTTCGACCGGTTGCGGTTTGGAGCAAATGCGGGCAGGTTCCGGTCCGGAACCCTATAGCGCCGCGCGTCTTTATCGAACGCGCAAAGAATGGACGGTCGATCATGTCGGATAAGTTGGAGCGGGAAGTTTTCGGGCAGACGAAGGCAGGCGAGACCGTCTATCGCGCCGTCATCAAGGGTGGTGGGCTGACGGCCAAGATCATCAGCTGGGGCGCGGTGATCCAGGACCTGCGCCTCGAGGGACATGATGCGCCGCTGCAGCTCGGCTTCGAGGATTTCGACAGCTACCCCCTTTATTCGGCCTATTTCGGCGCGACGCCCGGCCGCTGCGCCAACCGCGTCGGCGGCGGCAGGTTTACGCTCGACGGCAAGGATTATCAGCTCGAGCCGAACGAAAACGGCGTCACGCACCTGCATGGCGGCAGCGACAATATCGCCAAGCGCAACTGGACGATCGTCGAACACGACGTCGACCGCCTGGTGATGAAAATCGTCGATCCCGACGGCCGCGCCGGCTATCCCGGCAATTGCACCATCCAGGCGACGTTCTGGGTGCACGGCAACGGCGAACTGTCGATCACCTATGAATCGACCAGCGACCAGCCGACGCTCGCCAATGTCTGCCAGCACGCCTATTTCAATCTCGATGGCCGCGAAGACGCGCTTGGCCACGACATCATGATTGCCGCGGATCACTATCTGCCGACCGACGAGAGGCAGGTGCCGACCGGCGAGATCCGTCCCGTCGACGGGACGGAATTCGATTTCCGCGAGATGGCGCCGATGAAGCGTTTTGCCGGCAGCGAACAGGTGTTCTACGACCATAATTTCTGCCTGTCCCGTGAACGCGCCGCCAAGCGCAGCGTCGCGCTCGCCCGCAGCCTGCATTCCGGCGTATCGCTCGAAGTGCGCAGCACGGAACCGGGCGTGCAGTTTTATGCCGGCTTCAAGCTCAATACAGGAGCTCCCGGTCTCGGCGGGCGCAAATACGGCCCGTTCGCCGGCTTCTGCCTGGAGACTCAGGTCTGGCCGGATGCCATCAATCATGAAGGCTTTCCGAATGCGGTCCTGCGCCCCGGCGAGGTGCTGCGCCAGGAGACGGATTATATCTTCACCAAGAGCTGAGCTTCTAAAGCGCGTCGCGATCTTTCAGATTCGCTCCTCGCGCTTTAGGTCTTTACGCATCTCGTGATCGCAAAACCACCGCACACTTTTGCGCGACCTGCTCTAGGACGCACGGCTGTCAAATTGGTTCGCTATGAACCTCCCTGGTTGCGACCCGGGAGGTTTTTTCTTGTCTCTTGTCGATTCTGGCTTGTCGATTGGTTCTAAATAGGTTCTATTGTATGCCCATGGATAGAACCAGTCTGATAGCGGAGTTGAACAGGCGCGGCCTGCGCGGCGAGGCGCTGGCCGGACCGCTCTACAAGCGGCTGGCGCAGGCGCTGACGAGCCTCATCCAGGAAGGTCTGTTGAAGCCCGGCACGGCCTTGCCGGGCGAGCGTGATCTTGCCGAGGCTCTGCAGCTCGGTCGCGTGACCGTGCGCACCGCCTATCGCGACTTAATGACATCCGGCGCGCTGGAATCTCGCCACGGAAGCGGTACTTTCGTATCGAGCAAGGTGGAGCGCATGGAACAACCGCTCTGGCGGCTTTCCTCCTTCTCTGCCGACATGCGTTCGCGCGGGCGTCTACCGGCCGCGCGGATATTGTCGCGGGAGGTCAACACTCCGTCGCCGGAGGAGTCCTTTCTGCTCGGCCTCGGCAGTGACGAGCCCGTGCTGAGGCTCGACCGGCTGCGTCTTGCCGACGGCTTGCCGCTGGCGATCGAGCGGGCCGTGGTGCCGGTCAAGTTCCTGGGCGACGATGCCGGCGGCGAGGGATCGCTCTACGATGCGCTGACGGCCAGCGGCCACAGGCCCGTGCGCGCATTGCAGCGGCTGACGGCGGTGACGCTCGATGCATCCTATGCCGCGATGCTGAACGTCAAATCGGGCGCGCCGGCGCTTTTGATCGAACGTGTCTCGCGCCTGGAAGACCAGCGCGTCGTCGAATACACCCGCTCGCACTATCGCGGCGATGCCTATGATTTCGTTGCCGAATTGAGAATCGGAGATGACCTATGAGTGAGAACCAGTCGCTGATGCTGCAGGAAGCAGGCCAGTCGCCGGAGGTGGTGGCCACGCTTCTTGAAAAGGAAAAACCGGTCTTTGCAGAGATCGCCCGGCTGTTTTCGTCCGCCCGCCCGAGCGTGGTGACGACGGCGGCGCGCGGCTCCTCGGACCACGCCGCAACCTTCTTCAAATATCTCTTCGAGATCACCTGCGGCGTTCCGGTCGCATCGGTCGGTCCGTCGATCGCTTCCGTTTACGGCGCTGCCCTACACCTCAAGGGCGGCGTGCATTTCACCGTTTCGCAGTCGGGTGCGAGCCCTGATATCGTGGCGCTGCAGGAGGCGGCGAAGAAGGGCGGGGCAACGACCATCGCCGTCGTCAACGTGACCGACAGCCCGCTAGCAAAACAGGCCGACATCGTTCTCGGCCTCAATGCCGGCGCGGAAAAGAGCGTCGCTGCGACGAAATCCTTCATCGCCTCCGTCGCCGCCCTTTCAGGCGTGACGGCCGCGGTCGGCGGCGCGTCTGACCTGCAGGCAGCGCTCGAAAAACTACCGGGGGCGCTTTCGGCGACCGCCGGGATCGATACGGCGGCGGCCGGAGAAGTGCTCTTCCATGCGACCTCGCTCTATACGGCCGGTCGCGGCCCGGCCTTTGCGATCGCGCTCGAAGCGGCGCTGAAGGCCAAGGAAACCTCTGGCCTACATGCGGAAGCCTTCTCGCTGGCGGAACTGATGCATGGCCCGATGCGCCTGGTGCAGCCGGGCTTTCCGATCGTCGCCTTCGCGCCTGACGATGCGGCTTTCGCCAATAACGGCCAGGCGCTGGAGCGTCTGCAGAAGCTCGGCGCCACGACCGTCGGCTTCTCGACACAGCCGCTCTCGGGCATCAATCTGCGCGTGCCGACAACGGGCAACGGCCTAATCGATCCGCTGGTGTCGCTGCTTGTCTACTACCGGCTGATCGAATCGGTGACGCGCCGCAAGGGCTTCGACCCCGATCGGCCTGCGAACCTGCTCAAGGTGACGGAGACGGTCTGATGGGGCGCAAGATCTTCGTCGGCGCCCGCATCTTTGACGGCGAGCGCTTCCATGACGACAAGGCACTCGTCGTTGCCGACGGCCGTGTCGAAGCGATTGTCGCGAGGAACGGCCTGCCGGACGGCGAGACGATAACGCTTGCAGGCGGGGTCTTGTCGGCCGGCTTCATCGATGCGCAGGTCAATGGCGGCGGCGGCCGGATGCTGAACGACGAGCCTTCCGTTGCGTCGATGGACATGATCGCCGGGGGGCATCGCCCCTATGGCACGACGTCGCTGCTGCCGACGCTGATTACCGATACCGCTGAGGCATCTGCCGCCGCCATCGAAGCGGCGAAGGAGGCTGTCAAAGGGAACCGCGGCGTCGCCGGCCTGCATCTCGAAGGCCCGCATCTGGCGCCTGCTCGCAAGGGCGCGCATCTGGCCGAGCTAATGCGGCCGGTGGAGGACCGTGACGTCAAGGCCTTCATCCGGGCGCGCGAGGCGATCGGAACGCTGCTTGTCACCATGGCTGCCGAGCAGGTGACGGTCGCCCAAGTGCGCGAGCTTGCGGAAGCCGGCGTCACTGTCAGCATCGGCCATTCCGATTGTTCGAGCGAGGCGGCCGAAGAACGTTTCGATGCCGGCGCGCGTGGCGTCACACATCTCTTCAACGCCATGAGCCAGATGGGGCATCGCGCGCCCGGCCTGGTCGGAGCGGCGATCGATCATCCCGCCACCTGGTGCGGCATCATAGCCGACGGCCATCACGTCGATCCGAAGGCCTTGCGCACGGCGCTGCGGGCAAAGCGCGGCGAAGGCAAGTTGTTCTTCGTCACGGATGCGATGTCGCTGGTCGGCTCTGAGAAGGATTCGTTCACGCTGAACGGACGCACGGTCCGGCGTGAACGGGGCGGCTTCTGCTCGAAGCTCGTGCTTTCCGACGGGACGCTCGCCGGCTCCGACGTCGACATGATCTCGACGATCCGTTACGGCGTCACCTATCTCGACCTGACGCTCGCAGAGGCTTTGCGCATGGCGACCCTTTATCCCGCGCGTTTCCTGAGGCTTGCCGATCGCGGCCATCTCTCGCCGGGCGCGCGCGCCGATCTCGTACATCTGACCGATGCGCTTACCGTCACCGCCACCTGGCTTGCCGGCGAGGCAGCCTGAACGCAAGGAGAAGCGGGATGACCGACATTACCGATGCCTATTTCTCCAACCTGATCGGACGGCTGGAAACACTGAAGCAGGCGCTTGCCGAGCCGATGGCAAAAGCGGCTGATGTCATCCTCGATGCCGCCCGCGACGACAAGCGCGTCTATGTGTTCGGCACCGGCCATTCGCACATGCTGGCGGAAGAGGTGCACTACCGCGCTGGCGGGCTCGCCTTCACCGTGCCGGTGCTCGTCGGCTCCGCCATGCTGCACGAGGGCGCCGTGATCAGCTCGGTCTATGAGCGCACGCAGGGCCTGGTGCGGCCGATGCTGGAGCGTTACGGCATGCAGCCGGGCGACGTCATCATCATCGCCTCCAATTCAGGCGTGAACGCCGCGCCGATCGAGGCCGCCGACTATGCCCGCGAAATCGGCGCAAAGGTGATCGCCATCACGTCGATCGCCTATTCCTCGGCGATCGCCAATGGCCGACGGCGCCTCGCCGACGTGGCCGATGTGGTGCTCGACAACGGGCTGCCGCCGGGAGATGCGGTCGTCGATCTCGAAGGCACGGGGCTTCGGGTCGGGCCGGTCTCGACAGCGGTCGGGGTGACGGTCATCAACGCGATCTTCGCCGAGGTCGCTTCGGAGCTTTCGAAATCCGGCGATGCGCCTGTTTATCTCAGCGCGAACATGCCGGGGGCTGCCGAGATCAATCAGAAGCTCGTCAGGAAATACCGGCCGCGCAACCCGCATCTCTGATGGTCGAAGCGGCGTCGCAAGCGCAGTTCCGAATGTCATGGCACGCTCCTGATGCGATCAACCGGCAAGAATGGAGCTGACCATGCGAGCCGTCCGTGGTGCCAGCGTCAAACCGATATGCCCGTGTCCAAAAGCAAACACGACATCCCTTCCTCCTCTTGAGGGCCGGATGACAGGAACGGAATCGGGCATGGAAGGGCGAAGGCCCATCCAGCTCCGGCTTGGTTCGCCAAGCGTCGGGAAAACCTTGCGGGCGTTTGCCAACAGCACTTCGAGGCGTCTCGGGTTCGACGGCGCGGTGATGCCTCCGAGTTCCACAGTACCGGCCACGCGCAAGCGGCCGCGCATCGGGCAAAAGTAAAATCCATGATGGGTCGGGCATACCGGTCGTTCCACCGGCAATGTCTCCATATCGAACTCGTGATGATAACCCCGCTCGGTATCTAGGGGGATCCGCTCTCCGAGCTGTAGAGCCAGGGCTCGGGAATGGGCGCCGGCAGCGATGACAACCGCTCGAGCATCAATGCTGTGGGCTGAAGCGATCATCCTCACTCCATTGCGCTCCCGCGAAATAGCCGTCACGGAGTCTTTGACGAACTCGACGCCCGCCTGTCTGGCGGCGGCTTCCATCACGCTCATCACCTGGCCGGGATCGGTGAAGTTTATCGCTTTCGGAAAGAAAAGCCCCCCGCCATCGACCCGCGGCAGCCGAGGCTCCAGGTTTTGCACCTCGTCGGGGGTGAGAAGCTGCTGCGCGATCCCGTAGTTTCGGCGAAGTTCGACATCCGAAGCCGCTGCCTTGAAGGCCTCGGGCGTCTTATAGAGGTAGAGGCATCCTTTTGCGCTTAAAAGATCGGACGCACCGATTTCCGCAGCGAGTTCGAGCCATTCCGATGACGCGTCAGACAGAAGGTCGGCGATGCGGCTCGCATTGTCTCTGTATCTGTGAGGAAGGGATTGGTAAGCAAAACGCATCAGCCACGGAAACAATGTCGGCAATGCCGCCTTGCGGATGGATAGCGGGCTGTCGGCATTGAGCAGCAGCGAGGCCAGGCTTTTAAGGACAGCGGGCGTGCCGACGGGAATGATTGCATAATCGGCGATCGTTCCGGCATTGCCGTAAGATGCGCCCGAACCGGGTTTGTTCGGTTCGATCAGTAAGACGTCGCGACCGTCGGCACGCAGCCGCAGAGCGGTTGCCACGCCGATCACGCCGCCGCCGATGACGGCGATATCTGTTGTGAGCTTGTCCATCAAATATGTATTTGCCTTAGAGAAATGAGGCCTGGATGCCCGATCGGACTCTACCTCGGCGTCCTGGCCAACATGGCGGCGCCACGCGCCACCGGCCGGTTCGGTTTAGTCGGGGTTAGCCTGGCGAAGCGTAGCGCGCGACGTAGGCAGCCGTGCGTGGTTCCGTTGGGCGGTCAAGCACATCTCCTGCAGTTCCCTGCTCGATGATAACTCCACCGTCGATGAAAACGACCCAGTCCGACACTTCCTTCGCAAAGGGCAGTTCATGGGTGACCAGGATCATCGTCATGCCGTCGGCGGCAAGCTCCCGCATGACGCGGAGGACCTCGCCGGTCGATTCAGGATCGAGCGCCGATGTCGGCTCGTCGAACAGCAACACCGTTGGTTCCAGCGCCAGGGCGCGTGCGATCGCCACACGCTGCTGCTCGCCGCCCGACATCTGTTCCGGATAAGCCGTCGCCCGTTTGGCAAGGCCCACTCTCGTCAGGAGTTTCACGGCCCGTTCCACGGCCTCTTTCTCGCCGATCCCGGCGGCGTGCATCTGAGCAAGAACGACGTTCTCGACAGCCGTCAGGTGCGGGAACAGATTGAAACGCTGAAACACCATGCCGACACGCTGCCGAAGCTTTGCGAGGTTGCGGCAGGTCACTTGGCCGTTGGCGAAGATCGTCTCATCGCCGACAGTGATCGTTCCCTCATCGGGACGTTCAAGCAGATTGACGCAGCGCATGAGGGTGGTCTTTCCTCCGCCGCTCTGGCCAATGATACTTACGATTTTGCCGGCGGGAACCTCGAGATCGACGCGGTCGAGCACCAGGCGCCCATCGAAAGACTTGCGCAATCCGCTAATTTGGACGGCGGGGCGACCAATCGGCTGATTTGACACCAAGGCGGTTTTGGCAGGAGTGGTCGTCATGGGTCAGACTCTCCCCTCGGCGAGATAGGTTCTGGCTAATTTGAGCCGTC
The DNA here is from genome assembly GCF_024721175.1 of Rhizobium sp. Pop5. Classification (NCBI taxonomy): domain Bacteria; kingdom Pseudomonadati; phylum Pseudomonadota; class Alphaproteobacteria; order Hyphomicrobiales; family Rhizobiaceae; genus Rhizobium; species Rhizobium sp. Pop5. The sequence goes on along the minus strand of NZ_CP099399.1, from coordinate 3,851,060 downwards.
GCCTTCTGGCCAATGACAATGGCACGCCGGCATGGATCTTGCGCTCCAGCAGAAGCAGGCATTGCGACACCGGATAGCAGATGGCGAAATAGACCGCGGAGATCACCAGATACACTTCAAGCGCCCGGAATGTTTCCGAGGCTATCAACTGTGCTTGCGTCATCAGCTCGGCAGCGGAGATCGTCACAAGCAGCGAGGTTGATTTGATCAAGTCGACGAACATCGTGTTCGTGCCGGGAAGCGCCAGCCGAACCGCCTGCGGCAGGACGACATGGCTGAACGTCTTGCCGCGCCCTAGCCCGAGAGCTTGAGACGCCTCTTGCTGGCCTTGGTGTACGCCGGCGATCGCTGCCCGAAAGATCTCGGACAGATAAGCGGCGTAGAAGAGCACCAAGCTCAACACTCCGGCCTCGAAGACCTCCAGCCTGATGCCTACGGAAGGCAGGCCGAAGTAGGTGAGGAAAATGATCGCCAGAAGCGGTACGTTTTTAAAGAGTTCGGTGTAGAAGGCCGCAGGGACACGGACCAGGCGCAGCCGGTTGAGCCTCATCAGCGCAAGGGCAAGACCAAGGATCGTCGCGCCGATGAAGCTGGCCACGGTGTAGCCGAGGGTCCTGAGCAGACCCACGGCAATGTTTCCGACGTAGTCATTCCAGGGAACCTGGAAAATATCGGTGAAGGATGACAACGCCGTCATGCTTCGATCTCACTTCTCGATGGAGGGCGGGTTCCAGTCGGCGGGACGGTCAACGCCGCGTCGCTGTGCCGCCATTTCGGGCGATGGAACCAGGAACTGCTTGGGATCACCGCCCCATTTCGTGATCAACGCTGCAAGGGATCCGTCCTTGTACATGGCGTCGATCTGATCGGACACAGCCTTGGCCAGCTTCGGCGACTGCTTGGGAAGGTAGAATCCGGTCATGTAGGCCTGAAAATACTTGTAATCGGGGTGCGCGGTCACCTGTTCGTTTGTCGGCGGCTTCAGATATTCGATGCGTACCTTCATGTCGGGGCGCTGCTGTTGTTGATAGGTGATCAGCAGCGGATCGAGGAAGCCGACGTCCAGACGCCCGGAAGAAATATCCTGGAACACACCCTCGGCGCTCGGGAAGGTATGGGGTGACGCGTTAGGGACCTGTGCGATCGATTTCGCCCAGACATACCCCGTCACAGTGCCGAGATTCTTGCCTTCCAAGCTCGCAACATCCGGAAAGCTCGTCGTGCCGCTCACCGCCATGGCCGGCGGCGAATAATACGGAGGATCCGTAAACAGGCCGACCTTCTGGCGTGCATCGGACCATGCAATTCCGCCAATGGTTATGTCAGCCCGCTGCGTCTGCACGGAAGCCAGCATGCCTGGAAAGTCGGTGACGTTGATTTCCATCTTGAGGCCGAGCTTATCAGCGACGGCTGTGAGGATATCGCTGTCGAGGCCGACGAGCTTTCCGTCCTTGACCGCGGTATAGGGCATGTAAGGCTCGACCGTAACGACGAGCGTGCCCGGCTTCATCAGCTCCAGATCGTCGGCATTGGCCGCGGACGGCACGGCCGTCGCCAATAACCCCAAACTCAGGATTGCCAAGGCAACGAACCCATTTGCCTGCGCTTTTTTCGTCAATTCAGCATGTTTCATTTGAACCCCTCTTTGTGGTTATATATTGCTGATATATTGAGAATATGCAGACATGATATGAAGTCAAGCAGATTCGTTGAGCGCCTTTTTTCTAGGCGGAATAGCGTTTAGCCATGCGGTAACGGACAGAGAGAGGAACGCGCTGAATATGTTCGAAGTGGATTACGAAGCGGTGGAGTCAACGCTGGCGGAGCGGACATACATTCGGCTGCGCGACGATATCATTACGACATTGCTTCCGCCGGGCACGCTTTTGCGGGAAGCCGAGATCATGAAACGCATGGAAGTCGGGCGTACGCCGGTCCGGGAGGCGATTCAGCGTCTGCAGTATGATGGTTTCGTTGTCGTCAGCGCGCGGCGCGGCACATTTGTCAGTAAGATCGATATCAATGATCTTACGGCGGTCTACGAAGCACGGGCACGGATCGAGTCTTGGGCAACCCGACTGGCTGCGGAAAGGCTGCGCGAGTTCGAGCGGCAAGAAGCACGGCAACTGATCGATGAACTCAAGCAAACAACCGGTCCGATGGCGCTGGATGATATCCTTGCTCTAGATCGCCGAGTTCACCGCTTCATTTACAGGGTGGCGAAAAACCCTTTCCTGTCTGCTACGCTGGATCACTACCACAATCTGTCGCTGAGAATTCTGTACGTCGCCATGAAACGGTTTCCGACCTTGGTGCCGCGCCTCGAGGACGTCTTGCATGACCAGGTCCTCATGCTTGAGGCGGTATGTAAAGGCGACGGAGATGAGGCTGAAAAGATCGCGATGGCTCACGTCATGAGCTTCGAGAGCGAAGTCCGAAAAGTTATCTGACTTCGGATCAAGGAATGGGGGCAGGCAAACTGCCGTAAGAAATCCGGACCAAGCGACAGTTTTGCGATCGGGCTGCAAGTAGATCCGGCATCAATACCCGGATTCTGCATTTCAGTTGGAGGCCGGCGCGAGCCGGCCTCATGAATGGATCGAGACCAGGATCAGTCCTTGGCGCGCTCGACGTAGGAATTGTCTTCGGTCGCGATAACGACGCGGGTGCCGGCATCGATATGCGGCGGAACCGAGGTGCGGATGCCGTTGGAGAGCATGGCCGGCTTGTAGGAAGAGGATGCCGTCTGGCCCTTGACGACCGGTTCGGTCTCGACGATCTCGAGGGTAACGTGGCGCGGCAGTTCGAGTGCCAGCGGAATGCCTTCATGAATCGACAGAATGCAGGTCATGCCTTCCTGGAGGTAGGCCTTCTGGTCGCCCATGGTTTCCTGGCTGACGACCACCTGATCGTAATTCGCAGGGTTCATGAAGTGGAAGCCTTCGCCGTCTTCATAGAGGTATTGGAAGTTGACGTCTTCGACGAAGGCGCGCTCGACCTGTTCGGTGGTGCGCCAGCGCTCGGATACCTTCACGCCGTCGACGATGCGACGCATGTCGACCTGGGTGACCGGCGTGCCCTTGCCCGGATGAAAGTTCTGGGCAGTGAGAACGACGTAGAGCTTGCCGTCCACGTCGAGAACGTTGCCCTTGCGGACCGAAGAGGCGATGACCTTGACCATAAGACTTCCTTGTAACTCGGCTTTCGGCGTCGTAGATGACTGTCGAGACGCCCCGAAGACGCAAATATTTTTCTTTGGGGGCGCAACTAACCTAAAATCCGGGAAATAGCCACCCCCATACCGGCTTCTCCGGTGAAGAAAGCTTGGAATGAATTCTTCGGCCAAAGCGTCCCCTTGGTGGACCCAGTCCGTGCATGCCGATCGCCGCCCGTTCCTGATCGGGCGTAATAGGATTCAGGCGGCGTTGCGCGGGTTTTTCGCGCGCGAGGATTTCATCGAGGTCGATACGGCGGTGCTGCAGATCTCCCCCGGCAACGAGGCGCATCTGCATGCGTTCGGAACGGAAGCGGTGACGACGGACGGGCAGACGGCGCCGTTCTACCTCCACACCTCGCCGGAATTCGCCTGCAAGAAGCTGCTGGCGGCGGGCGAGGAACGCATTTCCTGTTTTGCCCATGTCTATCGCAACCGGGAGCGCGGGCCGCTGCATCATCCCGAGTTCACCATGCTCGAATGGTATCGGGCCGGCGAAAGCTATGAGAGCCTGATGATGGATTGCGTGCGCATTCTGGCGCTGGCGGCCGAAACGGTGAAAACGCCGAAGCTCACCTATCGCGGCGCTGAAAGTGATCCTTTTGCCGGGCCGGAGCGGATCAGTGTTGCCGAAGCCTTCGAGCGGCATGCCGGCATCGATCTTCTCGCTTCGGTCGCCGCCGACGGTTCGACCGAGCGCGAGCAGCTGGCGGCCGAACTCCGGCGCGTCGGAATGCGGGTCGCCGAGGACGATGGCTGGGCCGATCTCTTCAGCCGGGTGCTGGTCGAAAAGGTCGAGCCGCATCTCGGCTTCGGCCGCATCACCATTCTCGACGAATATCCGGTTTCGGAGGCGGCCCTTGCGCGTCCGTCGGCGCGCGACCCCAGGGTTGCCGAGCGTTTCGAGCTTTATGCCTGCGGCGTCGAGCTTGCCAATGGTTTCGGCGAGCTCACCAACGCCGTTGAACAGCGCCGCCGCTTCGAGATCGAGATGGCCGAGAAGGCGCGTGTCTATGGCGAAACCTATCCGATCGACGAGGATTTCCTCGCCGCGCTGTCGCTGATGCCCGAGGCAAGTGGCATCGCGCTCGGCTTCGACCGGCTTGTGATGTTGGCGACAGGGGCATCGCGGATCGACCAGGTGCTGTGGGCGCCGGTTGCGGAGTACGGAAGATGAATGTCGTCAAACCGCTCAAGAGCGTCGACGATCTCGTGAAGGCGGGGCTTGCCGCGCCTGCCGACCGCGCGGGGCTCGAAGGGGTGGCGGCGCGTTACGCGATTGCGTTGACGCCTGCCGTTACCAGGCTGATCGATCGGGCCGATCCCAGCGACCCGATTGCACGGCAATTCGTGCCCGACGCCGCCGAACTCATCGTCGCGCCCGAAGAGCGTGCCGATCCGATTGGCGATCATGCGCATAGCCCTGTCGAGGGCATCGTGCACCGTTATCCCGACCGCGTGCTGCTCAAAGCCGTGCATGTCTGCCCGGTCTATTGCCGCTTCTGCTTCCGGCGCGAAATGGTCGGGCCGCAGGGCCTCGGCACGCTCGATGCGGCGGCGATGGAGGCAGCTTTCGATTATATCGGAAGCCACCGGGAGATCTGGGAGGTCATTCTGACCGGCGGCGATCCGCTGGTGCTTTCGCCGCGCCGGCTCCGCGAGATCATGGAAGCGCTCGCAGGGATTGCGCATGTGAAGATCGTGCGTTTCCATACGCGCGTTCCCGTCGTCGACCCCGAGAAGATCGATGACGCGCTGATCGCGGCACTGAAGGCGAGCGGCAAGACTGTCTATGTCGCCCTACACGCCAACCATGCCAGGGAACTGACGGCGGAAGCGCGGGCGGCCTGTGCTCGCCTCATCGATGCCGGCATTGCCATGGTCAGCCAGTCGGTGCTGCTCAAGGGCGTCAACGACGATCCCGATGTTCTTGCCGAGCTGATGAAAGCTTTTGTCGAGATCCGCGTCAAACCATATTACCTCCATCATCCCGATCTCGCGCCCGGCACCAGTCATTTCAGATTGACGATCGAGGAGGGGCAGAGGATCGTCGCGGCGCTGCGCGGGCGGATTTCCGGCCTCTGCCAGCCGACTTATATTCTCGACATCCCGGGCGGTCACGGCAAGGCCGTCGTCAGCGGAAGCACTGTTCGGACGACGGGCGACGGCTGTTATTCCGTCTCGGATTACCGCGGCGGCGAGCATTCCTATCCGCCGGCTGAATGACCCGAAGTGGCACTTTTGCGTATCATTTCTGTACTCGCCATGTCGCAAGCCGCGTCGGGCATTTCCACTGAATTGATCTTAGCTCATTGATGTAAAATGAATATTCGTTCCTTCGCCGGAAGGATCGCTAAAATCCTAACTATGAGGAACAATCATCTTTAACCCAATAAATTAGCGGAATGTTCTGTTTTCCGCACTAAAAGAACGCTCATGACAAGGCGATGAACGCCGGTTCGGGATCATGAGTATCTTGGAGTGATGGGATGAATACGACAATCCGCGACCTCGTAGCCAAATTCGGCAAGCTTCCTGTAGCAATCGACCAGGTCGCCGACGACGCCGATCTTTATGCGGCGGGTCTGACGTCCTTTGCCTCGGTGCAGCTGATGCTCGGCATCGAAGAGGCCTTCGACATCGAATTCCCCGACAATCTGCTGAATCGCAAGTCCTTCGCGAGCATCTCGGCCATCGCCAAGACGGTCGATATCATCCAGGACAGCCGGAAGGTCGCCTGATGAACTTCCCCGTCAAGATCATAGAGGACGGTCTTGTCGCAAGGGTCGCCCGCGTTGCCGAAGTCGCGGCTAAACACGCCGATGCCGTCGATATCGAAGGCCGCTTTCCCAGGGAAGCCGTGGATGCGATGAAGGCCGAAAGGCTGCTCGGCATCCAGGTGCCGCGCCATCTCGGCGGTGAATCGGCCTCGATCACCGAAATCGCCGAACTGTGCTCGATGCTCGGCCAGGCCTGTGCGGCCAGCGCCATGGTCTTCGCCATGCACCATATCAAGCTGTCGAGCCTCGTCGAACACGGCGCCGACAGCGAATGGCACTGCAGCTTCATGCATGCCATTGCCGCCGACCAGCTGTTGATCGCCTCTGCCACCACCGAAGGCGGCATCGGTGGCAACCTGCGCAACAGCATTTGTGCGATCGAGGTCGTCGGCGATAGCTGCCGCCTCGAAAAAGATGCGACCGTCATTTCCTACGGCTCGCATGCCGACGCCATCCTCATCACTTCGCGCAGCCACACGCAGGCAGCCTCGTCCGATCAGGTGCTGACGGCCTTCCTCAAGGACCAGTACACGCTCGAGAAGACGCATGCCTGGAACACGCTCGGTATGCGCGGGACCTGTTCCGACGGCTTCCTCTTCAAGGGCGAAGCGCCGGCGCAGCAGATCCTGCCGAAACCGTTCGCTGAGATCGCCGCGCAATCCATGCTCGCTTCCTCGCATCTGCTCTGGAGCGGCGTCTGGTACGGTATCGCGGTCGACGCCGTTGCACGCGCCCAGGCCTTCGTGCGCGCCGCTGCCCGCAAGGCGCCGGATGCCCAGCCGCCTGGCGCGTTGCGCCTCGCCGAGGTCTCGAACCTGCTGCAGATGGTGAAATCCAATGTCGTTGCTGGCCTCAAGGCCTATGAGCACGCCAAATCAGATCAGGACAGATTGTCCTCTATGGGCTTTGCGGTGGCGATGAACAACGTCAAGATCGCCTCTTCCGAGACGATCCTGGAGATCGTCAATCACGCGATGCTGATCTGCGGCATCATGGGCTACAAGAACGGCACGCCCTTCAGCCTCGGACGCCATCTGCGCGACGCCCATTCCGCACAGCTCATGATCTCGAATGACCGCATCCTCGGCAACACGTCGAGCATGCTTCTCGTCCACAAGCAGGACACTAGCCTACTGGGGTGACAGTCATGGATATGCAGACCTCGTTTCTGGACCGGCTCTTCGAGTCCGGCCTGCTGATCGATACCGGCGTTGATGGTCTCTATGGCCGCAGCGGCCAGTTTGAAGATGTCATCACCGCCTTCGAACGCCTGATCGATACATTCGGCGGCGCCGACGGCGCCGAGGCGATGCGTTTCCCGCCCGGCATGAACCGCGCACTCTTCGAAAAGAGCGGCTACATGAAGAGCTTCCCGCAGCTTGCCGGCACGGTGCACAGTTTCTGCGGCAGCGATCTCGACCATATGAGCCTGTTGCAATGCATGGAAGTCGGCGACGACTGGACCAAGGACCAGAAGGCCACCGACATCGTGCTGACGCCGGCTGCCTGCTATCCGCTCTATCCGACGGTCGCCAAGCGCGGCAACCTGCCGAAAACGGGCGGCCTCTTCGATCTGCAGTCCTATTGCTTCCGCCATGAGCCTTCGAAGGACCCTGCCCGTCAGCAGCTATTTCGCATGCGCGAATACGTCTGCATGGGAACGGAGCAGCACGTCACCGATTTTCGCCAGAAATGGATGGACCGCGGCGTCGAGATGATGAAGCAGGTCGGCCTCGATGTGACCATCGATGTTGCCAACGACCCGTTCTTCGGCCGTGCGGGGAAGATGATGGTCAACAATCAGCGTGACCAGAACCTGAAGTTCGAATTGCTGATCCCGATCACGTCGACCGCCAATCCGACGGCCTGCATGAGCTTCAATTACCATCAGGATTCTTTCGGCCTGAAGTGGGGTCTCAATCTCGAAGACGGCAGCGTCGCGCACACCGCCTGCGTCGGCTTCGGCCTGGAGCGCATCGCGCTCGCCCTCTTCCATCATCACGGCCTCGACGTAAAGCAATGGCCGGCCAGCGTCCGGAAAACGCTATGGGGCTGATGAGCTCGATGGCGTCGGTCTTCCCGGCGATCAGCCCGGAAACTTACCGGCAGCACGCGCTGCATGCCGGCGAGCGCGCTTGGCCTGAGACCAACTGTTATGTCGATCTTTGGATCGAGGTGTTGAACACATGGGGCGTCGCACCCGAGGCGATGCTGGGTTTTACCCTGGCGCAGGATTTTGAGGGTGATCAATTCACCTTCTTCAAGGTACCGCTCGAAGATCTCGAAGCGCTCTACGGCATCCGCGCGACCGAACTTGCGATCTATGACCGCGTCGAACGGCATGTCGAAGTGCAGATTGCGCGCGGGCGTCTCTGCCTGGTCGAGATGGATTCCTTCTACATGCCGGATACGCGTGGCACCGCCTATCGGCAGGAGCACGGCAAGACGACGGTTGCGATCAACCGGCTTGACGTTGTGGCAAAGCGCGTCGAATATTTTCACAATGCCGGCTATTTCCACCTCGAAGGGGAGGATTTCGACGGGCTGTTCCAGCAGCAGCTGACGGAGAACGACCCGCCGTTCCTGCCCTATGCGGAATTCGCACGATTTCCGGAAAAACCCGCCGCCGAAGCGCATCTGCGTGCAACCGCACGGCGGCTTGCGGGTTTTCACTTCACCAGGCGTCCCCGCGAAAACCCGATCCGTGCCTTTGCCGGCGTCTTTCCGCGGCAGGTGGAAGCCGTGGCCGATCGGCCGTTCGGTTTCTTCCACAAATATGCCTTCAACACGCTTCGGCAGGTCGGCGCCAATTTCGAGCTGGCGGCCGATCACCTGGTCTGGCTCTCGCCAGACTTCGCGGCGGCCGCCGAGCATGCCCGGCGCATTTCCGATGCGGCAAAGTCCGTGCAGTTCCAGCTTGCCCGCGCAGTTGCCCGCAGGAAGTTCGAGCCGTTGCAGGCGGCACTTGATCCGGCCGCCGATGCATGGGATTCCATGATGGCATCGCTTGCGGAGCGAATCTGAGGCCGGAGATCTGACCATGCGGGGGCGTTTGGCAAGCATCGGAGCCTGGGAAAGCGTGCTTTCCGAAGGTTGGAACTTGATCCTGACGGAGCCGGGTGCTTGCGCCGTGCCGCACGACATTCACCTTTCCGCGCAGTTCATACCCGCGCCCGTTCCCGGTACCGTGGCCGCCGCGCTCGAAAAGGCCGGGCTCTTCGACCGGGAAAATCCCGAACCGCTGAATACAAAGGACGCCTGGTATCTCTGCCGGCTTTTCGATGCGGAACCCGGCGACGCGATCCTGCGTTTCGGAGGGCTGGCCACGATTTGCCATGTCTTCCTCAACGGCCATGAAATCCTCTTTTCCGAAAGCATGTTCACGGCGCATGAAATCCCGGTCACGCTTTCAGGCGGCGACGAACTGGCGCTCTGCTTCCGGGCGCTCGGTCCCCGCCTGTCGGAACCTGGTCCGCGGGCGCGCTGGCGGCCGCAGATGATCACGCCGGCGGGCCTGAAGAATTTCCGCGCAACGCTGCTCGGCCATATGCCGGGCTGGTGCCCCGAGATCCATGCCGTCGGGCCATGGCGGCCGATTTCGCTGGTGCGGCGCGATCTCGTCTCGATCGACAATGTCTCCGTTCGCTCCGTGCTGGAGGAGAGCGGGGTCGGCCGTCTCAGCGTCTCCCTGCACAACAATGCCGCCGACCCGGCAATGCTGCTGCGCTGCGGCGGCATGGAACAGCCCTTCGAGAAGATTGGCGACGGCCATTACTCGGCTATCCTCAAGCTTTCCGACATCGAACCCTGGTGGCCGCATACGCATGGGGCTCCTCGTCTTTACGATCTGACGCTGGTTTCCGACGGGGTGGAATATCCGCTCGGCAGGACCGGCTTTCGGCGCATCGAAGTGGAGCGCGGCGCCGATGGCGATGATTTCGCGCTGCTCATCAACGGTGAGCGCATTTTCTGCCGTGGGGCGGTGTGGACGACGGCCGATATCGCGCGGCTTCCCGGCGCGCGTGCGGATTACGAGCCGTTCCTGCTGCTTGCCGCCCAGGCCGGCATGAACATGATCCGTATCGGCGGCACCATGGCCTATGAGACTCCGGATTTCTTCGCGCTCTGCGACGAACTCGGGCTGATGGTGTGGCAGGATTTCATGTTCGCCAATTTCGACTATCCGCGCAGCGACAAGGCTTTTCTCGGCCACGTTCATGCCGAGGTCGAGGAATTTCTGCACGGCGTCCAGGGATCCCCTTCTCTTGCCGTGCTCTGCGGCGGCAGCGAGATCCATCAGCAGGCGGCAATGCTCGGCCTGCCCACGGAATTCTGGAGCGGACCGGTCACCGACGAAATCATCCCGGCCATCGCAGCGCGCATGCGTCCCGACGTGCCTTACGTCCCAAACTCGCCCTATGGCGGGACGATCCCCTTTTCGCCGAATGCAGGCGTTGCCCATTACTACGGGGTGGGCGCCTATATGCGACCGATTGCCGATGCGCGCCGCGCCGATGTGCGTTTCGCCTCCGAAAGCCTCGCCTTCGCGCATGTGCCGCAGCAAAGGACGCTGCACCGCCATCTCGACGTGCCCGCCGTCCACAGTCCGCTCTGGAAGGTGCGCGTGCCTCGCGACCGCGGCGCGTCCTGGGATTTCGAGGACGTTCGCGATTTCTACCTGGAGCTTCTCTACGGTTTCGATCCGGCCCGGTTGCGCCGCGAAGATCCAGACCGCTATCTCGATCTTTCACGCGCCGTCACCGGCGAGGTGATCGAGGAAACTTTTGCGGAATGGCGGCGCAAGGGTTCCGCCTGTAACGGCGCCCTCGTCTGGACGCTGCAGGACCTGCTGCCCGGTCCAGGCTGGGGTGTGATCGATTCCACCGGCGAGCCGAAGCCCGTCTGGTATGCGATGCGCCGTGCATTCCGGCCGGTGCAGATGGTCCTCACCGACGAGGGAACCAACGGCCTCGACGTGCATGTCGTCAACGAGACGGATACCGCGCTCGACGTCGAACTCGAAGTAGCCTGCCTGCGTGACGGAAAGCAGCAGGTCGTCAGTGGCAGCACGGCCTTCAAGCTGGAGGCAAGGAGCGCGGAGCGTTTCGCCTCCACCGCGCTGTTCGGCGCCTTCTTCGATACGACCTATGCCTTCCGTTTCGGCCCGCCGTCGCATGATGCAAGTGTTGCGCGCTTGCGCTCGCTCACCGACGGCGCCGTTCTCGCCGAAAGTTTCCACTTTCCCTGCGGGCGAGGCAAAGCGCTCCATGACGCAAGCATCGAAGCATCGCTCGGCAAGGACGGCGACGATTGGGTCGTCGATCTCAGGACTGACCGCCTGGCGCAATCGGTGCATCTCGACGTTGAAGGTTACCGGGCCGACGACGACTGGTTCCATCTTGCCCCCGGCGCATTGCGGCGCGTGAAGCTCTCGGCGCGGTCCGGCACGCAAAGCGATGTTCTGCCTACGGGCGAAATTAGAAGTCTAGGCAGTTCGCGTCGCGTCGCGCTCCAGGGCTGACGTCTGGCGCGCCAGGAATACTACCGATCCATTGAGAAAGATCGTGATTTGAGAACGACATACCGCTTTTTGCGTGCCCATGTCCTGCAGCGGCTGATTCCGCGGTCGCGAATTGCCTTCAATCCGCGCAAGCCGGTGGAGATCGTCGGTTATCTCTCGATGGCCGCCGGCGTCGGCGAATCGGCCAGGCTCTGCGCCGACGCGCTCTCCGAGGCGGGGCGGGCGATTTCGCTCTCCGACGTCAGCACGCATCCGGATGAGAAATCCGTTGCCGGCTGGGCGCCGCCGCGTCTTTCCACCAAGCCGGCGGGGAGCCGGATCTGGCATCTCAATCCGCCGATGCTGCCGCGCGCCATTTCGAAAAAGGGTGTCGCGAATTTCACCCGCGCCTTCAACATCGGCTATTTCGCCTGGGAACTGGAACTCGTCCCGGCGGAATGGCGCAATGGGTTGCGTTACATGAATGCGATCCTCGTTCCGTCGGAATTCACCCGGCGGGCGATTGCGCCGCTGACCAACGCGCCTGTCATCGTGGTTCCGCATCCTGTCACCGAAAAGCCGGCGAGCGAAGGCATGCGCAAGAAGTTCGGCATCGAGAAGGACGCCTTTCTCGTCAGCTTCATCTTCAGCGCCGGCTCCTCGATCAACCGGAAGAATCCACAGGCCGTCATCGAGGCCTTCAGAATATTCAGCGCCGAATGTCCGAGCGCCTTCCTGTTGATGAAAGCCAACGGCAATGTGAGCAAGGATGGAGGCCTGCGCAAACTGGTCGCTTCGGTCGCGGGCGATAGCCGGATCAGGATCGTCACCGACTATCTGTCGAGTGCCGAGGTCAACGGCCTCATCCGCTCTTCCGATGCCTATCTTTCGCTGCATCGCTCGGAAGGTTTCGGACTGACGGTTGCCGAGGCGATCATGCAGCGCACACCCGTCATTTCCACGGGCTGGTCGGGCACAGTGGATTTCTGCGACCCCGAGAATAGCTGGCTCGTTGCTTCTCCTCTCATTCCCGTCGTCGATACCCATCCCGAATTTGCCGGGCTGCCGGGTGCGGTCTGGGCGAACCCGTCTCCAGAGGTCGCCGCCGCGCACCTCAGCGATATCTTCCGTGCACCCGAGCGTGCGCGAGAGAAGGCCGGGAGGGCGCGGGAGTTCCTGCTGCGCTACCTCGCCGAGCACAATTACGAAAAGGCGTTTCAGACGTTGGCGGCGATGCAGGCGAGCTAAGATGAGGTCGCCACTCCGCTTTATTTTAACATTTTCACATTAGAGATGGCGGGTAGCCGGCTGTAAGCCGATCCTGGCGGATGGACAGATGTCGAAGGGTATTATCGCAAATTCGGTGATGAACGCGGCAGCGGGAATGCTGCTCTTGCTGACGGGTTTCGTCTCGTCGATTGTAACTGCGCGTCTCCTCGGGCCGGAAGCCAACGGCATCGTCGCCTTTTCGCTGTGGCTGGTGGTCACGGGCGCGTCGATTGCCGAACTCGGCTCCAGCATCACGCTATTGAAGACCCTGCCGCAGCTTGCTGCGGAAGGCTACGACGCGCGCCGCCGGCGCGGTTTTGCCGCGATCCTCGTCAGCTTCATGATGTTTTCGACCGTCGTGCTGCTGGCGCTCTACGCGCTGTTTTTCCTGAGCTCGGAAGAGATGCACTGGGCGGAAACCGCGCCCTCCGTCGCCCTGGTCACGGGCGTTCTGTTTTTCATCCAGGCGATCGGATCCTTCGTCAAATTCTACCTGATCGGCGAAAAGAAGCTCGGCGCCTTCTTCAAGCTGACGCTCGCCGTCTCGGTCATACAGCTTGCCGGCGTCGCCGGCGGCGCCCTCCTTTATGGCGTCGAAGGCGTTCTCGTCGGTTATGCGCTGGGGCAACTCGTGCTGTTCGTCGCCACGCTGCCGATCCTTCTTGCCCGGCGCGACTGGTGCGGGGTCTCGCTGAAATATCTCGCCTCCTCCTCCGTCATCCTGTCTATCCAGTTCATCATCGATTCGATCTTTCTCAACCGCCTCGAGTTGCTCTTCCTGCAACAGTTCTGGTCGGTGGAAATGGTCGGCTACTATGCCGTCGGCCTGTCGATCGCCAATATCGCCCTTCAACTGCCTATCCAGATGACCGGCAGCCTGTTGCCCTATTATTCCGAGCGCCGGCACAGCAGCGATGATGCGACGTTGCCGGTCGAGGTCTTCGCCGCCGTCACCCGCAGCATGGCCTATATCGTGCTGCCGATGAGCCTCGGTCTAGCCGCGATCTCCAGCGAACTGGTGTACGTGGTGTTCGGTGAAGCCTTCCGCCGCAGCGGCACGGTGGTCGCATTGCTTGCGTTGGTCGCGCCCGCCTACACTTTCATGCAGATCCTCAGCCTCTATCTCCTGTCGATGGACAAGGCTCGCTCCCGCCTGAACATCAGTGTGATAGGTGGCCTCCTCATGGTAGTGGGTTGTTTACTGATCGTACCTAGGCTTGCAGCCGAGGGAGCCGCACTCGTGCGCATTCTCGTGTTCGTTGCAATGTCGGTGATGATGATCAGACAGACAGGATTCGGATCCCAGCTCTCAGGTCTCTACGCAAGTCTGACGAAGGTGACGCTCGCTTCCGTGCTGTGCGCCTGCGCGGCGATTTCCTCTCTGGAATTCGTCCATGGGCCGATCGGTCTCGTTTCGGCGATCATCGCCGGCACATTCGCCCATTTCGCCGCACTCCGGGTGCTGCGCGCAGTCCCCGCCGAGGATGTCGAGGTCATGCGCTCGATGGTCGAAAAGATGCCGTCGGCGCTGCAGCGACCGGCCAATCATGTTATCGGCTTCATCGCGCCACGGCGTCCCGGAGATCCCGATCGCGCCAAGGTCGCGCCAGGCGAGCTCTCGCTGGAACCGGCCGAAGGTGCGGGCCGGCGTGCTGCGCTGCCCGTCGTCTTCGACGGCACGATAGGGCTGTTCATGCCTGAAAAGCCGCAGGTGAAAAAGCGTTCGGCCGCCGTGCTTTTCGTCAGCCCCTGGGGTTTTGAAGAAATGTGCAGCCGCAAGTTTTTCCGCGTCGCGGCCGAGCATTTCTCGGATATCGGCGTGCCGACCCTGCGCTTCGACTATCGCGGCACTGGCGATGCGCTCGATTTCGGTGCGCTGCCGGCAAGGCTTGAAACCTGGGAAAATTCGATCCGTGCGGCTGCCGCCGAGCTGAAGTCTCTCTCCGGCTGCGACCGTATCATCCTCGTCGCCCAGGGCCTCGGCGCGACCCTTGCCCAGCGCATCGGCTCCTCGATCGATGGCATCGACAACCTCGTCATGCTGGCGCCGGTGCTGAGCGGCCGGGCCTATCTGCGTGAACTCAACATGTGGTCCAAGATCATCGATGCCGATCTCGGCCTCGGCAAGGAGCATGTGCAGACCGCAAAGGTGCAGATCGCCGGCCTCGTCATGCCCGACGAGATCGCCGCCGAACTCGGCAAGCTCAACATCGCCTCGCCGCAGGGGCTTGCAGCGTCCCGCTACCTCATTCTCGAACGTCCTGTCAGGGCCGAGGAAACCGGCTTTTCCGATGCGCTGAAGGCGCTCGGCGCCGAGGTCGAGCAGAAGGCCTTCGAAGGTTACGACGAACTCGTTACCAATCCGCTCTTTGCCAAGACGCCGATGGCCGTCGTGGAATTCTTGACGAAATGGCTGGAGACGGCGACGACGGAGACTTCCGCCGCTCATTCGCCGGCGACGATCGAGAGCTCGCCGCTTTCAGGCGATGGTTTTGCGGAAACGCCGGTTCGCTTCGGAAGCCATGACCACTTGGTCGGCGTCGTCAGCCGGCCGCTCGGGGAAGTCAAGGGCAATGCCGTGCTCTTCCTGTCGACGGCCTACGACCGCCATGCCGGGTGGGGACGGACGACGGTTGATATGGCGCGCGAGCTTGCGCGCCGGGGCGTCGTTTCTCTGCGCTTCGATTCAGCCAATGTCGGGGACAGTCCGCCGCGGCCGGATGCGCCGGAACAGGTGCTTTATTCCAGCACGCAGACCGCGGATGCGGTCGCCGCGCTCGATCTGCTCGAAAGCGTCGTCGCGGGTCCCGTCATGGTGGCCGGCCGATGCAGCGGCGGTTATCTCGCCTTCCGCGCCGGCGTCGCCGACGAGCGGCTGAAGGCCGTCGTCTCGATCAATCCCTTCGTCTACTACTGGGATCCGAAGATACCGGTGCGCAAGGAGCATGTCGTCGCGGTGCCCCGCAGCCTCGACGATTACGGGCAGCGCCTGGCGCGGCTCGATACGCTGAAAAGGCTCATCAGCGGCCAGGTGGATGTGGTGTCGGCGCTGCAGAATATCGTCATCGCCGGCGGCCGGCGACTATCGCCCTTCATCGCGCCGTTGCTCGAGCTGCTTCCGGACCGCCGTCAAATCGCCCGCGAGGTCCGGCATTCCTTCGCGCTGTTCGGCAAACGCAAGGTGCCGCTGACGCTGATCTACAGCGAGGGCGACGTCGGTCTCGATCATGTCTACTTCCACTTCGGCCCGCGCGGCGCCAAGCTTTCCCGCTATCCGAACGTGCGCCTCCTGATGCTGCCGGATGCCGACCACAATCTGACGCCGCCGCAATCGCGCAAATTCGTGCTCGACGAGATCATCCGTCTCGCGAGAGCGTGAGCAGCTTTTTCAGGCGGGTGGGATCAGAGACTTTCGGCGGCGGCGATATCAAGCGATCTGTAGAGATCGATATAGCGCCCTGCGACGATATCCCAGGAATAGCCGCGGGCGGCGTCGAGAAGCTCCGCACGAACGGCGTCCGGTTGACGTGCAAGGCCGTCATATGCTGATTCCGTTGCAGCGGCAGCGGCTTCGGGATTGTTGAAGTCGGCGAGCCCGATGACGGGATGGCGGCCGGCAAGCGTCTGAAATGCATCGTTGGCGTTCAGCACCGGCAAGAGGCCGGCGCTCATAGCCTCCAGCGCCACCAGCCCGAAACCTTCATATTCCGAGGCGGAGGCGAAGAGCGAGGCCTCGGCGATGATGCGGCGGATGGTATCGTTGTCAGGCGACACGTGCAGGGTAACGCGGCCGGTCAAGCTCCGGTTTTCGATCTCGCTTTCGACATCCGTCCGGTTGAGGTCTGATTCGGCGCCGACGATGTCGAGATGCCATTCCGGGTCGCGCGTCTTCAACACGGCCATCGCATCGAGCAGGTGGTCGAGCCGTTTGTTCACCGAGAAACGGCCGATCGTGACGACACGGCGTTTTGCGCGGCGCGAAGCGGTATTGGCGAACTTGCCGATATCGGCGCCGTTTTCGATCAGGACGCTTTCGGGCACGATCTCGGAAAACTGCTTGAGGTCGGAGGCGCTGCAGCAGACGACGCGCCGGTAGGCCATCGCCGAGGCGCGGGTCAGCGTGCGGAACCAGATCTTCTTGATCGCGGCGAATTTCCTGGTGTGAAAGAAGCCGCCATGGGTGGTGACGATCATCGGCTTGCCGTGCAGCAGCCGGCCCCAGGCGAGCGCGTCGAAGAAGAAGTCGATGGCGTGGACATGCAGCAGATCGGCATCGCCGAGATGGCGGAAAACCTGAGGGGCGAAGGGATAACGGCTGCTGCCCGACCAGGGAATCCGTACCACCTCGATGCCGTCGATATTTTCGCGAGGCGGCAGCTTGTCCTCAGGCGCGGTGAAAAGCGAATCGAGCGTGACGACGCGCACACGATAGCCGCGGCGCACGGTCTGGCGGCCGAGATTGGCGACCACGTCTTCCAAACCGCCGCGATTGGGCAGGAACTGGCGCACGACGTGAACGATCAGCGGCGCCGCTTCCGACTGCGGCTTGTCGCGCACTCTGTCTGCCTCGACGATCACCATTTTCCACCTATCGCTGCGTAGGCCGCCCTTGTTGATGCGGAGACTCTTATAGCAGCGACCAGATATCCCTGGCGTTAAGGCGCGCTTTAAGCGACTTCCAGCGAGGGTTAATCTTCGCGAAAAGGTTAATCGTGTCTGACGGGCTCAGAACATCTCCGTTTTTCTACGAATCAGGAAAATGCTCTGTCTTTTTGTTTTCACGCAATTCCCGGCAAAAGCGCTTCGCGCTTTGCCTGGCAAAACCGCTGCACAGTTTTGCTGGAATTGCTTTAGAACGCCTTGAAAGTCAGCGTCGTCAGCGAGCGGACGATACCCGGGATATTGGCGATGTTGTCGTTGATGAACTTGCCGATATCCTGGCCTTCCTCGATGTAGACCTTCATGAGCAGGTCGTAGTCGCCGCTTGTGGAATAGAGCTCCGAGACCAGTTCGGTCTGGTAGATGGCGTCGGCGACCTCATAGGTCTTGCCGGGTGCGCATTGGAGCTGGACGAAGATCGGCTTCATGGGAATTTCCTGCGAACGTTTGGTTTGCTGATATAATGGTCGAAAGCGCCACGCCGATGCAAGCCGTTCGTCACGCAGTTGGGTTGGCCGCCGCTTCCGCGACGATCCAGTCGCGAAAGGCGGCGAGCGGCGCGTAGTCGGCGCGTTCGGGCGGAAAGGCGAGGTAATAACGCTCGCGGCTTTCCATTTCCCGATCGATGGCGGCGACGAGATCGCCGCGCCCGAGGTCTTCCTGCATCAGGAATGTCGGCAGCAGCGCGACGCCGAGCCCGGCGATCGCGGCTTGGGCGGCCGTGGCGAACTGGTCGAAGAGCATGCCGTGCACGCTTTCGAAGGCAACGCCGTTGCTGGCGAACCATTGCTCCCAGGCATCAGGGCGCGTCGTCAGGTGCAGAAGCGGAACAGTGAGCAGATCTTCCGGTTCCGAGATCGCGTATCGCTCGAGAAAATCGGGGCTGCAGGCCGGCACCGTGCGCTCCGACATGAGAAAAGCGAGTTCGGCGCCTGGCCAGTGCGGATGGCCGAAATGGATGGCGGCGTCGATCGAATCAAGGCGGAAATCGAAGGGCGAGAGCCGGGTTACGAGATTGATGGTGACACCGGGATTGGCGGCGAGGAAGCGGCCGAGGCGCGGTGCCAGCCAGCGGGTGCCGAAGGTCGGCAGGATGGCGAGATTGAGCGTTCCGCCATGCGGATTGGCGCGCAGGTTCAAGGAGGCGCTCGATATGCGCCGCAGCGCCTCGCGGATCTCGCGGGCATAGCTGTCGCCGGCGAGCGTCAGCCGCATGGTCTGGCGTTCGCGCAGGAAGAGTTCGACGCCCAGTTGTTCTTCCAGCGCGCTTACCTGCCGGCTGACGGCGCTCTGTGTCAGGTCGAGTTCGCGCGCCGCCGCGGTGACGCTGCCGGTGCGGGCAACCGCCTCGAAGGCGGCGAGATGCGAAATCGATGGCAAGAAGCGCCTTGACGTGCTCATGGTCATTCCGTTTCAGAATGAGCTATTTCCAAAATGTCGATATTTCCACCTTTGTGGTGCTTGTAAAGAGTTTCATCCTGCAAAAACGGAATGAGCCGGAGTTCCAGATGCCGCAAGCCCTCGTTTCCACCGATCACATCCGCTGGCTCTTTACTGAAGCAATGTCGCAGATGTACCGGGCGGAGGTGCCGCAATACGGCACGCTGATCGAGCTGGTGGCGGAGGTGAATGCCGGCTGCCTCGAAAAGGACCCAGAGCTGCGCGAGCGCCTGGCCAGCGCCGGCGAGCTGGAACGGATCGACGTCGAACGCCACGGCGCCATCCGGCTCGGCACGGCAGAGGAACTTTTCACCATCCGGCGGCTCTTCGCCGTGATGGGCATGCAGGCGGTCGGCTATTACGATCTGTCAGTCGCCGGCGTGCCCGTTCATTCCACCTGTTTCCGGCCGATCGATGAAGCGGCCCTCAACGTCAATCCGTTCCGGGTCTTCACCTCGCTGCTGCGGCTGGAGCTGATCGAGGATGAAGGGCTGCGTGCCGAGGCGCAAACCATTCTGGCAGCGCGCCACATCTATACGCCGCGCGCCATCGCGCTGATCGAGCGTCATGAGCAGAATGGCGGCCTGACGGAGGCGGAAGCGGCAGAATTCGTCGCCGAGGCGCTTGAAACCTTCCGCTGGCACGGCGAGGCGACGGTCAGCGCCGAAACCTACCAGCGCCTGCATGACGCGCATCGCCTGATCGCCGACGTCGTCAGCTTCAAGGGACCCCATATCAACCATCTGACGCCGCGCACGCTCGATATCGACGCGGTCCAGGCCCGCATGCCGGAACGCGGCATCACGCCGAAGGCGGTCATCGAAGGGCCGCCGCGCCGTAACTGCGATATCCTGCTGCGGCAGACGAGCTTCAAGGCGCTGGAAGAGGCGATCGCCTTCTCTGGTGAAGAGGGTGCGGCCAGAGGAACGCACACCGCCCGCTTCGGCGAGATCGAGCAGCGCGGCGTGGCGCTGACGGCGAAGGGGCGGGCGCTCTACGACCGGCTGCTGGCTTCGGCTCGCGGCGAGGTGCAGGTCGGCGCCGGCGGCGCCAAGGCCGGCGCCTACGACCAGGAACTCGCCGAGCGCTTCAAAGCGCTGCCGGACAACTGGGAAGAACTGCGCAGGCAGGAGCTTGCCTTCTTCCGCTACAGCGCGACGCCTGCGGGTCTTGCCGCCGCGGTCGGCGGCGTGCTGCCACGCGATCCGGAGGCGCTGATTGCCAGGGGCTATCTTGCCTTCGCGCCTCTTGTCTACGAAGATTTCCTGCCGGTCAGCGCGGCTGGCATCTTCCAGTCGAACCTCGGCACCGACCAGCAGCAGAACTATGCGACGCGCTCGAACCGCGATGCCTTCGAGGCAGCACTCGGCGCTGCCGTTGAGGACGAACTGGCGCTCTACGCCGAACGTCAGGCCGCCTCGTTGGATGCGGCGATCGAAGCGCTCGGTCTTGCGGGGCTGCAGCTGAAGACCGTTGCTTGAAATGATGCTTTCGTAAACGAGGTGCATTAGAGTACCCGCGATTTCGACTCCAATCGGACTGAGCCATGCTGAATGATCCGCGCTCCCACGGCCTCTGGGAAAAGACCGCAGCCGAACCGCCGGCAACCTCGCCCCTCAAAGGCGCGGTATCGGCCGACGTCGTCATCGTCGGCGGCGGTTACACTGGCCTGTCTGCCGGCCTGCATCTTGCCGAAGCCGGGTCGAAGGTGGTGCTGCTGGAGGCAAAGGAGATCGGCTTCGGCGGCTCGGGGCGCAATGTCGGCCTGATCAATGCCGGCATGTGGGTGATGCCAAACGACCTGCCCGGCGTGCTCGGCTCAGTGCATGGCGAGCGCCTGCTCGATTTGCTCGGCAATGCCCCGAAGCTCGTCATGGAGCTGATCGATAGGCATGCGATTGCATGCGAACTCGAGCGGAACGGCACGCTCCATTGTGCCGTCGGTCCCGACGGGCTGAAGGAGATCGAGCAGCGTGTGGCGCAATGGACGGCGCGCGGCGCGCCCGTGAGACTGCTCGACGCGGCGGAGACCGCCAAGCGCATCGGCAGCGATGCCTATGCCGGCTCGCTGCTCGACATGCGCGCCGGAACACTGCAGCCGCTTGCCTATGTGCGCGGCCTTGCTCATGCCGCCGTCAAGGCTGGCACTGCCATTCATACGTCGAGCCCCGTTACCGCGACGGAGCGCAACGGCAGCCGCTGGAGAGTGAAGACCGAAAGCGGTGAAGTCAGCGCCGACTGGATCATCGTTGCGACGGATGCCTACAGCACCGGCCCCTTCGAGCAGGTGCGCAACGAGCAGATCTATCTGCCCTATTTCAATTTCGCCACCGTGCCGCTCGGCCACAATCTGCGGCAGTCGATCCTGCCCGGGCGGGAGGGCGTATGGGATACGAAGGACATCCTCTCCTCCTTCCGCATGGACCAGGCCGGCCGTCTCGTTTTCGGCAGCGTCGGGGCGCTGCGCAATACCGGACTTGCCGTGCACAAGGGCTGGGCCAAGCGCGCGCTGAAGCGGCTTTTCCCCGTCATCGGCGATGTCGAATTCGAATGCGAATGGTATGGCCAGATCGGCATGACCGACAATGCGCTGCCGCGCTTCCATAAATTCGCGCAAAATGTCATCGGCTTTTCCGGTTACAATGGCCGCGGCATTGCACCCGGCACGGTCTTCGGCCGGACGCTGGCGGACCATATTCTCGGCCGGCTTTTGGAAGCCGATCTGCCGCTGCCGTTGACGGCGCCCACTGAGCCGAGCTTCCGGGCGCTCAAGGAAATATGGTACGAAGCCGGCGCTCAAGTCGCCCACTTCGCCGACGCCCGCTTCTGAGAACCGGTAAACGCTTCTGGGAAGCGAAACTCGCTTCTGGAATAATAAGATTGGAAACACGACAATGACCATCGCCGTCCTCGATCTCGCCACCGAAACCGCCAAGCTGCTTGCCGAGCTCGGCGTCGATGCCGGCCGCTATCACGGCGGCACACTTTCCGTCACTTCGCCTGTTACCGGCAAGGAAATCGGCAAACTCCGGGAACATTCCGTCTCCGAGACGAAGGCGGCGATCGAAGAGGCGCACAAGGCCTTCCTCGAATGGCGTTCCGTTCCGGCCCCGAAGCGCGGCGAACTGATCCGTCTGCTCGGCGAGGAATTACGCACCGCAAAGGCAGCACTCGGCCGCCTCGTCTCGATCGAAGTCGGCAAGATCACCTCCGAGGGACTCGGCGAGGTGCAGGAGATGATCGACATCTGCGATTTCGCCGTCGGCCTTTCCCGCCAGCTCTACGGCCTGACGATCGCCACCGAGCGCTCGGAGCACCGAATGATGGAAAGCTGGCATCCGCTCGGCGTGGTCGGCATCATTTCCGCCTTCAACTTCCCGGTCGCCGTCTGGTCCTGGAATGCGGCGCTCGCGATCGTCTGCGGCAATTCCACCGTCTGGAAGCCCTCGGAAAAGACACCGCTGACGGCGCTTGCCGTGCAGGCGCTGTTCGAGAAGGCGCTGAAGCGTTTCGTTGCCGAGGGCGGCACGGCGCCGGCCAATCTGTCGACGTTGATCATCGGCGGCCGCGATGTCGGCGAAGTGCTGGTCGACCATCCTAAGATCCCGCTCGTTTCCGCTACGGGCTCGACGGCCATGGGCCGCGCGGTCGGCCCGCGCCTGTCGCAGCGTTTTGCCCGCGCCATTCTCGAACTCGGCGGCAACAATGCCGCGATCGTCTGCCCGAGCGCCGATCTCGACCTGACGCTGCGCGGCGTCGCCTTCTCCGCCATGGGCACGGCCGGCCAGCGCTGCACGACGCTGCGCCGTCTCTTCGTGCATGAAAGCGTCTATGACCAGCTGGTGCCGCGCCTGCAGAAGGCCTACGGCTCCGTCACCATCGGCAACCCGCTCGAAACCGGCACGCTTGTGGGACCGCTGATCGACGGTCAGGCTTTCGAGAAGATGCAGGCGGCGCTCGGCGAGGCGAAAACGGCCGGCGGCACGGTGACAGGCGGCGAGCGCGTCGGCAATGGTTTGACGGATGCTTTCTACGTTCGCCCCGCGCTCGTCGAAATGCCTGATCAGACCGGTCCGGTCGAGCACGAGACCTTCGCGCCGATCCTTTATGTGATGAAATACAGCGATTTCAATGCGGTGCTCGCCTTGCACAATGCCGTGCCGCAGGGACTGTCGTCGTCGATCTTCACCAACGATATGCGTGAGGCTGAGACCTTCGTCTCGGCCCGCGGCTCGGATTGCGGCATCGCCAACGTCAACCTCGGTCCCTCGGGCGCCGAGATCGGCGGCGCCTTCGGCGGCGAGAAGGAGACGGGCGGCGGCCGTGAATCCGGATCTGATGCCTGGAAGGCCTATATGCGCCGCTCCACCAACACGATCAATTACGGCAGCACCCTGCCGCTCGCGCAGGGCGTCAAGTTCGACGTGGAATAGGCTGATGCGGCAGGGAAGGCGGCGCATGCGGAGCGCCGCCTTTCGGGCCGAATTGCATCTTATTCCCTTTTAATATGAAATATCTGGTCAAGTTATTGTGATGCCTTTTTTGTGAAGGCGAAACTTGAAATCGCTAGTCAAGAAAAATATACGCCTTCCATCACTCCCGGTGGAGCCCGGGTGACTCGTCATGGAGGCCGTTATGAATATTGCTCTTAATCGTTTTTCACACGTGCTTGCGCTTGCCGCTTCGCTTCTCTCCGCCACTGCTCTCGCAGGCAGCGCCAATGCGCAAGAGACCGAAGGCCTGGTCGTCTACAATGCCCAGCACGAAAGCCTGGGCCGGGAATGGATCGACGCCTTCACCAAGGAGACCGGCATCAAGGTCACCATGCGCCAGGGCGGCGACATGCAATTCGCCAACCAGCTCATCCAGGAAGGCGACGCTTCTCCGGCCGATGTGTTCCTGACCGAGAATTCGCCTGCCATGACGCTGGTCGATGGCGCGGGCCTCTTTGCACCGGTCGAAAAGGAAACGCTGGATCAGGTTCCGGAGCAGTATCGCCCGGCTGACGGCATGTGGACCGGCATTGCCGCCCGTACCACGGTTTTCGCCTATGACAAGACGAAGCTCACCGAGGACAAGCTGCCGAAGTCGATGCTCGACCTCCAGGACACGGCCTGGAAGGGCCGCTGGGGCGCGGCGCCCGCCGGCGCCGACTTCCAGGCCATCGTCGCGGCCCTGCTGCAGCTGAAGGGCGAAGACGCCACCAAGGCATGGCTGAAAGGCCTCAAGGACAACGCCACGCCCTACAAGGGCAACAGCGTTGCGATGAAGGCGGTCAACGCCGGCGAAGTCGAAGGCGCGATCATCTATCACTACTACTGGTTCGGCGATCAGGCCAAAACCGGCGAGAACAGCAAGAATGTCGGCCTGCATTACTTCAAGAACCAGGATCCGGGCGCCTTCGTCAGCGTTTCGGGTGGTGGCATCCTGAAGTCCACGCAGCATAAGAAGGAAGCCCAGGCTTTCCTGAAGTTCATCACCGGCAAGAAAGGCCAGGCGATTCTCAAGGACGGCACGTCCTATGAATATGCCATCGGCAAGGATGCACCCTCCAACGACAAGCTCACCCCGCTTGCCGATCTCAACGCACCGAAGGTCGAAGCATCGACCCTCGACAGCAAGAAGGTCGTGGAGCTGATGACGGCCGCGGGTCTCATTTAAGTTTTCCGCATGTCGTAGCCGCAAATCCGCTGCACACTTTTGCGCGACATGCTTTGACTTTCTGCCGCAGGCTTCATCTGGCCAAAACTATTGCTTTTGGCTCAAGAAAACCTTAGGGCATGACGAAATCCGGCAACCACCCCTTTAAAGGCGGTTGCCTTCCTTTTTCAGCGTGTGAAGGCATCGGCCTTGCTGCA
The DNA here is from genome assembly GCF_024721175.1 of Rhizobium sp. Pop5. Lineage (NCBI taxonomy): Bacteria > Pseudomonadati > Pseudomonadota > Alphaproteobacteria > Hyphomicrobiales > Rhizobiaceae > Rhizobium > Rhizobium sp. Pop5. The sequence goes on along the minus strand of NZ_CP099399.1, from coordinate 3,826,340 downwards.
GGACAACAGATTGCTCGCATCCGGCAACGAGGCGCCGGTGGCGCAGAGGGCCGTGCGAATGGTTTTGCCGCGCGGGCGCATCCCGCATGCTTCCGTGATGCTTCTCGCGACCGTCGTCGCGATCTTCAGTCTCGTGCCGCTCGGCTTCATCGGCTGGATAACCTATGATGTCGGCTGGGAAACGGTGAAGACGCTGGTCTTCCGGCCGCGCGTCGGCGAACTCCTCGTCAATACGCTTCTTTTGGAATCGATCACCATTCCGCTGTCGATCGCGCTTGCCGTAACGCTCGCATGGCTGACCGAGCGGACCGACATTCCTTTTCCGCGGCTCTGGGCCTGGCTTGCGATCGCTCCGCTCGCCGTGCCCGCCTTCGTGCACAGCTATGCCTGGGTCAGCCTCATTCCCGGCATGCGCGGCCTGCAGAGCGGCGTCTTCGTCTCGGTGGTCGCCTATTATCCGTTCCTCTATTTGCCGGTCGCCGCCGCGCTGCGTCGTCTCGATCCCGCCATCGAGGATGCAGCATCTTCGCTCGGCCTCAATCCCTGGCGCGTCTTCTTCCGTGCCGTGCTGCCGCAACTGAGATTTGCCATCTGCGGCGGCTCGCTGCTGATCGCGCTGCATCTTCTGTCTGAATACGGTCTGTTCGTGATGATTAGGTTCGATACCTTCGCAACGGCGATCGTCGACCAGTTCCAGTCCTCCTACAACAGTCCGGCCTCCAACATGCTCGGCGGCGTACTCGTCGCCTGCTGCCTGTTCCTGCTCGGCCTGGAAGTGCTGCTGCGCGGCAACGAACGCTATGCCCGCGTCGGCTCGGGCTCGCCGCGTCCGGCCGACCGCCGGCGGCTCGGCTGGTTCGTTGTGCCGGCCGTGTTGCTGCCCGTCATGCTCGCGGTGCTGACACTCGGCGTGCCCCTGGTGACGCTCGGCCGCTGGCTTTATCTCGGCGGCGCCGATATCTGGCGCATCGAAGTCGGCAACGCTTTCCTGCAGACGATCGTGCTTGCCGTCATCGGCGGCGTGCTGGCGACGGTTGCCGCAGCACCGATGGCCTGGCTCTCGGTGCGCGCGCCCGGCCGTTTCCAGCGCGTACTCGAAGCCTGTCATTATTATGTCGGCTCGCTGCCGGGTGTCGTCGTGGCGCTGGCGCTGGTGACGATTACCGTGCGTCTCGTGCTGCCGCTCTACCAGACCTTCGCAACGCTGCTCGTCGCCTATTTGCTGCTTTTCCTGCCACGTGCCATGGTCGGGCTGCGCGCCAGCATCGCCCAGGCGCCGGTGGAGCTGGAACGCGCTGCAATGGGCCTGGGCCGTACGCCGGGCCAGGCGGTGCGGCAGATCACCATGCGGCTTGCCGCCCCCGGAGCGGCCGCCAGCGTCGCGCTCGCCGCACTCGGCATCACCAACGAACTCACGGCGACGCTGATGCTTTCGCCCAACGGCGTCGATACGCTGGCGACAAAATTCTGGTCGCTGACGAGCGAGATCGACTATGTCTCGGCTGCCCCTTACGCCTTCATGATGATCGTGCTGTCGCTGCCGCTCACCCTGACGCTCTATACCCAATCGAAACGGACTGCCGGCCAATGACGCTGCTTACGATCGAAAACATCAGCAAGCGTTATGGCCCGGTTCAGGCGCTGAAGGATATCTCGCTCGAAGTGCAGGCAGGCAGCCGCACCGCCGTCGTCGGCCCTTCCGGTTCGGGCAAGACGACGCTGCTGCGCATCATTGCCGGCTTCGAGCAGCCCGATGCCGGCCGGGTGACGCTGGATGGCGGCGTGCTTGCCGACGGTGCGGCAGTGGTGCCGGCCCACAAGCGCGGCATCGGCATCGTTTCGCAGGACGGCGCGCTGTTCCCGCATCTGAGTGTTGCCGAGAATATCGGCTTTGGCTTCGAGCGTGGGGCGACGGATCGCGAGAAGCGCATCGTCGAGCTGCTCGATATGGTCGAGCTCGATCGCGGCATGCTTGTCCGGCGTCCGCATCAGCTTTCCGGCGGCCAGCAGCAGCGTGTGGCGTTGGCCAGAGCGCTCGGCCGCAAGCCGCGGCTGATGCTGCTCGATGAACCTTTCTCGGCCCTCGATACGGGCCTGCGCGAAAACATGCGCAAGGCGGTTGCGCGCGTGCTGCAGACGGCCGGCATCACCGCTATCCTCGTCACGCATGATCAGGAAGAGGCGCTGAGCTTCGCCGATCAGGTCGCGGTCTTGCGGGAGGGGCGGCTGATCCAGGCCGGATCGCCGCAATCATTGTATCTCCATCCCAAGGATCGCGAGACGGCGCTGTTCCTCGGCGATGCCGTTCTGCTTCCGGCCATCATCCGCAACGGCCTGGCCGATTGCGCTCTCGGTCGCGTTCCCATCGAGGGTAGCCGTCAGGGCAAGGCGGAGATCATGCTGCGGCCCGAGCAGATCCGCGTCGTTGCCGATGATAGCGATCGCAGCTACGGCGGACGTGTCGTCGAAGTGGAATTCGGCGGTGCGGTCTGCACCGTCGCCGTCTCGCTCGACGGCGTCGCCCTGCCGCCGATCCGGATCAAGACTTCGAGCGTCGCGCTTCCGGCGCGCGGCGATCTCGTCCGCCTCGATATTGCCGGAAAGGCGCACGTTTTCGAGACCTGAGCGTAAAACCCGCGCGTCCTAGCCGAACTTGCGCACCACTTCTTCCGGCTCGATGCCTTCTAGCCAGCCGCCGGTAAAGCCGGCGCGCTCGAGCCCCAGGCGGATGGTTGGCGATTGCCGCATCAGTTTCCAGATGAAATCTGAGCGTTCGTTCTCGACGGTCATGACGACGAGGCCCTGGTCGATGCCGACGGTGCGGTCGTCGACCCAGCCTTCCGGGCGTTTCGTCTGTACGGTCGGATTGAAGCCGCCGGGGAAGCCACCTTCCAAGAGCAGGTTTGGGTAGCTGGTCAGAAGGGCCTTGGTGCCGTCGAGAGCCGCTTGCTTGTCGTAAGGCAGGCAGGCGAGTGCCGCCCAGGGTGCGATCGTGCCGTCATCGGGCCCAAGCGGCGCGCCGCGCGCGGCGTAGCCCAGAACCTTCGGCTGGCGCCCGCCGCGCATGCGTCGCGTCGGCGGCGGGCCGTCGCAGGCGGTGAAGCCCCAGATATTCCTGTTGTAGCCGACGAACTGGCCGGGATTGCGCTCGGCATAATCGCGCTGGAGGTTAATGACGACCTGGGTGTTGCGGAAATAGTCCCAGTTCCGCTCCGCCATCGGCTTGTCCTGAATACCGCGGAAATCGATCCAGGCATGCGAGAAAAGATGGATGAAGAGCGGACCCGCATAGAGATAGGGCTGTTCGCCAAACATCATCCAGGAATAGCTCGAGGTGAAGGCGTCATAGCACGACTGCGGGATCGGGTGCGTCGGCGAGGCGAGCGCCAGCGCATAGAGGATGATCGCCTCGTCGAAGCCGTGATAACGCCAGCGCAGGAAGCCGGAGGAGGGCTTCCAGCCCATGGAGATGGTGTCGCCCTTGTTTAGCGCCCAGCGCCAGTCGACGCGCTCGTAGATGAAGGTCGCAAGTTCGCGGATCTCTGTTTCCGTCTCGTCGTCCTCGCGGTTGAAATATTGCGCCGATGTCAGGACGCCGGCGAGAAGCAGCGCCGTGTCGATGGTCGAAAGCTCGCTGTTCCAGGCGCGATGGCCGGTATCCATATGCAGGAAATGATAGAAGAAGCCGCGATGCCCGGTCGCGTGGCGTTCCTCGCCCTGGCGCGCCTCGGCGAAGAAGCGCAACGTATTGACCGTGCGTTCGGCTGCTTCCGCTCGGCTGATCCAGGAACGCTCGACGCCGACGGGATAGGATGAAAGCGCGAAGCCGACGGCCGCGATGCTCGCTGGCACGCCGCCGATCGAGGTATCGGCCACCAGGCCATTTTCGGGATTGGAATATTTCAGGAAGTACTTGAACGCTGAATGCTGCAATCTGTCGACGAGCGCGGCATCAATGTCTTCAATCCGTTGCAGCATAGGCTCCTACCCAACTGTTGCATCGCCCCATGCTTCAACATGGGGGACGTCCCCCGGCAAATCAAACCTTTTTGATTCGCAAGGATAAGAGAACACGAAAGCGGCCGGGGTGGCGTTAACAATTATCAGTAAAATAGTATCTAGGATAAGTCATATAAGCGGTGCAGCAAAAACGATCAGCCGCGCCTTTTCGAAGCAGCTTATTTCCCGCAATACTTGCCTTGCCACGCGTTCCTCGGAGTGGGCTTACGCGCGGGCCAGCCGGATCTCACGCCCCTACCGAGCGTGCTGAGAAGAAAACCTGCGGCGCGAAGGCGAAATCCTTGTCGAAGGGATAGGTCGGGTGCTGCTTGCGCAGCCGCGGCAGGCGTTCGACGAACTGGTCGACCACGCCCGGCGACAGCGCCATCAGGTTCGGATTGGCGATTGGCGCCAGTTCCGGCGAGAGATAACCCGATTTGACGACGATGATTTTCGCCCGGTGCGGATCGAGGCCGAGGCGGGTGAAATCGACAATGTTGTGATAGGGCCGGCGCTTCGCGGAGAGCACGAGATCGATGCCGCCGATCGAAACGACCGCCTGGCGATCGGAGGGATCTGATGTCTCATGCAGGAATTTGACGGAGAAGCGGTCCGTGACCGGCTTGCTGCCCTTGATATCGAGCGAGGCGCCGACGCTGAGGGTGAGTTCTGCGCCCACTCCTGCGGCATAACACGTCTCCGCCGCCGCCTTGTCGGCAATGCCGGCGAAGACGACGCCGCTGGCATTTCTGGCGATCAGTTCGGCCAAGACGTCGGCCCGGTCGCCGACACCGCCGCCGGTGGGGTTATCGCCGGATTCGGCGAGCACCACGGGTGCCGTCGGGCTTGCCATTGCTCTGGCGACACATTCCTCGATCGAGCCGATCTCGCAGCCGAAGACGAAGTCTCCACGCGCATCCCAATAGGCCCGGGCAAGACGCTTTGCCTCGCGCTCCAGCACGGCGCGGTCGGTGCCGGTCATGATGGCGGCGGCCGTGGCGCGCGGTTCGTCGGCCCAGACGTAACCGACCATCAGGGAAGCATCCCAGACGCCCTCGATCGCATCGATCTCGGGCAGCATGTCATAAAGGCCCTTGGCCGGCTCATCGACGGTGCTGGTGCGCTCACCGGGCAGCACGACCGGGATCGGCGCCCAGAGAACGACCGGCCTCACGCCTGTTTTCAAGCTCTTCACCAGCATGAAAACGGAACGGCGCATCGTCTCCTCGACATCGATGTGCGGCGCGGTGCGATAGGTCGAATAGATGTCGAGCGCGTCGATGATGCGCTGCGTGACGTTGCCGTGCAGATCGTAGCTTGCCGAAACCGTGCAATCCTCGCCGACAAGCGCGCGGGCGGCGGTGATCCAGTCGCCTTCGGCATCTTCCATGCCCTCGACATACATGGCGCCGTGCATGGCGAGATAGAGGCCGTCGAGAGGCAGCATCGGCTTCAGCCGCTCGAGGAATTCATTCTTGAAGGTTTCGTAGGTGGCGCGCGAAACCGGGCCGCCGGCAATGGCGCGGGCATGGATCGTCGGCAGGAATTCGGCGTCGTAATCCTTGAGGAAGGCGAAGTAGGGCGATTCCAGCAGCGCCGCGCCCCGTATCACGCGAAAATCCTTCTCCTCGTTCAGGACGGGATTGTATGTGCTGCATTCGATATGAATGCCACCGACGGCGATGCGCATGAAGAGCCTCAAATGATGTTGGGAGCAATCAGGACATTAGGAGTGGTGTCGTCGGCTCTGACTTTCGGAGCCAATGCGGCCGACAGGAATTTAGGGGCCATCTGACACCAAGCGCGCGCCGGCTGCAAGCGGCGTATGCACATCGTCCTCGATACGTCCGCGCCTCGCGGTGGCCGGGAACGGTTGCCGATGAGGTCACGTTCCGTCTTGGGCCGGTTTCGTGGCTGAAAAGCTACGCTCACCCGTTCATGCGTCGCTCTCCCTCGTGGATTTTTCACGCTATAATTCATTCCAAAGACACGGCGGGGGGCGAATATGAGCAAACAGCAAATTCCGCTCAAGGTGACGGCGACACGGCTTGTCCGCGCGGTCAGACTCTTCATGACATCCGATGTCGGCGGACGGGCCGCGTTCCTTCTCACCTCCCTGATCGCCCTTTTTGGCGGCGTTAGTGCACTGAATGTGGTCAACAGCTTCGTCGGCCGACATTTCATGACTGCCATCGCTGAAAGGCAAACGGCCGAATTCATCCGCCAGGCGATCCTCTACTCCGGCGCTTTTGCCGCCTCGACGATCGTCTCGGTGATCGCGCGCTTCGCCGAAGAGCGGCTGGCTTTGCTTTGGCGAGAATTCCTCACCCGTCGCGCCATCGGCCTCTATATGAGCGGCGGTGCTTTCTACCGGCTCGGCGTTCAGGGCACACTTTCTTTCCCCGATCAGCGGATCGCCGAGGATATAAAGGCATTCGCGACGACGACGCTCTCGTTCCTGCTCATGCTGCTCAGCAGCCTGTTGACGGTTTTCACTTTTTCGAGCGTGTTATGGCTGATCAGCCCGCTTCTTTTCTTTACCGCTGTCGTCTACGCTGCCTTCGGATCGTTTATGACGATCGTCCTGGGGCGGCCTTTGATCAAGCTGAATTATAACCAGCTCGACAATGAAGCGGCCTTCCGCTCCGGGCTGATCAGTGTCCGAGAAAACGCGGAATCGATTATGATCGAGGGCACGGAGCAGCGCCATGCCAACCGATTATCGAGGCAGTTCGACGATCTCGCCGCGAACTTCAGGCGGATAATCTCCATCAATCGCAACGTCGGGTTCTTCACCACCGGCTACAACTGGATGATACAGATCCTGCCTGTTGTCATCATCGCGCCTGCTTTCATGCGGGGCGACATGGAATTCGGCGTGATCACGCAATCGGCGGCAGCCTTTGCGATGCTCGTTGGTGCGTTTTCCTTCATTGTCGCACAATTCAACTCGATCTCGAGCTTCGCGGCCGTCGTAGCGCGCATCAGTTCGCTCATTGAGGCGATCGAAAGCGCGCATGGCGCGCCGGATACGCGCTTCGAACGCATCGAGGCCGAAGGTATTTTCGCTTACGAACGCCTGACGCTGACATCGCCGAGCGGCGAGGTATTGCTGAAGGAATTGTCGGTCCTTATCCCGGCCGATAGACGTGTGGTCGTAACCGGAGCGGGTGACGCCGCAGGCGCCGCCTTGTTCCGGGCCACAGCGGGACTAGATATGTCGGGGATAGGACGCATCGTCACCCCATCTCATCAGCAGGTGCGGTTTCTCGGTCAGCGAACCTATTCGGGTCCGGGAACCCTGCGTCAGATCCTGGCGCCATCAAAGCCTTCGGCCGAGACAACGGATGCTGAAATCTTCGCTTTGCTGAAGAATGTCGGGCTCGCCCGCGATCTCATGCCTGGCGACCTCGACAGCGAACAGGACTGGTCTAGCCTGCTGTCGCCGCGCGAACAACAGCTCGTCGCCCTTGCGAGCGCGCTGATAGCCGCTCCGTCATACATTGTTCTGGAAAAAGCCGATGCCATCTTCGGGCACGAGCATCTTGCCGGAATTCTTAAGCTATTTGTGGATCGAAGGATCGCCTGCATCAATTTCGCCGAACCGGGTGCGCCGCGTTCAGCCTATGATGCCGTTCTCGAATATGGTCCTGACGGTTCCTGGACGTGGGTCGATCAAAACACTAGAGGTGAAGATGAAGACCGGCCTCTTTGACGGCTTCCTCGAATGCCATCCGCGCGACATAGGTCGGAGCCCAGCCTCGAACGACGTCCTGACAGCTCTCCACGGCATGCCGGTAGGCTCGTTCCGGTCGCGGCCAGTTATCGTGCAGCTTTGCAAGCGCATCCTCCGCGGTGGCGATGAACTCCACAGCGCCATGGTTGCCGGTGCGCAACAGCACGCATACGGGGACCGGGCGATACTTTATCCATGATCCACTCGTCAGTTGTCGGCTGCCGGCTCAAAGCCCGCCGAATCTGACCCCTCAGCGACACCTTGCTATTGGCGCCATCCTCACAACCAGCCGTCTGAAAAACCCGCTCGCCTCAAACCGACCACCACCGGCTCGCACCGACGCATAATGTTCCACAGCAGGCCGGTTCGATAATTTTCGATCATCAGGACGACGGGACCCTGGTCGATGCCGAAATGATAAGGGCTGACCCACCATTCGTCGTTCCTGTCGTTCATCGTATATGTCCGGTTGAACGATGGCCTGAACCCGTAAAGCCGGGTCATGCCAAGTTTCATGCGGGCAAAATTCCTGACGGTCGGGATGACGATTTCGGGCGCAAATGGCAGCGAGGCAACCACTGCCCAGGGAGATACTGTTCCGTCATCCGGCCCATAGGGTGCGCCGCGCGCGATATAGTCGAAGAATTCCCTGTCGATGCCGTCTAAGTTTCTCTTCGTCCAACCGGGGCCATCGCTTGCCGTGAACCCCCAGCAATGTTCGCCATAACCTGCAAAGCCCAGCGGATTGCGGATGGCGTATTCCTGCTGAACGAAGGTGGCATGCCGGCTGTTCTGGAAATAATCACTGCCATGCTCGCGCATGAACTGGTCGCGAATGTCGCGAAAGTCGATCCACATATGTGAAAGCTGATGCGTGAAGAGCGGGCCGGAATAGAGCAGTTCGCGGCCGAAGATATTCCTCCATTCGTAGCTCTGCGTATAGGCCGCGTAGCTTTCCGGTGGCAGGGGGTGGCTCGGTGAGCCGAGACCGAGAATGTAAAGCAGCAGACCTTCGTCATAGCCTCGCCAGCGATAGGGGATGAAGCCGTTTTCCGGTCGCCAGCCGTGGGTGAGTGTCGCCCCGTGGTCGCAAGCCCAGTTCCAGTCCGCTCGCTCGTAGAGCGATGTGGCAAGGGTCCGAACCTTCGCCTCGTCCTCGGTGTCTGCATCGAAATAGGTTGCGACAGTCAGAGCGCCGGCGAACAGGAAAGCCGAGTCGATCGTCGACAGTTCGCACTGCCAGACCCTTCGTCCCGTCTCGATATCCAGGAAATGATAGAAGAAGCCCTTGTAGCCGGAGGCGTCCGGTTCCGGTCCCTGATGGCAAGACATCAGGAATTCTAGCCGGCGTCGGGCGATCTTGGCAGCAAACTCCCGAATGACGATGCCGCGTTCCACCACGACAGGAATGGTGGCAAGCGCCATCCCGACGGCAGCGATACTCGCCGGTGCGCCTGCCTGGGTCTTGTCGCGGACCAATCCGTTGTCCGGATTGGTGCATTGCAGATAATAGAGCAAGGTCGTGAACTGAAGGCGACCGAGATCCTCTTCCGTCGGTATCCGGTTCAGTTCGGGATCGGTTGACGGCAACTCCGGCATGACTGGCTAACCCCGAGAAGATGAGATGATTTCGTGGAGTATCCGGAGCCGGCTCTGGTCGGACACAGCGCGCTCTTGCGCGATGCGGCCGACGCATGAGCAGCAGCGGCGTCTCCGGTATTGCCAGTCGACCCGACCATCGGGCCGACCCCACCATCGAAATGGGCATCAGCCCGTCGCCGCCTAGGCATTGTCTCCCTCTGTGGAGGTCGCCGCCTTCCCCTTCGCGGTGCTCTTGACGCCCCATGTCCAGCCACTGATCTCAGGCATGTCATCACCATGCGCCTCGATATATTGCCGGTGCTCGATCAGCTTGCCGCGAACCGCCTGCTTGAAATAGGCCGCGCGCGCGCCAAGCTGCGGCAGCCGATCGATGACGTCTTCGACAAGATGAAAGCGATCGAGCTGGTTCAGAACGACCATGTCGAACGGCGTCGTCGTCGTTCCCTCCTCCTTATATCCTCTGACATGCAGGTTCTTGTGGTTGGTTCGCCGGTAGGTCAGCCGGTGGATCAGCCAGGGATATCCGTGGAAGGCGAAGATGATCGGCTTGTCCTTCGTGAAGAGCGCATCGAAGTCGGGATCTGAAAGCCCATGGGGATGTTCGCTCGAGGGCTGCAGCTTCATCAGATTGACGACGTTGATGACCCGTACCTTCACCTGGGGAAGGTGCTCGCGGATCAGCTGGACGGCGGCGAGTGTCTCCAGAGTCGGCACGTCGCCGCAGCAGGCCATGACCACATCCGGCTCCGCATCCCGGTCATTGCTGGCCCATTGCCAAATTCCGAGGCCTTCGGCGCAGTGTTTTATGGCCTCATCCATCGTGAGCCATTGCGGAGCGGGCTGCTTGCCTGCCACCACCACGTTCACATAGTTGCGGCTGCGCAGGCAATGATCGGTAACGGATAGCAGCGTGTTGGCGTCCGGCGGAAGATAGACGCGGATGACCTCGGCCTTCTTGTTGATCACGTGGTCGATGAAACCCGGATCCTGATGAGAAAAGCCGTTGTGATCTTGCCTCCAGACATGCGAGCTGAGGAAGTAGTTGAGCGACGCGATCGGCCGCCGCCAGGGGATGTGATTGCACACCTTCAGCCATTTGGCATGCTGGTTGAACATCGAGTCGATGATGTGAATGAAGGCCTCATAGCAGGAGAAGAAGCCGTGACGGCCGGTCAACAGATAGCCTTCAAGCCAGCCTTGGCATTGATGCTCGCTTAGGACCTCCATGATGCGACCGTCGGGCGACAGGTGATCGTCCTCGGGATAGATCTCGGCCATGTAGCAGCGATCCGTCACCTCAAGCACGTCCTGCCAGCGATTGGAGTTGTTCTCGTCGGGACTGAACAGCCGGAAGTTCTTGCTGTTGAGGTTGAGCTTCATCACGTCACGCAGGAACTTGCCCATGACGCGAGCCGATTCGGTGGCCACCGATCCGGGCTTAGGCACGGAGACGGCATAATCGCGGAAATCCGGCATCTTCAGATCGCGCAGCAACAGGCCGCCGTTTGCGTGCGGATTGTCGCTCATGCGGCGATGCCCCGTCGGCGCCAGCGACGCGAGCTCGGCGCGCAGCTTCCCGTCACCGTCGAAAAGCTCCTGGGGTTTGTAGGTGTTCATCCAGTGCTGAAGAACCTTGATATGTTCCGGCTTGTCCATGTCGCCCATCGGCACCTGGTGCGAGCGCCAATAGTCCTCGCATTTCTTGCCGTCGATCTCGGCCGGGCAGGTCCAGCCCTTCGGCGTGCGGAAGACGATCATCGGCCATGCCGGGCGGCTGACATTTCCCTTGCTTCGAGCGTCCGTCCAGATCCTCTTGATCGTTGAGACGGCGGTGTCCATGGCGGCGGCGAGCTGCTGCTGCACCTGATCAGGCTCGTGGCCTTCCACGAAAAGCGGCGCGTATCCCATTCCCTCGAAGAATTTCACCAATTCCTCTTTGGGAATACGGGCGAGGAAACAGGGATTGGCGATCTTATAGCCGTTGAGGTGCAGGATCGGCAGAACGCAGCCGTCACGGGCAGGATTGAGAAATTTGTTTCCGTGCCATCCCGTCGCGAGCGGCCCGGTTTCGGCTTCGCCGTCGCCGACGATGCAGGTGACGATCAGATCGGGATTGTCGAAGGCCGCGCCATAGGCGTGGCTGAGGGCATAGCCGAGTTCGCCACCTTCATGGATGCTGCCGGGCGTTTCAGGCGCAACATGGCTCGGGATGCCGCCGGGAAAGCTGAACTGCTTGAAGAGCCGTTTCATGCCCTCCTCGTCCTGGCCGATATTCGGATAGACTTCGCTGTATGTTCCCTCGAGATAGGCATGTGCAACAAGCGACGGGCCGCCGTGGCCGGGGCCGATCACATAGATCATGTTGAGATCGTCCCGCTTGATCACCCGGTTGAGGTGCACATAGAGCATGTTCAGGCCGGGCGAGGTTCCCCAGTGGCCGAGCAGCCGTGGCTTGATGTGCTCCCGAGCCAAGGGCTTTTTCAGGAGTGGATTGTCGAGCAGATAGATCTGCCCGACCGACAGATAGTTCGATGCCCGCCAGTAGGCGTCCATCAGGCGAAGTTCCTCGGCGGAAAGCGTCGTCTTGGCACGTGATGCTACCGAGGCTGTTTTGTTCATCACTGCCGTTTCAGCTGAAGCCATCTCAGTCTCTCCATCAAAATGACAATTGTGGAAGCTCGCCGGTTCGGTTTCGCCAGGGCCGGCGCCGCTCATGTCGACGCTGCGGTGCTATTGGGGGGAGATTCCGGGAAGTGCTCCACCACCCCGCGAACGCCGTTGACTCCCTCCGCCAGAACGCGTGCGGCCCGGCGGCGGGCAGGCGTCTCGACCTTGCCCCAAAAATGCACGATCCCTTCGCTGACCGTGACTGTCACATCCAACCCTTCCAGACCGGTGTTTTCACCGAGCCGGATCAGAATGCTGCGCCGAATGGCTTCGTCGCCGGATGCCGTGTCGTCTGGTTTTGCCGAGTAGATGACCTGCAGGAGATCGGCGCGGCTGACGATACCAATGAGTTTGCCGTCCCGCAGAACGGGAATGCGCTTGATGCCACGGTCCTGCATCAGCCCGGCGACACGGGAAAGAGGTGCATCCTCGTCGATGGTAACAGGATCGGACGTCATCACGTCGCCCACCCTCCACGCACACCGCTTTACAAAAGCGTTCGCCCTTTCATCAGGCCCAAGCCCCATGTCCGCCTTCAGGACAAATGCCCCGCTCGACAGTTCCGTTCGACGGATCAGATCGCCTTCGCTGATGACGCCCAGCAAACGACCACCATCGTCGACGACAGGGATGCCGCTGACGTGTTGATCGGACATCAGCCTGGCTGCATGCCGAACGCCATTGTCAGGTGATAATGTGACGACCGTCGTCGCCATGACATCTTTGACGAGCATGTCGATCCAACTCCAGTCACGTCTCCTCAAGGTTCCATCGCCCCAAGGTTCGAGAGGTTATTGTCGGCACCTAGTGCCTTCCGACAAAACTCCAAGAGCCTAGTCGGTTACCAGCCCGTTTTGCATTGAGCAGGATCAATCGGGCGCGGCAAATTTGCTGTGATAAAGGCGACAGGAGACGGAATGAAAGAGCTGGAGCGCCACGGCTTCAAGCGCTGGCTTATTTTATTTTGAAGATATCCGTGATGCCGATTCGCCGCAGCTTGTGGCGACGCCAAACGCGTGCATGAGGACTTAATGTCCCTGGCACGCCTAGCGCATTGATTTTCTGAATGCCCGACCTGAGACATAGGTGACGTTTTGTACCGGAGACATGGGTAACACTTTTCGGTTTTGGCGGGAGGTGTTGATGCCGTGGAAAGAGACTTCGGTGATGGAGGAACGTCTACGTTTTGTCGCCCGGCTGCTTGAGGGCGAAGGCATGAGCGATGTGTGCCGGGAGTTCGGCATCTCGCGCAAGACCGGTTACAAGATCTTCAACCGCTACAAGGATGATGGCCTGGAGGCGCTGACGGATCGGTCTCGCCGGCCGGTGCGTTACGCCAATCAACTGCCTGAGCCGGTCGAGGCGATGATCATCTCGTGCAAGAAGAACAAGCCGCATTGGGGTGCCAGGAAGATCAGAGAACTGCTGGTCAAGCGCCTGGCCGGCGATGTGCGCATTCCCGCCAAGAGCACGGTGCACGCGGTGCTCGACCGGCACGGGCTGGTCGCTCATGCCCGCAGGCGACACCGCTTTCGGGCTGAGGGAACGGCCCTATCGCAAGCATTGCTGCCGAACGATCTGTGGTGTGCCGACTTCAAGGGCGAGTTCAAGCTCGGTGACGGCCGATACTGTTACCCGCTGACGGTCACCGACCAGATGTCACGCTTCCTGCTCGCCTGCGAGGCCTTCGAATCGACAAAGGAGGTGGGTGTGTTCGAGGCGTTCCGCCGATTGTTTGCCGAACGCGGTCTGCCGGATGCCATCCGCAGCGACAACGGCCTGCCATTCGCCAGTCCCAACGGCCTCTACAATCTGTCGAAGCTGTCGGTCTGGTGGCTGCGGCTCGGCATCGGCCTCGAGCGCATCAGGCCGGGCCATCCGCAAGAGAATGGCCGGCATGAGCGCATGCACCTGACGCTGAAGAAAGAGGCGACGCGTCCACCCGGCAAAAATATCCTACAGCAGCAGGCCCGCTTCGATGCATTCGTCAGCGAATTCAATACCGAACGGCCGCATGAAGCCCTGGCGATGAAGGTGCCGGTCGATCTCTACACGCCATCGGCGCGCCGATATAACGGGCTACCGGAGATCGATTATCCGTTCCACGACCGTGACGCACTGGTGACCAATTGCGGCCGCATCTGCATGCACCGCAAGAAGATCAATATCTCCACCGTGCTGGCCGGACAGAAACTCGGCATCAAGGAAGTCGACGACGGTATTTGGCTCGTCAGCTTCATGCACTATGATCTCGGATATATCGACCTGGAGCAGAGGACCTTACAAACCATCGACAACCCGTTCGGCACGAGGTTGTCACCCATGTCTTAGGTACGATCTGTTACCTATGTCTCCGGGCTGGACAGAAGAAAACTGGAGCGGGCGAAGGGATTCGAACCCTCGACCCCAACCTTGGCAAGGTTGTGCTCTACCCCTGAGCTACACCCGCTCAATCCGCATCGGTCCGGGGTAGTCGTTGGACCGTGGGCGCCGCCTCGTGGCGACGGGCGCTATATGGCCTAACGGATTTTCAAATGCAACAGGGAAATGACGAAGAGGCGAAGAAAAAATTTTGGCGTGTGCGCGAGCGGGCCGGAAAGGCCGCAAATGCAGGGGTAAAGCGTCGGTGGCGAAGATTGCCAAACGATGTGGACGGACTTAATCAGGACGCCTCGACCTTTCCTTATCACATCCAATGGATTGCCCGATGTCAGAAAAGACCCCGAAGACAAGAGACGAACTGTTCACCTTCCTCGACGGGCTCGGCATCCCTCATAAGACGGTCGATCATGCGCCTGTTTTCACCGTGGCCGAATCGGTTGCGCTGCGTGACGAGATCCCCGGCGGCCATACCAAGAACCTCTTCATCAAAGATAAGAAGGACCGGTATTTCCTGCTGACGGTGGAGGAAAATGCCGAGGTCGACCTCAAGCAGGTGCATAATTTGATCGGCGGGTCCGGCCGGGTCTCTTTCGGCAGGGCTGAGAAGCTGATGGAATATCTCGGCGTCGTGCCGGGTGCGGTCACTGCCTTCGGTGCGATCAACGATACCGCTGGGAATGTCACCTTCGTGCTCGATGCCGATCTGATGCGCGAGGAGATCGTCAACTGCCACCCGCTCTCCAACGACGCGACGACGTCGATTGCGAGCGGCGACCTTGTTCGTTTCATGGAAGCGACGGGACACAAGCCGCTTGTCTTGAAAGTGACGTCCTGACATACGATTTTAGCGCTTAAGCGCGTCGCGGTCTTTTGGATCGGCTTGCCGTGCTTTAGCCTCTGGTTTTGCGCATGTCTTGATCGCAAAATCGCCACACAGTTTTGCGCGACGTGCTTTAGCAAAGATGCCGGCAGGATCGGCGCGGCGGGAGATACCTATGAGCGGCAGCAACAATCCCTATAACGGTTCCTTCGGGAATCAGATGTCGGCGACGGCAAGCTTCGGCGGCGCATCGGAACCCGCGGCTGCGTCCGGCAGCTACATCAAGGACACGACGACCGCGAATTTCGGCAAGGACGTCATCGAGGATTCGCGCAACCAGCCGGTGCTGGTCGATTTCTGGGCGCCCTGGTGCGGCCCGTGCAAACAGCTGACGCCGGTATTGGAAAAGGTGGTCAACGAAGCCAAGGGCCGCGTCAGGCTGGTCAAGATGAACATCGACGACCATCCCTCGATCGCCGGCCAGCTCGGCATCCAGTCCATCCCCGCCGTCATCGCCTTCGTCAACGGTCGCCCGGCGGACGGCTTCATGGGCGCGGTGCCGGAAAGCCAGGTCCGCCAGTTCATCGACCGCATCGCCGGCCCCGCCGGCGCCGATGAGGTGGCCGAGATCGAAGCGGTGCTTGCGGAAGCGTCGGAGCTGCTCGCCGCCGGCAACGTCAATGAGGCGGCGCAGCTTTATGCCGCCGTCATGCAGGCCGCTCCCGAGAACGCCAAGGCGCTTGCCGGAATGGCCGAATGCATGATCGCCGCAAACCAGCATCAGCGGGCGCGCGAAGTCCTGACGGACCTGCCGGAAGAGGTGGCCAAGGACGCCGGCATTCAGGCGGTGCTGAAGAAGCTCGATCAGATCGAAGAGGCCCGCAAGCTCGGCGACCCCGTCGCTCTCGAGCGTGAGCTGGCGGCAAACCCCGACAATCACGAGGCGCGGCTGAAGCTCGCCAAGATCCTCAATGTCGAAGGCCGGCGCGACGAA
Organism: Rhizobium sp. Pop5; assembly: GCF_024721175.1. Lineage (NCBI taxonomy): Bacteria > Pseudomonadati > Pseudomonadota > Alphaproteobacteria > Hyphomicrobiales > Rhizobiaceae > Rhizobium > Rhizobium sp. Pop5. The sequence continues at coordinate 3,810,140 of NZ_CP099399.1, read as the reverse complement.
GCGGCAGAACACCTGCTTCAGATCATGCGCAAGGACCGCGCCTTCGACGATGACGGCGCGCGGCGCCAGCTTCTGCAGTTTTTCGAGGTCTGGGGCTTCAAGGATCCGGCGACCGTTGCCGCCCGTCGCAAGCTTTCGGCGATGCTGTTCTCTTAAGATTAGCAGATCGGCCCTTGCGTTTTTGGACGGGGGCACCACATTCTCGTCAGACGGGCATGCCCGTTACAAGAATGCGGGACGGTTTCATGCAAGTCGGGAATGCCAGATACCTGAAGCCGGGCGATCTGCCTGATGCGATCGCCGTCTTCCCCCTGACCGGTGCCCTTCTCCTGCCGGCCGGGCAGCTTCCTCTCAACATTTTCGAGCCGCGTTATCTCGCGATGCTCGATGCAGCGCTTGCCGGAAACCGGCTGATCGGCATGGTGCAGCCGGCGCTTGGCGAACATGAGGACAAAGGCGGCGAGCATAGCCTTGCCGCCGTCGGCTGCCTTGGCCGCATAACATCCTTCGCAGAGACGGGTGACGGGCGTTATATCGTGTCGCTGACCGGCGTCTGCCGCTTCCGGCTGCTGGAGGAGAAAGCGACCGGCGATCCCTTCCGCACTTTCCGCATCGCCCCCTTCATCGCTGATCTCTCGGCCGAAAACGAGGAGGAGGCCGTCGATCGCGCAGCACTTCTGACCGCCTTCAAGGCCTATCTCGACGCCAACAAGCTGGAGGCCGACTGGGAGAGCGTCGAGCGGGCGAGCAATCTGACGCTCGTCAATTCGCTCGCCATGATGTCGCCCTTTGGGCCGGCGGAAAAACAGGCACTGCTCGAGGCGCCCGACCTGAAGACGCGGGCGGAGACGCTGATCGCCATTACCGAAATCGTTCTGGCGCGTGTCTTCGGTGACTCCGACACGGTTCTGCAGTAGACTTCGGCCATGGACGAAAAACTCAGCCGCGTCGATCCGAAACTGCTTGAACTTCTGGTCTGCCCGCTCTCCAAGGGGCGGCTTTCCTATGATCGCGAGCACAACGAACTCGTTTCGGAAAAGGCTCAGCTTGCCTATCCGATCCGCGACGGCATTCCGATCATGCTGGTGTCCGAGGCCCGCCGTCTCGACGAATAGCTCGTTTCTTCAGGCCTGCTTCAAATCGTCTGGCCGGCCAGCAGGCGCGGATTGTCCTTTGCCGTCGTTCCCGCCGCCTGGCCGATGAAAAAGGATTTGAGGCGCGGCAGGCGATCGACGAGGCCGAGGCCGACGTCGCGGGCGATGCGGATCGGCGTCGCGTCGTTGGAGAAGAGGCGGTTCAGCACGTCTGTTGTCACACCCATGCGGAAGGTGTCGAAGCGCCGCCAGGTCTGGTAGCGCTCGAGAATGTTGATCGAGCCGATGTCGAGGCCGAGGCGGTCTGCCTCCACGACGGTTTCGGCGAGTGCCGCCACATCCTTGAAGCCGAGATTGAGGCCCTGTCCGGAAATCGGGTGAATGCCGTGGGCGGCGTCGCCGGCAAGCGCGAAACGCGGCGCGACGAAGGAGCGCGCGAGCGTCAGGCCGAGGGGAAAGGCGCGCTTGTCGCCGACGACCTTCAGCGCGCCGAGCTTGTGGCCGAAGCGGCGTTCCAGCTCCTCTTCGAAGACCAGGTCGTCGGCGGCGACCAGCCGGTCGGCGTCATGCGTCAGCTCGGTCCAGACGAGGGAGGAGCGGTTGTTCCTGAGCGGCAGGATGGCGAAGGGGCCGGCCGGCAGGAAGTGTTCCTCGGCGCAGCCCTCATGCGGCCGCTCGTGTTCGACGGTCGCGACGATGCCGGACTGGCCGTAGTCCCAGGTGACGGTCCTGATGCCGGCGAGATCACGCAGCTTCGAGCGAACGCCGTCGCAGGCGACCAGCAGCCGGGCTTCCAGCGCGCTGCCGTCCGAAAGCGTTACCGTGACATGGCTGTCTTGCGTCTTCAGTTCCGTTGCGCTGAGCCCGTGGCGAATCTCGATGCCGAGGCGCTGGCAGAGACCGCGCAGTGCCGCCACCATGGCGACGTTCGGGATCATGTGAGCGAAAGGCCGGCCTTCCTCCACTGCGCCGTCGAAGGTGAGGAAAACAGGGCGCACCGGGTCGGAGGTCCTGGAGTCGGTGACGACCATCTTGGTGATCGGCTGGGCTTCGGGCTCAATCTCGTTCCAAATGCCGAAGACTTCGAGCATTTTCGAGGCGGCCGCGATGATGGCGGAAGCCCGCGTATCGCCCTTCCAGACATGCTCGGGGGCTGCTTCGACGACCGCGACATCGAGATGCGGCGCGGCCTGCTTGACCGCGACAGCGGCGGAAAGGCCGACATAACCTCCGCCTACAACCAGCATGTCCAGCATCGCGCCGCTCCCGTACCTTGTACCTCTGATGTGATCTATATAGATCATCGCAATCTCACTTCCTACCACTGGGAGACGCACAAAATGACGCGCGAGACATCAGGGCCTTCGGCGATGGAGACGCTGCTTTCGACGCTCGATCTGGAGCCGATCGAGGTCGATATCTTTCGCGGCCGCAGCCCGCAGGTTGGCTGGCAGCGGGTTTTCGGCGGCCAGGTGATCGGCCAGGCGCTGATGGCGGCGCAACGCACGGTCGAGGGCGAGCGTTTTGTGCATTCGCTGCATGCCTATTTCATGCGCCCCGGCGACCCCTCGGTGCCGATCATCTACCAGGTGGAGCGCATCCGCGACGGATCGAGCTTCAACACCCGGCGCGTCGTGGCTATACAGCACGGGAGGGCGATCTTTGCACTATCGGCGTCCTTCCAAGGCGAGGAGCCCGGCTTCGACCACCAGATCGCCATGCCCGAGGTGTCGGCGCCGGAGGCGCTGCTCGGCGAGCAGCAGATCAAGGAGCAATATCTGGCGCATGCGCCCGAAGCGATCCGGAAATACTGGGAGCGCGAGCGGCCGATTGAGATCCGTCCCGTTTCGCTGACGCATTATTTTTCCGATAAGAAGCTCGATCCCAGGCAGGACGTCTGGGTGCGCGCCACCGGCCCTGTTCCCGACGACCGGCTCTACCAGGCGGCGGTTCTTGCCTATCTCTCCGATATGACACTGCTCGATACCGCTCTCTATGCTCATGGCACGTCCATCTTCGACCAGAGCCTGCAGGTGGCGAGCCTCGATCATTCCATGTGGTTTCACAGGCCATGCAAGCTCGACGATTGGCTGCTCTACACACAGGACAGCCCCTCGGCTTCGGGCGCCCGCGGATTGACCCGGGGCAGCCTGTTTACGCGATCGGGCGAGCTGGTCGCCTCCGTCGCACAGGAGGGTTTGATTCGGAAAAAGGCAAATGAATAAATAATGTGCATCTCTACAAATTTGCGCATTATTTGTGCGCTTATTGGCCGATCATTTGCCTCATTATTGGCGCTCTCAATTATAGTATTTATTTTTCAATAACTTACGTGGCTCTTCGAATCTGGCACGCCCTTTGAATGTCTATCGCCGGTCGCTGTTCAGGAACGTCAGCGGCAAGGAGAGTCGGCTCCGCGCCGAGGATAACGAAGGATGGGAAACCAGATGAAAATTGTGATGGCTATTATCAAGCCGTTCAAGCTCGATGAGGTCCGCGAAGCCCTTACGGCGATCGGCATTCAGGGCCTGACCGTGACCGAAGTGAAGGGCTACGGCCGCCAGAAGGGTCATACTGAAATTTACCGCGGCACCGAATATGCGGTCAGCTTCCTGCCGAAGCTCAAGATCGAAATCGCGGTTGCATCGGAACTCGTCGACAGAGCCGTCGAAGCCATCGCAGCGTCGGCCAAGACCGGCCAGATCGGTGACGGCAAGATTTTCGTCTATTCGATCGACCATGCCGTGCGTATCCGTACGGGCGAAACCGATTCAGAAGCGCTGTAAAGAGCGGCAGAGCAAGGAGCTTTATTCCATGTCAATTTCGAAGTTTTCCTCCACCTTTGCGCTGGCTTGCGCAGCAACGGCTGCGCTTCTCGCGCCGGCCGTGGCTTTCGCGCAGGAAGCGGCACCGGCCGCTGCCGCCGCCGCTGCCCCCGCCTTCACCATGGACAAGGGTGACAATACCTGGATGCTCGTCTCCTCGGCGCTCGTCCTTCTGATGACGATCCCGGGTCTTGCGCTTTTCTACGGCGGTCTCGTTCGCGCCAAGAACATGCTCTCCGTGCTGATGCAGGTCTTCATGATCACCGCCGTCGTGGCACTGCTCTGGGTGACCTACGGCTATTCGCTCGCCTTCACCGACGGCGGCTCGCTGAACAGCTTCGTCGGCGGCTTCTCGAAGGCGTTCCTCGCCGGCGTCAACACCACGTCGCTCGCCGAAACCTTCACGAAGGGCGTCGCCATTCCCGAATACACCTTCGTCGTCTTCCAGATGACGTTTGCCTGCATCACGCCCGGCCTCATCGTCGGCGCATTCGCCGAGCGCATCAAGTTCTCGGCCGTCATGCTCTTCGTCGTGCTCTGGGTCACCTTCATCTACTTCCCGATGGCCCACATGGTCTGGTTCTGGGGCGGCCCGAGCTCCTACACCTCGCCGGCCGGCCTGATCTACTCCTTCGGCGCAATCGACTTTGCCGGCGGCACGGTCGTTCACATCAATGCCGGTATTGCAGGCCTCGTCGGTGCTATCATGCTCGGCAAGCGCACCGGTTATAAGAAGGAGATCATGGCGCCGCACTCGATGACGCTCACCATGGTCGGCGCATCACTGCTCTGGGTCGGCTGGTTCGGCTTCAACGCCGGCTCCAACCTCGAAGCCAATGCCTATGCATCGCTTGCCATGATCAATACCTTCGTTGCGACGGCCGCTGCCGCCGTATCCTGGTGCATCGTTGAAAGCCTCGCGCGCGGCAAGGCTTCCATGCTCGGTGGCGCTTCCGGCGCCGTTGCCGGTCTCGTTGCCATCACTCCGGCAGCAGGCTTTGCCGGCCCGATGGGCTCGATCGTTCTCGGCCTTATCGTCTCGCCGGTCTGCTACTTCTTCGTTGACGTCGTGAAGAACAAGTTCAACTACGATGACAGCCTTGACGTCTTCGGTGTGCACTGCATCGGCGGTATCCTCGGCGCTCTCGGCACCGGTATCCTCGTCAACCCGGCTCTTGGCGGCGCCGGCATCGTCGACTACTCGACGGCCGATTTCGCTGCGACCTATGCCGGCACGGCAACTCAGGTCCTGGCCCAGGCCAAGGGCGTGCTGACGACGCTGCTGTGGTCGGGCATCGGCTCGGCGATCCTCTACAAGATCGTCGACGTCGTCATCGGCCTGCGCGTCAGCGTCGAAGCCGAGCGCGAAGGTCTCGACCTGTCGACCCACGGCGAAGCCGCTTACCATTCCTAATATCGGCTTGCGGCGCTCGGGCATCGGGCGCCGCTTCACGGCCCGTCGCGGCCTATCTCGAGCGTTTCCGAGTTAGACCCGGAAAAGCTCAGCCATAGACCGCATTTGGCCCGGACCTCCAAGGTTCGGGCCTTTTTCATTTTACCACGCTCAAGGAATGCGCATCCCGGCATGCATGGTTAACATCGCTTTAACCCGGCTCTGGTTAGGTGGAGCGGACGCATTTTGGCATGGCGAGGCTTCGGTGATTCGTCTGCCCAGGCATTGGACGGGTTAGACACATGGCAAGAAGCACGTCGCCGGCAATGGATGGCCGTCCGGATCGGTTCTCCTTCTCGGCATTTATGCTGCGGCAGGTCCAGGCGCTTATCGGCTTTGCGGTCTTTCTGCTGCTGGCGCTCGGCGTGGCGGCTCTCGCGACATGGAATGTCGCCGATCCGAGCTATTCCTATGCCACGGCCAACCTGCCGACGAATGTCCTCGGCTACAGCGGTGCCGCCTTCGCCGATATCGTCATGCAGTTCCTGGGGTTGGCTAGCGTTGTTTCGATGCTGCCGATCGTCGCCTGGGCGCTGGCGCTGATCTCCGGCCGCCGCTTCAGCCGCATTCCTGCCCGCGCCGCTGCATGGCTTGCCGGTACGGTGCTTTCTTCCGCCGTCATCGGCTGTTTTCCGCCGCCGCTCACCTGGCCGATCCCGAACGGCATCGGCGGCGTCGTCGGTGACATGATCCTGCGTTTTCCCGCGCTCTTCGTCGGCGCCTATCCCACGGGCACCTTTGCGATGGTCGTCGGCTGCATCTTTTCCCTGCCGACCGCGTGGATGATGCTGTTCGCGTCGGGCATTGTTGGCCATAGCGATGCCGACGACGAGATCGAAGAGGATTACGTCAACACGACAAGCAGGGCCCGTGTCGTCGGAGACGAGGATGAAGAAGACGAGTCGCGCTGGGTTGCCTGGAGCGGCGCCGTTACCCATGCCTGGTACATGAGCCAGGGGCGGCTCCGCCGGCTCTTCGGAATGGGACCGCGCAAGCGCCGCCAGGGCGATTTCGAATCGCCCTATGATTTCAACGATGACGAGTTCGGCACGCTGAACGAACCGGTGCGCGCCAAGGCCCCGACAGCCCGGGGCGAGCGCATGGAACCGTCGATGGAGTCGCGCGCGGCTTCGCCGCGGCGCATCGTCGCCGCGCCGTCACTTTCCATCGATGACGAAGATGATGACGACGATCTGCCCTTCGATGCCGATATGCCGCCGCGCCCGGCCGATATCCTACCCGACGACGATGATGACGGCTGGATGATCCGCGCGCCGGCAAAGGCCGCCGGCAAGCCGGAACCGCGCGTTGTTCCCGCCGCTGCGCGTCCAAAACCCAGCCCCCGAATCGAGCGGGAGGCGCAAGGCTCGTTCATCCGTCCCGAAGGTTTCCAGCTCCCTTCCATGCACCTGCTCGCCGAGCCGAAGAACGTCGTGCGCGATTCCACGCTGTCGGCTGATGCGCTGGAGCAGAATGCCCGCATGCTCGAAGGCGTGCTCGAGGATTTCGGCGTCAAGGGCGAGATCATCCATGTCCGCCCCGGTCCTGTCGTCACCCTCTACGAGCTGGAGCCGGCGCCCGGCATCAAATCGTCGCGCGTCATCGGCCTTGCCGATGATATCGCTCGTTCGATGAGCGCGATCGCCGCCCGTGTCGCCGTCGTTCCCGGCCGCAACGCGATCGGCATCGAATTGCCGAACCAGACGCGCGAGACGGTCTACCTCCGCGAGCTCATCGCCTCCCGGGATTTCGAGGGCAGCAAGGCGAAGCTCGCCATGGCGCTCGGCAAGACGATCGGCGGCGAGGCCGTCATCGCCGATCTCGCCAAGATGCCGCATCTGCTCGTTGCCGGCACCACCGGCTCGGGCAAATCGGTCGCCATCAACACGATGATCCTGTCGCTGCTCTACCGCATGACGCCGGAACAGTGCCGGCTGATCATGATCGATCCGAAGATGCTCGAACTCTCCGTTTATGACGGCATTCCGCATCTGCTTTCGCCTGTCGTCACCGATCCGAAGAAGGCCGTCGTCGCGCTCAAATGGACCGTCCGCGAGATGGAAGAGCGCTACAAGAAGATGTCGAAGATCGGCGTGCGCAATATCGACGGTTTCAACACCCGCGTTGAACAGGCCTTGTCGAAGGGCGAGGTGATCTCGCGCACGGTGCAGACCGGCTTCGACCGCCATACCGGCGAGGCGATGTACGAAACCGAAGAATTCGATCTGAGGCCGATGCCCTACATCGTCGTCATCATCGACGAGATGGCCGATCTGATGATGGTCGCCGGCAAGGATATCGAAGGCGCCGTGCAGCGTCTGGCGCAGATGGCGCGCGCGGCCGGCATCCACGTGATCATGGCTACACAGCGCCCGTCCGTCGACGTCATCACCGGCACGATCAAGGCGAACTTCCCGACCCGCATCTCCTTCCAGGTGACCTCGAAGATCGACAGCCGCACGATCCTCGGCGAACAGGGCGCCGAACAGCTGCTCGGCATGGGCGACATGCTCTACATGGCCGGCGGCGGGCGCATCCAGCGCGTGCACGGCCCGTTCGTCTCCGACGTCGAGGTGGAAGAGATCGTCTCTTACCTCAAGACGCAGGGCTCGCCGCAATATCTCGACGCGATCACCGCCGATGACGACGAAGACGGCGACTATGGCGGCGGTGGTGGCGGCCCGGCCGGCACGTCGAACCTTTCGGATTCGGAAGATCCCTACGACCAGGCCGTCGCCGTCGTGCTGCGTGACGGCAAGGCTTCGACCTCCTATGTGCAGCGCCGGCTCGGTATCGGTTACAACCGTGCCGCCTCGCTGATCGAGCGCATGGAGAAAGAAGGAATCATCGGGCCGGCCAACCATGCCGGGAAACGCGAAATCCTCGTTCCGACCGAAGACGACATCCTCGACCGCTGAAATTATCGCCATATATTTTCCATGCGGCCGGTTTTGCGGAAAGCTGGCAGCATAGGCGCCGCAGCCTCTCACGCGGCTGACCGCAGCGCCTTGAAGACGCCGCCATTTGGCGGCATGCAGATCGCATAAAGGAGATTTAGATGAGCAACTCCGATTCCTTCCTCTCCGGCCTGACAGTGACGCGCCGTGAACTTCTGGGCGCCCTCACTGTTGCCGCGGTGTCGAGCGCTGTTCCTCTGGGCGCCTTCGCGCAAGCGGCAGCGCCGGCCTCCGGCACCGCCCAGGCGATCGCCGACCATTTTTCCGGCGTAACGACGATGCAGGGGGAATTCGTGCAGTTCGGCCCGCGCGGCGAGCAGACCGGCGGCAAGTTCTTCATCCAGCGTCCCGGCAAGCTGCGCTTCAACTATGACGACCCGTCGCCGATGCGGGTGATCGCCGACGGCAAGAATGTCGCGATCGGCAATACCAAGCTCAAAACCTGGGATCTCTATCCGCTCTCCAAGACGCCGCTCAGTCTGCTGCTGGCGCAACGCATTGATTTGTCGGCCGGCATGGTGAAGGGCGTGAAGGAGGAATCGGACCTGACGACGATCGCGCTCGGCAACAATACAGTGTTCGGAAATTCGACCATCACCATGATGTTCGACCCGAAGACCTACGACCTGCGCCAGTGGACGATTACCGACAATCAGGGCAAGGATACGTCGGTGATGATCTTCAACGTCAAGACGGGTGTGCAGTTCGACGACCGCGTCTTTCGGGTCCCTTACGAGAGCATCCAGGGCACGCCTCAGTCGCGCGACTGAGACCTTTTCGGTTGATCGCCCGCATGCTTTCGCATGCGGGCAGTTCCATCGTGTCCGCCTTTGTTTTAAAGCCCTTTTTATGAAAGCGCGTCGCGTCGAGCCACAGTTCTGTGGTTCGGCTGGATTGCGGGCTTGACGCGAGAGGGTATGGGGCATGGGCTTTTCGATCACCACCTGGAACATCAACTCGGTCAGGCTGCGGATGCCGATCGTCGAACAGTTCATTCTCAAGCACAGGCCCGATATTCTCTGCCTGCAGGAAACCAAGGTGCCGAACGAGCTGTTTCCGGCCGCACCCCTCAGGGCGATGGGCTATGATCACATCATCATCCACGGCCAGAAGGGCTATCACGGCGTAGCGATCGCTTCGCGCATTCCGCTGACGGAGGATCACCGGCAGGATTATTGCGGCGTCGGCGATGCCCGCCACATCTCGGCGATCTTCGAGCGCGGCAATCGCCGCGTCCGCCTGCACAATTTCTATGTCCCGGCCGGCGGCGACGAGCCGGACCGTACGATCAATCCGAAATTCGGCCACAAGCTCGATTTCATCGAGGAGATGAAGCAGCTGAAGGCCAATGGGGAGACCAACACTTCCGCCATCCTCGTCGGCGATTTGAACATCGCGCCGCTGGAGCACGACGTCTGGTCGCACAAGCAGCTCCTGAAGATCGTCAGCCACACGCCGGTTGAAACCGATGGGCTGCTCGACGTGATGAAGCGCGGCGGCTGGCTCGACCTCATGCGCCATCACGTGCCGGCTAGCGAGAAGCTCTATACCTGGTGGAGCTACCGCGCCAAGGACTGGGAAACGGCCGATCGCGGCCGCCGCCTCGACCATATCTGGTCGTCCTCCGATCTCGGGCCGCATCTCAAGCGGATCGAGATCCTCAAGGAGGCACGCGGCTGGGATCGTCCTTCGGACCATGTGCCGGTGACGGCGCATTTTGATCTCTAATGCAGTGGATTCTCCAGGAGTTTGAAGACACCCATAAGCTAGCCGAGGCGCTCGACCGGCTCGGTATCCCCTATACGTGGCACAAGGTCGTCCCGTTCGTCGGCGAGCTTATTCCGAAGCCCGTTGTCACCGATCCGGGCTCCGTGGTCCTGTTCGGCTCCTACACGTTGTGGAGAAATGCCGAGGCGAACGGCTACTGGCCGGGTGTGTTCAAGCTGCGTCCCTTCGTTCAGGAACGGGCGTGGCATCCTTACCTGCTCAATGGAGCTGATGCATTGTTTTTGGCCCTCTGCGACATCCCGGAGCGCCTGCCTGATGATGGGAGGGATTGGTTCCTGCGCCCCGTCGACGACAGCAAGGAAGAACCCGGCGACGTCAAATCGACCGGCGAGATCATTCGCATGGCGGAAAGAGTTCTCGCGCTCGACGAAGATGAAATTCCAACGGGATCGCTACGCCATGACACGCTTCTTATGCTCACCAAGCCCGTTCGCATCATGCGTGAATGGCGTCTCTGGGCCGTCAACGGGCGGATCGTCACCCATTCGCTCTACAAGGACGGGTCGCGTGTCATTCATCGCCACGAGATCGACGACGATGCGCTGGAGTTCGGGCAGCGCATGGTGGACTTCAATCCCGGTTATTCGCCGGCTTATGTGATCGATGTCTGTCGCACCGAAGAGGGGCTGAAGCTGCTCGAGACAAACTGTCTCAACGCCGCCGGCTTCTATGCCGCAGATCTTGTAAAGCTTGCCGCAGCGATCGATGGTCTGGCACGCGACTGAGGTTCCAACACGATAGGATTCAGCTGAAGCGGTGGAACTGGCTCGCGGCCTTTGCCGCGAGTTCGGCAATGTTGTCGCGGATGCGGTTCTGGATCAGGCGGGCCGCGTCAGGATATTCCTCCAGCAGCCGATGGAAGAGGGCGCGGGTGATGCGGAGGATACCGGTATCCTCACGCGCGATCGCGGTGAACTTGCGTTCCACCAGCGTCACCAGCGCGAGCTCTGATATCAACGTTCCAGGGCCTGCTATGGCTTCGGCTCTTTGCATACCGTCGCTGCCTGTCGTGCTCAGCTCCAGGCTGCCGCTGACGACGACATAGGCGCTTTCGGCCGGCGAGCCCTGGCGGAACAGCATCTGCCCGGCGGCGATCATGCGCCGGTCGGCGCCGAAGGCGATCAGCCGCAGCTGATCCTCGCTCATATCCTTGAACAGCGGAAGCTGCGAAAGCAGATGAATGTCGTCGGTCAGCGCCATGTGGGCTTTTCGCCTTAGAGCAATTCCAGCAAAGGTGCCTAGCGGTTTTGCCAGGCAAAGCGTGAAACGCTTTTTCCGGGAATTGCGTGAAAACAAAGAGATAAAGCATTTCCGTGATTCGGAGAAAACGGAAATGCTCTAGGGTATGATCTTGTAGCCGCCATTTTCCGTCACTAGGATCTCGGCGTTGGAGGGGTCACGCTCGATCTTCTGGCGCAGCCGGTAGACATGGGTTTCCAGCGTGTGCGTCGTCACGCCGGAATTATAACCCCAGACCTCTTCGAGAAGCACGTCGCGGGTGACGACCTTCTGTTCGGCGCGGTAGAGATAGCGAATGATCGCCGCTTCCTTTTCCGTCAGGCGGATCTTCTGGCCGTTGTCGGTGGTGAGCAGCTTCTGGCTCGGCTTGAAGAGATAGGGGCCGACGGTGAAGGTCGCGTCCTCGCTCTGCTCGTGCTGGCGCAGCTGCACACGGATGCGCGCAAGCAGAACGGCGAAGCGGAAGGGTTTGGTGACATAGTCGTTGGCGCCGGCTTCGAGGCCGAGGATCGTGTCCGAATCGGTGTCGTGGCCGGTCAGCATGATGATCGGCGCCTTGAAGCCGCCCTTACGCAAGAGCTTCACCGCTTCGCGGCCGTCCATGTCGGGCAGGCCGACATCCATGATCAGCAGGTCGATCGGCGTCGAGCGGGCGGTCGCAACACCCTTGCCGGCGTTGGCTTCCTGCAGAACCGTGAATTCCTCATAAAGCGACAATTGCTCCGTCAGCGTCTGGCGAAGATCCTCGTCGTCATCCACCAGAAGAATGGTGCGTGCGGTCATGCCGTTGTGTCCTCAAGTTGGTCCTCTAGTCCTACGCCAAATTCCGTGTTTGGCAAGGATCGGCCGGCGGGGCTGTTGCCGGGCAGGTTTTCATATGATTTCAATTAAACTCCCAAGCAATGCAAGACATGCGAGAAAAATGGAAAAAGCAAGGCGGGGCCGAGAGATGAAGCCGTCCACGGTCGTGGTGCGCTCGGCACCGGGAAGCAAGAGCCGCGCGATTGTCCGGCTCGGCGCGATCACCGTACCGGCGGCGATCGGCCGGGCCGGCCGCACCATACTGAAACGCGAGGGCGACGGCGCCACGCCGATTGCATCGATGAAGCTGATATCGGGTTTCCGGCGCGGTGAGCGGAACGGCCGGCTTGCCACGCCGCTTGACCTTCGCCGCATTCGTCCCGACATGCTCTGGTGCGATCAGCCGGGCAGTGCCAACTACAACCGCCTCGTCAGGGCGCCGTTTGGCGCAAGCCACGAGGAGATGCAGCGCAGCGACACGCTTTACGATGTCTGCCTTGTCATGGATTGGAACATCTCCTCGCGGGCGCGCCATCGCGGCTCGGCGATCTTCTTCCACCTCATCCGGCCGGGCTACGAGCCGACCGCGGGCTGTGTGGCGGTGAACCTCCGCGACATGCGCCGCCTTCTTCCCCATCTTCGAAAGGGAACGATTGTCCGAGTGCTCTGATTGTTTTGTGGGAGGGCCGCCTATATGTTTCGGTGACCGAACGCTCAGGCTGAAATGCGTTCCGGGACGTCCGCGGACATGTGGGCGCAATCCATGCCTCGTCCAATTCTTCAAACTCCCGGAGATATATTGTGACCGCTCAACCCATCATTACTTTCCATGACGGACATTCCATTCCCCAGGTCGGTCTCGGCGTCTGGCAGACGCCGCAGGACATCGCTGCTCCGACGGTGCGCGCCGCCATTGCCGCCGGCTATCGCCATATCGATACGGCTTCCGGCTACGACAACGAAGAGGGTGTCGGCGAAGGCATCCGCTCTTCCGGCCTCGACCGCAAGGATATCTTCGTCACCACCAAGCTCAGGAACACCGACCAGGGCTACGACAATACGCTGCGCGCCTTCGACGGCAGCCTGAAGAAGCTCGGTTCCGACTATGTCGACCTCTATCTCGTTCATTGGCCATCGCCGCATCGCGGCCTTTATACCGAAACCTGGAAGGCTTTCGTGCGCATCCGGGAAGAGGGCCGGGCTCGTTCGATCGGCGTGTCGAATTTCTATCCCGAACATCTGGAGCGCATCATCGGCGAAACGGGCGTCGTTCCGGTCATCAACCAGATCGAACTGCATCCGGATTTCCAGCAGAAGGCGGCACAGGAGGTTCACAAAAAGCTTAATATCGCAACTGAATCCTGGAGCCCGCTTGGCCAGGGCAAGTTCATCTCGAACCCCGTCATCGGCGAGATCGCCAGGAAACATGGGAAAACGCCGGCTCAGGTGATCATCCGCTGGCATATCGACACCGGCCTCGTCGTCATCCCGAAATCGGTCACGCCGTCACGCATCGAGGAGAACCTCCAGGTTTTCGGCTTCAAGCTCGATACCGATGATATGGCTGCGATCGCCAAGCTCGACAGCGCCGGAGCCCGCATGGGACCGGATCCGATGACGGCGGCCTTCTGAGCGTTCCCGAGCGTATCAGCGGCCGCCGCGGAAGGAGAGATCAACCGTGGCGGCCGCCGCTTGACGGAGGCATGTCGCCTTCACGTCAATAACTGCATCCCGATCCGTTGGTCGGCGCAAAGCCGTAGCTGCAGGTATTGCTCAGGCGCTGTGGCCGCTCGATCGAGCTGGTATAGCCGTCGAAGGCGCGTGCGGGATACCAATAGCCGTTAGAACTCTTGCGATAGCCGGCCCGGGCACTGCTGTAGCCGCGGTATCCGTTGAGAGATGGTATCTTGTTCTGCGCGACTTGTTGCAACAGGCCCGACGAGGCCATGACCGGCGGTATCGCCGGGTGGATCGGCGCGGCGGCGACGGAGTCGATCCATGCCAGCGATGCAAATGTGATCAGGCTCGCTCGCAGTAAACTCGGTACTATTTTCTGCCTCATGGCGATTTCCCCGATGGCGCGGTGTCGCCGAACCTGAACGGTGCCTGTCACGTATCGCGCCGGATATCGATGAGGCCACAGGCATTTCACGATGTCGATTGCCCGAAAGGATGAAATCCGCAGTGCGGGCCACGCACAAACGGGTTCACCCGCTGTCGAGTGCGAGGCTAAAGATGCCGCGAAAAGCGAAGACGCCCGACGCGTTCCGGACGCATCGGGCGGCTTTTATGCTCATCCGTCGGACGGATCAGATCAATTCCATTCGCGGATATCGACGAAGTGGCCGGCAATCGCGGCTGCGGCGGCCATGGCCGGCGAGACGAGATGGGTGCGGCCCTTGAAGCCCTGACGGCCCTCGAAATTGCGGTTCGAGGTCGAGGCGCAGCGCTCGCCCGGCTTCAGGCGGTCGTCGTTCATGGCAAGGCACATCGAGCAGCCCGGCTCGCGCCAGTCGAAGCCGGCGGCCTTGAAGATCTTGTCGAGGCCTTCGGCTTCCGCCTGTTCCTTGACGAGGCCGGAACCTGGAACGATCATGGCATTGACGGTCGAGGCGACGGTCTTGCCCTCGACAACCTTGGCGACGGCGCGCAGGTCCTCGATGCGGCCATTGGTGCAGGAGCCGATGAAGACACGGTCGACAGCGATGTCGGTCATCGGCGTGCCCGGCTTCAGGCCCATATAGTCGAGCGCACGCCACTTGGAGGCGCGCTTCGTCTCGTCCTGGATTTCATCCGGATTCGGCACGATGCCCTGAACGGAGACGACGTCCTCGGGCGAGGAGCCCCAGGAGACGATCGGCGGCAGTTCGGCGGCGTTCAGCTTGACGACGCGGTCGAAATGAGCGCCCTCGTCGGACTTCAGCGTGCTCCAGTAGGCGATCGCCTGTTCCAGCGCTTCGCCCTTCGGCGCACGCGGCTTGCCCTTGATATATTCGAAAGTGATTTCGTCAGGGGCGATCAGGCCGGCGCGAGCGCCGCCTTCGATCGACATGTTGCAGATCGTCATGCGGCCTTCCATCGACAGCGCGCGGATCGCTTCGCCGGCATATTCGATGACATAGCCGGTACCGCCTGCGGTGCCGATCTCGCCGATGATGGCAAGAACGATATCCTTGGCGGTGACGCCTGCCGGCAGCTGGCCGTCGACCTGCACCAGCATGTTCTTGGCCTTCTTCTGGATCAGCGTCTGGGTGGCGAGAACGTGCTCGACCTCGGACGTGCCGATGCCGTGGGCGAGAGAGCCGAAGGCACCGTGTGTGGAGGTGTGGCTGTCGCCGCAGACGATCGTCATGCCCGGCAGGGTGAAGCCCTGTTCCGGCCCGATGATATGGACGATGCCCTGGCGCTTGTCGTTCTCGGAATAATATTCGACGTTGAACTCAGCGGCGTTCTTGGCGAGCTGCTCGACCTGAATGCGGCTTTCCTCGTTCTTGATGCCGAGATGGCGGTCGGCCGAGGTCGGAACGTTATGGTCGACGACGGCGAGCGTCTTTTCCGGCGCGCGGACCTTGCGGCCGGACATGCGCAGGCCTTCGAAGGCCTGCGGCGAGGTGACTTCGTGGACCAGGTGGCGGTCGATGTAGAGAAGACAGGTTCCATCTGCCTGTTCGTCGACCAGATGATCGTCCCAGATCTTGTCGTAGAGGGTACGCGGTGCGCTCATGGCGTTAAGTCCGTTTTTGGAAGCTTTGGAAAATCGGAAAAAGCGGATCAGGCTCCGCCGGCCGTCATTCGATCAACGAAGTCGGCTGTTGAGCGCACCGGACACGCATGCAAAGAACCGCGCCGGCAGGCGGTAATGATCCTGCAGCACGAAAATATGCGCGCCAATGCAACTGAACTTGGATTCCATGGCGCTGGATATAGCGATTTTTGATCGAAACGGCAATTCGAATCGTGAGGCGCGTCCTTTGTGCGTCGGAAATGGACGCAGGCGCTTAGCGCCGCGGCATTTGCTTCATCTTCTTCTCGATCCGCCGCAGCGCCAACGACAGGCCGATCGTCAGGATAAGGTAGATATAGGTGACGATCGAATAGGTCTCGAAGAAGCGGAAGGAGCCGGAGGCATAGACCTTGCCCATCTGCGTAATGTCGGCGACGCCGAGAACGGAGACGAGTGACGAATCCTTCACCATCGAGACGAAGTCGTTGGAGAGCGGTGGGAAAATGACCCGGATTGCCTGCGGAAAGACGACGAGCCGGAAGCGGCGGTAACGCGAGAGACCGAGCGATTTGGCGGCCTCGATCTGGCCGAGATCGACCGACTGAAAACCGGCGCGGAAGATTTCGGCAATGAAGGAGGAATAGCCGATCATCAGCGCGACGATGGCGCGCCACATCAGCGACAGATCGCGCACGAGGATCGGCTCGGCGATACCTGATTTCACCAACGGCGTGATGATGAAGTTATAGGCCGCAACGAAACCAGGCGCGCCGACGAAGGCGATGTAGAAGAGCAACACGAGGATCGGGATGCCACGGATGATCTCGATGTAGAAGCGGGCAATCTGGCGCAGCACGATGCTGTCGGCCAGCCCAAGCAGCGCGATACCGAGACCAAGCACCGTTGCCAGCACAAAGGCGACGAGCGTCACGAACACGGTAATGCCGGCGCCGTTCACGACGGTCCGGAAGACCTGCGCATAAATGTCGTTGGTGATAATGACGACGGCGAGAATGATGCCGATCAGGACAAGGACGACCAGCCACCAGGGACGATCGTCCTTCTCGTGTCGCGGGGATGGTTGTAGCGCCATCTGCGATCGCTCGGGGGATTATTCGCCCATCTTGTAGTCGAGGAACCACTTCTTGTTCAGCGCATCGAAGGTGCCGTCGGCCTTCAGCGCTGCGACGGCGGCATTGACGGGGGCGACGAGATCGGAACCCTTCGGGAAGATGAAGCCGAAATCCTCGGTGCCGAGCGGTCCGCCGACGACCTTCAGGGCGCCGTTCGAAGAATCGACATAGCCCTTGGCAGCGACGCTGTCTGTCAGCACGAGATCGACGTCGCCTGTTTTCAGGGCCTGCACGGTGGCGCCGAAGGTTTCGAAAAGCTTGATGCGCGGGTTCTGTTCATTGCCATCGAGGATTTCATAGACGGCGGTGTAGAAAGGCGAGGTTCCGGGCTGGGCGCCGATCAGGCCGTCCTTAAAGCCGCCGAAGGACTTGGCGTCGGTGAAGCGTTTCTCGTCGCCGCGCACCAGCATGAATTGCTGCGAGCGCATATAGGGATCGGAGAAGTCCACCTTCTGCTTGCGGTCTTCCTTGATGGTGATGCCGGTCATGCCGATGTTGTACTGGCCGTCGGACACCGCCTGGATCATCGCGTCCCAGCTGGTGTTCTGGTATTCGACCTTGAAGTTCAGCCGCTTCGCGATCTCATTCATCGCATCATATTCCCAGCCGATCGCCTTTCCGGATTTGGGGTCGACGAATTGCAGCGGGGGATAGGCGTTCTCGGTGACGACGACGACGCCCTTACCACCGAGATCCGGCAGTTCGGCAGCCGGTGCGGCCAGGGGCAGAAGAGCAAGGGCGGCGAAGCTCGCAAGAACGGTACGACGAAACAGCATGGGACGGCTCCAGAAATTGAACGCGAAAATTGTCACGGAAGATGGGTGTGAGGCAAGGCCGCCGGCTACGTGGACGCGTAAAAAATAGAAAAGGCGATCCGAAGACCGCCTTTCCAGAAACAGAATTTTGCGCAGATCTTATTCTGCGGCCTTGTCGGCCTCGGCTGCAGCTGCTGCTTCGGCAGCGGCCTTGGCTTCCGCAGCTTCTGCTGCTGCCTTTTCGGCGGCGAGCGCCTGGGCGGCTGCGACCTTCTCGGCTTCGATGCGTGCCTTTTCCTCGGCAACGGCGGCGCGCTCGGCGTCGTTGAGCTTGCGGGCGCGGACGCCGGTGTCTTCAACGATACGAGCGGACTTGCCGCGACGGTCGCGGAGGTAATAGAGCTTGGCGCGACGGACCTTACCGCGGCGAACGACGTCAACGCTTTCGATCATCGGCGAGTAAACCGGGAATACGCGCTCGACGCCTTCGCCGTAAGAGATCTTGCGGACCGTGAAGTTTTCCTGCAGGCCGCCGCCGGAGCGGGCGATGCAGACGCCTTCATAGGCCTGAACGCGGGTACGGTTGCCTTCCGTGACCTTCACGTTGACGCGGACGGTGTCGCCCGGGGAGAATTCGGGGAGGGTGCGCTTGGCTTCGATCTTGGCGGCCTGTTCGGCCTCAAGCTGCTGAATGATGTTCATCGTCTTAACCTTTGGTTCTTCTGAAACAGCCAGAGCGCTCACACTGTCCTTCGGTCGATGCCTCCGGAGTTTGCCCTTGCGGACGGGAGCGGGTTCGCCATTCTTTGTTTGCTGGCAGACGGGGCTAACCCCATTTCCGCGTGCGCCAATACACCAAAGGCCAGGGCTTGTCATCCCTTGCACGACACTTTTGTGAAAAGGCCGGCGAAATCAGCCGTTTTTCTCGGCTTTAGCGCTATCGAGCAGGTCCGGCCGCCGTTCCCGCGTCAGTCGCACCGCTTCCTGGTGCCGCCATTTCTCGATGGCGCCGTGATTGCCCGACGTCAGGATTGACGGGATTTCCCGGCCTTCCCACTCTTGCGGCCTCGTATAATGGGGATGTTCCAGCAGCCCGCCTTCGAAGCTTTCGTGCAGGCCGGAAAGATCGTTGCCCATAACACCAGGCAGGATGCGTATGATCGCGTCGAGCAGGATCAATGCCGCAGGTTCGCCGCCCGACAGCACGTAGTCGCCGATCGACACCTCTTCCAGTCCGCGTGCCTCGATTACCCGCTGGTCGACGCCCTCGAAACGGCCGCAAACGATGATGACGCCTTCGCCTGCCGCAAGTTCGCGCACGCGCTCCTGCGTCAACGGCCGGCCGCGCGGGCTCATCAGCAGCCGCGGACGGGCATCATTTTCCGAGGCGCTGTCGATCGCGCGGGCGAGAATGTCTGGTTTCAGCACCATGCCCGCTCCGCCGCCGGCCGGCGTATCGTCGACGGTGCGGTGCTTGTCGGTTGCGAAATCGCGGATCTGAACCGCGTCCAGCGACCATTGCCTGCGTTCCATCGCCTTGCCGGCGAGCGAGAAGCCCAGATGTCCCGGAAACATCTCCGGATAGAGTGTCAGTACGCTCGCCCGGAAAGCCATGGCGTCACTTCTTCTTTTTCGCCTTGTCCGGCGTGAATTTTGGAGACTCGGGATCATCGACCAATCCCGCCGCAAGCGGGTCGATCAGCAGCGTGCCGGCTTCGAGGTCGATCTCCAGCACCGAGGCTTCCGAGAAGGGGATCAGCACCGGGCGCTTGCCCGGGCCTTTGAGCTCCAGGAGATCGCCGGCGCCGAAATCGAAAACGCCGGTAACCGTACCGTAGCTGACGCCCTTGTCGTCGCGCGCTTCCAGCCCTTCAAGATCGGCATAGTAGAACTCGTCGTCCTCCAATTCCTCGTCCGGCAGGTTCTCGCGCTCGATATAGAGTTCCAGCCCATTCAGCGCTTCGGCGGCATTGCGGTCGTTGATGCCGCGGAAGCGGACGACGACCATATTTTTCATCTCGCGGATCTCAAGGACTTCGAAGCTGCGTCCATCCATGCTGTGCAGCTTGCCGTAGTCGCCGAGCGCGGTCGGATCTGCCGTATAGGCCTTGGCGCGCACTTCACCACGCAGGCCCTGCGCGCCGCCGATCGTCGCCATCAGAACGGGGTTTTCAAGCTTTGTCATGGGGTCCTTCATGTGAAGCCGGGAGACAGGATTCTCATAAACGAAGTGCGGAGGATTGGAAACGAAAACGGGCGGCATGTCGCCATGCCGCCCGTTCGATCGAGGGAATGTCCCGATTATTCCGCTGCGTCCGTAGCAGCAGCGGCGTCGGCGGCCTTCTGAGCCTTTTCGGCGGCGCGTTCCTGAGCGCGCTTGCCCGGCTTTGCCTTGATCGGGTTGTTCTTGGCTTCGCGCTTGGCAACGCCGGCTTCATCGAGGAAGCGCAGAACGCGATCGGTCGGCTGGGCGCCGTTGTCCAGCCAGTGCTTGATACGCTCGGCGTTCAGCTGAACGCGCTTCTCGTCGTCCTTGGCGAGCATCGGGTTCCAGGAGCCGAGGTTTTCGAGGAAACGGCCGTCACGCGGGCTGCGCGCATCGGCGAGAACGACGTGGTAGTACGGGCGCTTCTTGGAGCCACCGCGGGCGAGACGAATTTTCAGTGCCATGTTCTTTACTCCTTAGGCTTTTCTTGACCGCTTCGTAAGGCGGTAGGGTTATCGGGCTGCGGCGTTCTGTTCAGCGTGGTCCGCAGCGATCTGCTCATGATGCCGGATGACTTCCTTGATGACGAAGTTCAGGAACTTCTCGGCGAAATCCGGGTCCAGATGCGCATCTTCGGCAAGCTGACGAAGACGAGCGATCTGGTATTCCTCGCGCGCCGGATCGGCCGGCGGCAACTTATACTTAGCCTTCAGCACGCCGACCTCTTTGGTGCAGCGGAAGCGTTCGGCCAGAATGTGGACGAGCGCCGCATCGATATTGTCGATCGACTGGCGGTAGCTCGAAAGCTGTGCTTTGACGTCTGGATCAATCATGGGGCAGGCGATCCTTTCACTTCTTCTTGGGCAATCCGGGCAGGCCCGGGAAACCACCACCGAGGCCCGGCAGCTTCGCGCCGCCAAGACCGGGCAATCCGCCCGGCAAGCCTCCGCCTAGACCGGGCATACCCCCACCCGGTTTTCCCAAACCCGCGGCTTCCGCCTGCTTCTGCAGCGCTTCAAGCTGCTTCGGGTCGATATTCGAGAGATCAGGCATGCCGCCCATGCCGCCGAGGCCCCCCAGCCCCATCTTGCCGGCGAGGCCGCCCATCATCTGCTTCATCAGGCCGCCTTTGCCTTTGCCACCCATCATCTTCATCATGTCGGCCATCTGCCGATGCATCTTCAGAAGCTTGTTGATGGCGGCCGCATCCGTGCCGGCCCCGGCGGCGATGCGCTTCTTGCGTGAGTGCTTGAGCAGGTCGGGATTGGCGCGCTCGGCCTTGGTCATCGACTGGATGATGGCGATCTGGCGGCCGAAAAGCTTGTCGTCGAGGCCGGCAGCGGCCATCTTGTCCTTCATACCGGCCATGCCGGGCATCATGCCTATGATGCCGCCCATGCCGCCCATCTTCTGCATCTGGCGCAGCTGATCGGCGAGGTCGTTCAGGTCGAACTTGCCCTTGGCCATCTTGGCGGCCATGGCGGCCGCCTTCTCGGCGTCGATGTTCTCCGCCGCGCGCTCGACGAGCGAGACGATATCGCCCATGCCGAGGATGCGGTCGGCGATGCGGCGGGGATGGAATTCCTCCAGCTCGCTCATCTTCTCGCCGACACCGATCAGCTTGATCGGCTTGCCGGTGACGGCGCGCATCGAAAGAGCAGCACCACCACGGCCGTCGCCGTCCATGCGGGTCAGCACGAGACCGGTGATGCCGACGCGTTCGTCGAAGTTGCGGGCGAGATTGACGGCGTCCTGACCGGTCAAGCTATCGGCGACCAGCAGGATTTCATGCGGGTTCGAGCGCTTCTTGATGTCGGCCATCTCGACCATCAAGGGCTCGTCGATATGGGTGCGGCCGGCGGTGTCGAGGATAACGACGTCGTGGCCACCGAGCTTTGCCGCCTGCACGGCGCGGGAGGCGATATCGGTCGGAGACTGGCCTGCGATGATCGGAAGCGTGTCGATATTGGCCTGGGCGCCGAGCTGGCGAAGCTGTTCCTGCGCGGCCGGACGACGCGTGTCGAGCGATGCCATCAGCACCTTCTTCTTCTCGCGCGTTGTCAGCCGGTTGGCGATCTTGGCCGTGGTCGTCGTCTTACCGGAGCCCTGCAGACCGACCATCATGACGACCACAGGGGCCGGCGCATGCAGATCGATGCCCACACCTTCGCCGCCCAGCATCTCGATCAACTCGTCGTGGACGATCTTGACGACCATCTGGCCGGGCTTGATCGACTTCAGGATCTCGGCGCCGACGGCCTTTTCACGCACTCGGTCAGTGAAGGAGCGCACGACGTCGAGCGCGACATCGGCTTCCAGCAACGCACGACGAACCTCGCGCAGCGCTGCGGAAACATCGGCTTCCGAAAGCGCGCCACGGCCTGTCAGTCCATTCAGAATGGATCCAAGACGGTCCTGGAGGTTTTCAAACATCGGCTCTTCCTTGATACGTTTCGGGCGGGTTCGATATGCCCGGAAACGTCGTGCTTTTCCTTGACGAAAACAAGACGCAAAGCCAAAAAGCACCCGAGGGCGCATCGCGCTGTCGGGTGTTGACCTCCGGGATCTCGATGTCCCGGTCGGCGGCTCGGAGTCATGCGGCTCGTCGCGGATTGGGCGCGATAAACAGGAAAGTGCGGGGAAAGTCAAGGCGAATGCGTGGAATGACCGCGTGGCGGGCTTTTCACAACCCGTGCGGCATGGCGGCACGCGGTCAAAATTCCGGCCGACAGTCCAAATTCGCTATACAGCCCAGTTGCAAAATATTCCGCTTATGATTCTATTTTCTACTTAAGTGCGTTCTGTAAAATGATTCGTAAATATCCTTGATGCCGGATGATCCGGCGGAGATATCGAATGATAAGTCCCGATATTGAGAGTTGGGCGCTGGCACGGGCCCATCATATTGTCCTGAACGAAGGCCTGAACCTTGCGAAGGCGGCACAGGATCTGGACCGCAAGCGGTCCCGCTCGCTGGTCTACGAACTTCGAAAGGTCATTACTGCGGCAATCGTCGAAGCGCATGCGGCATCCTTTGAAGCCGATGGGGCGCAGCGGTAAAATCCGGGCCGCCTTAAAGAGGTCGGCCGGCTGCAATGCCTGCGCCGCGCCCACCCACTGGTAATTCCTTCGCGTTTCCGCCATATACAGCGGAAAGACGGACGGAATGATACCCATGAGCGCAACGGTCGAATTCGCAAGGATGAACGGGCTTGGCAACAAGATCCTGGTCGTCGACATGCGCGGGCGGCCGGACAAGGTGACGCCTGCGGCGGCGATCGCGCTCAATGCCGATCCCCATACCGAGTTCGACCAGATCATGGCTATCCATGATCCGAAGGCCGAAGGCACCGATGCCTTCATTGATATCCTGAATTCCGACGGCTCGAAGGCGCAGGCCTGTGGAAACGGCACGCGCTGCGTCGTGCAGGCGCTTGCG
Source organism: Rhizobium sp. Pop5 (assembly GCF_024721175.1). NCBI lineage: Bacteria > Pseudomonadati > Pseudomonadota > Alphaproteobacteria > Hyphomicrobiales > Rhizobiaceae > Rhizobium > Rhizobium sp. Pop5. Next base: position 3,786,726 of record NZ_CP099399.1, on the reverse strand, counting down.
GCCGAAACCGGCAAGAAGGCCTTCACCTTTCAGACGGTCGCCGGCATCCTCAACGCCGTCGAGCACGAGGACGGGACGATTTCCGTCGATATGGGCCGCCCGGTCTTCGATTGGAACAAGATCCCGCTGGCGGAAGAATTCCACGATACGAGCCGCATCGAATTGCAGATCGGCCCGATCGACGATCCGGTGCTGCATTCGCCTTCCGCCATGTCGATGGGCAATCCGCATGCGATCTTCTGGGTGGACAAGGACGTGATGTCCTATGATCTCGCCCGTTTCGGGCCGCTGCTGGAAAACCATCCGATGTTTCCCGAGCGCGCCAATATCACACTGGCGCAGGTGACATCGCCGACTTCAGTGACGACGCGCACCTGGGAGCGCGGCGCCGGGTTGACGCTCGCTTGCGGTTCGGCCGCCTGCTCTGCCGCCGTCAGCGCGGCGCGCACCGGGCGCACCGGCCGCAAGGTGTCGATCAACGTTGCAAGCGCCAGGCCGCCGGCGACGCTTTCCATCGAGTGGCGCGAGCGTGACGATCACGTCATCATGACCGGCCCAGCCGAATGGGAGTGGTCCGGCCGGGTCGATCCTTCGACTGGTCTCTGGTCGCGCGACGATAGCCGGGAGGCCGGGGCGCAGTGAGCGGTATCGAGGTCATTACCTTCGGCTGCCGCCTCAACACATATGAATCCGAAGTGATGAAGGCGCAGGCCGAGAAGGCCGGGCTCAACAATGCCATTCTGGTCAACACCTGTGCCGTTACCGGCGAGGCCGTGCGCCAGGCCCGCCAGGCGATCCGCCGTGCGCGGCGCGACAATCCGCATGCCCGCATCATCGTCACCGGCTGCGCCGCGCAGACGGAAAAAGAAACCTTTGCCGAAATGGTCGAAGTCGATGCGGTGCTCGGCAATGAGGAGAAACTCGCGAGCGCCTCCTATCGCAGCCTGCCGGATTTCGGCGTTTCGGCCGAAGAGAAGCTCCGCGTCAACGATATCATGAGTGTCAAGGCGACGGCGCCGCAGATGGTCAGGCATATCGACGGCCATGTGCGCGCCTTCATCCAGGTGCAGAACGGCTGTGACCACCGCTGCACCTTCTGCATCATTCCCTATGGCCGCGGCAACTCCCGCTCCGTCCCGATGGGCGCCGTGGTCGACCAGGCGCGTAAGCTCGTCGACAGCGGTTATCGCGAAATCGTGCTGACCGGGGTCGACGCCACCAGCTACGGCGCCGATCTGCCCGGTGCGCCGACGCTCGGACTTCTGGCGAAGACGCTGCTGAAGCAGCTCCCCGATATCCGGCGGCTCAGGCTTTCCTCGATCGACAGCATCGAGGCCGACGCCCATCTGATGGACCTCATCGCCGACGAGCCTCGCTTCATGCCGCATCTGCATCTGTCGCTGCAGCATGGCGACGACATGATCCTGAAGCGAATGAAGCGCCGGCACTCACGCGCCGATGCGCTGCGTTTCATCGAGGATGCGCGCCGTCTTCGTCCCGAAATGAGCTTCGGCGCCGATATGATCGCCGGTTTCCCCACAGAAACCGAAGAGATGTTCGCCAATACAATACGGTTGGCTGAAGAGGCTGGCATCGCGCATCTGCACGTTTTCCCCTACAGCCCGCGTCCCGGCACGCCGGCAGCCCGCATGCCGCAGCTCGACCGGTCGCTCGTTAAGGATCGCGCCGCACGGCTGCGCGCCACTGGACATAGGCTGCATCAATCCCATCTCGATGGCATGGTCGGAACCCGGCAGTGGCTGCTTGTCGAAAACAACGGCCTGGCGCATACGGAAAACTTCACGCTGGTCGCAGCCGCCGGCCTTCGTCCCGGCGAACTTGTACCGGCCACGATCACTGGCCACAATGGCAAGCATCTCGACATGCAATTGACGGCCGCAGCGGCCTGACTTTCACGGAATCCCCATGGCGCTCAGTTTCATCAAAAAGGTCTTCACCTTCGGCAAGCCGGCTGAGGAGCCCGTGCGTGACGCCGTGGAAAGGGAGCTCGAGCCGCGCTCGCGCGATGAGGATCTGCCGGTTGCGGATGATCCTGTTCTTCCCGAGGAAATGGACACGGCCGGCGGGCCGGCGGCGGATATTGATGACGCGTCAGTAGAGCCGGAGCCTGCCGAGGCTGAAACCGAAGTGCTGCCGCCGGCCGACCATCTGGGCGACATGGGCGTCGTGCCGTTGTCGCTGCTGGAGGCCGAGGCGGAAGCGGAGGAAGGCACCCCCCTGCCCTGCCGGGCATCCCCCCCACAGGTGGGGGGACTAAGCGCGCGGAAGCCGATCGCCCGACAATCGATGACGAAGATCACCCCGGTGCCTCGCAGGATTCAGTAGATGCGACGCAAGACATCGCCGCGAGTTTCCCCCCACCTGTGGGGGGGATGCCCGGCAGGGTAGGGGGGAGGCTGCGGACGGCGACACCTCGGCCGAAACTCCTTTGCCATCATCGGAGCCGATGGAATCGGCGCCTGTCGTTGAACCGGCTCTGCCCAAAGGCTTCGCCACCGGTCCCAGGATACTCGAACCGGAGCCGGTTGCGCCGCAGCCGAAGCTCAGCTGGTTCCAGCGCCTGCGCAACGGTCTTGCGCGCACCTCCTCGCAGCTCACCAGCCAGATCAGCGCGCTCTTCACCAAGCGCAAGCTCGACGACGAGACGCTGCAGGATCTCGAAGATTTGCTGATCCAGGCCGACCTCGGCGTCGAGACGGCGCTGCGCGTCACCGACACGCTCGCTTCGGAGCGCTACGGCAAGGATGTCACCGGCGAGGATGTCAGCCGGATCATGGCGTCCGAGATCGCCAAGGTTCTGAAGCCGGTCGCCAAGCCGCTGCAGCTCGACCTGTCGCACAAGCCGCATGTCATCCTCGTTGTCGGCGTCAATGGCACAGGCAAGACGACGACGATCGGCAAGCTTGCGGCGAAGCTCTCGGGCGCCGGGCTGAAGGTGATGCTCGCCGCCGGCGATACGTTCCGCGCGGCGGCGATCGAGCAACTGAAGATCTGGGCCGAGCGGACCAATTCCGAATTCATCGGCACCAAGCTCGGTGCCGATGCCGCCGGCCTTGCTTATGACGCTTTCGAACAGGCGAAGGCAAAAAAATGCGACGTGCTGATCGTCGATACGGCCGGCCGCCTGCAGAACAAGGCTGAGTTGATGGCCGAACTCGAGAAGATCGTGCGCGTGCTCGGCAAGCTCGATCCCGACGCGCCGCACACCGTGCTGCAGACACTCGACGCGACGACCGGGCAGAACGCGCTGAGCCAGGTCGAGATCTTCCGCAATGTCGCCGGCGTCAACGGACTGATCATGACCAAGCTCGACGGCACGGCGCGAGGCGGCATTCTCGTTGCGATCTCCGCCAAGCACAAGCTGCCGGTCTATTTCATCGGTATCGGCGAGGGTGTGGACGATCTGGAGCCGTTCGAGGCCGAGGATTTCGCCCATGCCATTGCCGGTCTTGGGCAATGATGTCACAGATATGCCGCCGAAGGCGTGCAGGGCACGGCTAAGCAGGTTCCAGGAAAGACAGGTTTGAAGAAAGCATGAGCACCGAAAGCGATATCACGCCGAGCGCGGCCGACCGGCATCATCCGATGCTAAAACTGGCGCTGGAACTCGGGCCGCTGCTGATCTTCTTCTTTGCCAATCTGCGCGGCCAATGGCTGGTCGAGAAGTTTCCGGCTTTGTCGGAGCTTGGCGGCCCCCTGTTCGTCGCAACCGCGCTCTTCATGGGGGCGACGGTCATTTCGCTGATCGTTTCAAAGATCGTGCTCGGCCATCTGCCGATCATGCCCTTTGTATCAGGCATCGTCGTCGTCATCTTCGGCTCGCTGTCGATCTGGCTGCAGAACGAGACCTTCATCAAGATGAAGCCGACCATCGTTAACGCGCTCTTCGGGGTCGCCCTGCTCGGGGGGCTCGCCTTCGGCCGGTCGCTGCTCGGCTATGTTTTCAACGCCGCCTTCCAGCTCGACGCCGAGGGCTGGCGCAAACTCACTATCCGCTGGGGCATCTTCTTCCTCTTCCTTGCGGTGCTCAACGAGGTCGTCTGGCGCAATTTCTCTGATGATACCTGGGTCGCCTTCAAGGTCTGGGGCACGATGCCGATCACTATCATCTTCACGCTGGCGCAGATGCCGCTGGTGCTGAAGCATAGCCTCAACCCGGAAACGGACGGCGAAAAGTGAGCGCTGCGGACGCCGAATACCGGGTAAGGCACCAGTCCTTCTGGTTTGTCGCCTGCCTTATGGTTCTCATCGTCCAGATCGTCGCCGAATATCTGATGGGCCGCCTGCCGATCTGCGCCTGCGGCTATGTCAAGCTGTGGGAGGGCGGGGTCAATACCAGCGGCAATTCGCAGCATTTGTCGGATTGGTATACGCCGTCGCACATCAACCACGGCTTCCTCTTCTATGGGCTCAGCCATCTGCTTCTGCGCCGCAAGCCGCTGATGGCGCGTCTGCTCCTGGCGCTCGTCATCGAGTCCGGCTGGGAACTGCTGGAAAACTCCCCTCTCATCATCGACCGCTACCGCACGGCGACGATCGCGCTCGACTATTACGGCGACAGCATCCTGAATTCGGCGATGGACACCGTCTTCATGTGCATCGGCTTTTTCTTCGCATCGCGCGCGCCGGTGGCGCTGACAGTTGCGATCGCCATATTCTTCGAGATTTTCACGGGTTATATGATCCGCGATAATCTGACGCTCAACGTGCTGATGCTGATCTGGCCGGTTGAGGCGATCAAGGTCTGGCAGGGCGGAGTTTAATCCGCATTTGGCGAGAAGACCCCTCCCCAACCCCCCTCCCCACAAGGGGGAGGGCTTGAGTGCCGCGCCCGACGTTTTCCACTTCACCGATTCATCCGCAGAAAGGTTGCTGCTTGGCACCATACAGTGCGCCAAGTTAGTCCCTCCTCCTTGTGGGGAGGGGTTGGGGAGGGGTTTTCTTGGAGAAGCTCTTACGAGGCCGGCTTCCCCAGCGCCTTTTCCATCGCCGGGTATAGCCCTTCCTTCAGGCTGGCATCGTCGAAGGGGCCAACGCGCTTGTAGAGGATCGTGCCGTCGGGGGCGACGAGGTAGCTTTCCGGAATGCCGTAGACGCCCCAGTCGATCGCCGCCTTGCCGTTCGGATCGATGCCGATGGCGTGGTACGGGTTGCCGAGTTCGCCGAGGAAACGCAGCGCGTTCTCGTTCTGGTCCTTGTAGTTGATGGCGACGATGTTCAGCCGTCCGTCCTTCGCGAGTTCCTTCAAAACAGGATGCTCGTCGCGGCAGGGGACGCACCAGGAGGCGAAGACGTTGACGAGGGTGAGCTTGCCCTTGATCGCGGCATCGGTCAGCGCCGGCAGGTTCGCACCGTCGAGCGGCGGAAGGGCAAGCGCCGGCGCCTTGGTGCCGATCAGGGCGGAGGGGATTTCAGTGATGTTCTTGCCGTGAAAATCCTGGTCGTAGAGCATCTTTGCGGCCGTCGCCGCGATGCCGCCGAAGACGATGAGCGGCAGCAGCGCCAGCGCATAGCTGCCAAATCCACGCGGCCTGGCGGTCTCGGTTTCTGACGTTTCGCTCATTCGCCATCCCTTGCGCGCGCCGACCGGCGGCGGATGCCTGCGGCTTCTAGGCTCGCGAGTTCCCTGCGGCGCGCACGGCCGTCAGCCCAGGTCCATAGGATGACCGCGGCAGTCACGAAGGCAGCGAAGCCATAAGATGCGTAAACATAAAAGCTATGCGTCACGGCCTATTCCTCCCGGCTCGCCGTGCGGGCGGCGAGGCGACGCTGCGCGGCGATGCGGCGACGCCAGATCTCGTTCCTCATCGCCATAATATGCAGCGTGAAAAAGAGCAGGGTGAAGGCGATCGCCATGACGAAGAGCGGGCGCAGGAATTCCGGATCGATCGCCGGGCCATCGAGGCGCAGCACGCTTGCCGATTGATGGAGCGTGTTCCACCACTCGACCGAAAACTTGATGATCGGGATGTTGACGAAACCGACGAGGATGAGCACGGCGGAAACGCGCGCGGCCTTCGATGGATCGTCGATGGCGCGGGTCAGCGCAATCAGGCCGAGATACATCAGGAAGAGAACGAAGACGGAGGTCAGGCGCGCATCCCAGACCCACCAGGTGCCCCACATCGGCTTGCCCCAGAGCGAGCCGGTGACGAGCGCTAGCAGGGTAAAGGCGGCACCGAGCGGGGCCGCGGCCTTGGCCGATACATCGGCGAGCGGATGGCGCCAGACCAACGTGCCGATCGCAGAGACGCTCATGATCGTGTAGCACATCATCGAAAGCCAGGCCGATGGCACGTGGATATACATGATGCGCACGGTCTCGCCCTGCTGGTAATCGCCTTCGGTCGAGAAGCTCAGATAGAGGCCGATGGCAAAACAGAGGGCGGTGACGCCGGCCATCCAGGGAATGACGCGCGCCGCCAGCGCCAGAAACCGCGTCGGGTTGGCGAGGTCGCTGAATTTACTGATGGCAAGGTTCGTTTCGCTCATGTCCGCTTCCTTACCTTGATCCGGCTTTTCCCGCAATCGAATGGCCCATCAATCCGCCGTGTTTCGCAGCGCAAGGGCGGCCGCCGCCGGGCCGATGACTGCGAAGAAGAGCGTGAGCGCGATGAGGATGAGGAAGGGCGGCAGGAACGGTGCGGGATCCTCGACCGCGGCATAGGTAGCGCTGACGCCGAAGATCAGCACGGGAATCGTCAGCGGCAGCACGAGGATCGAGACCAGCAGGCCGCCGCGGGGAAGCGCTACGGCGACGGCAGCGCCGACGGCGCCGATGAAGGTGATGGCGGGTGAGCCGACGAAGAGCGTCAGCATGGTCGCGCCGATCGCCGTCTCGTCCATGTTCATGAACAGGCCGAGCAGCGGCGAGGCGATGACCAGCGGCAGGCTGGTGGCCGTCCAGTGAGCGAAGCATTTGACGAGCACGGTGAGGACCAGCGGCGTTTCCTGCATCAGCATCAGGTCGAGCGAGCCGTCGTCGCGCTCGGCCTGGAACAGACGGTCGAGGCCAAGAAGGGCGGCGAGCAGCGCGCCGATCCAGACGATGGCCGGGCCGATACGCGAAAGCAGTTTGAGATCGGGGCCGACGCCGAAGGGGATAACGGCAACGATCGTGAGGAAGAACAATACGCCGATCAGAGCGCCACCGCCGGCACGGATCGAGAGTTTGAGGTCGCGGAGAAAGAGGGCGGTCATGCGGGGCGGCTCTCTGCATGTGCGGTGGACGGGGCACCCCCCTCTGCCCTGCCGGGCATCTCCCCCACAAGGGGGGAGATCAGCTGGGGGCGCCCTCTTGCCCCAATCAAACGCCGCAGATGGCTGCAGCCGCTCGGGGCACGATCAAGATTTCGCAAAGCCGGTGCATCTTGCCGATCTCCCCCCTTGTGGGGGAGATGCCCGGCAGGGCAGAGGGGGGTAGCGACACTGCAAACCATCATCCCCACACCCCATGATCCACGCCGGCAAAGCCCGTCATCTTCAATTCCTGCACATTCGCCAGTTCCAGCGGCTGGTGCGTCGCCGCGAGCACGATGCCGCCTTCTGCCAGGTGTGTTTCGATCAATCCCGCAAGCAGCTGGTCGGCGCTCGCATCCAGTGCCGCTGTGGGTTCGTCGAGGATCCAGACGGGGCGGTGGGCGACCAGCAGTTTGGCGAAGGCGAAGCGGCGCTGCTGTCCGGCGGAGAGATAGCCGAAGGGAAGATGGGTGATTCCCGAGAGGCCGACGGCTTCGGCTGCGTCCTCGATGGGAAGACCCGCGGCGTCCGGGTTGCCGAGAAAGGATCGCCAAAAATCCAGATTCTCTACAACCGTAAGTTCACTCTTCATCGCATTTCGATGGCCGAGGTAGTGGCTGACCTCGCCGGGATGCCGGCCTTGCGTGCTCCCTTCTTCGCGTAAGATGACAGTGCCTTTTTCCTGCTTCAGGAGGCCGGCCACGACACGCAGCAAGGTGGACTTTCCCGATCCATTTCTGCCCGTGAGGACAAGGGCTTCACCGGCCGCCAAGTGAAAGGAAATATTAGCGAAAATTAAATCCTCACCGCGCCTTGCAGCCAGATTTTCGGCGGTGAGATGCATGCGTCGGCTCTTTCTTCTTTTCGGCTTCCGGAGGGCTCAAAAAATCTCGGATTTTGACCGTGTTCGGGTATGGCAAGTTTTTAGGAAATTATCTATAAGACCTGCAACCACGCCAGCGGTCGGCGTGAATTTCATCCTTGCGCCGAACTTGGAGCGTCTGCTCCACGTGCGGACAGCGGAAATGGCCGTACCCGCATCCTGATGTGCATTAAGTGCATAGGCGTTCGCACGACTGTGTTGGCTATCAGAACGGGGTCTCTCGTGTCTAAATCTCTTGACAGTTTCAATTGTCGTTCCACGCTTTCCGTGAACGGGAAGGACTATGTCTATTACAGCCTGCCCAAGGCTGAGGCAAACGGTCTGGCCGGCGTATCGAAGCTTCCCTATTCGATGAAGGTGCTGCTCGAAAACCTGCTGCGCTTCGAAGACGGACAGTCGGTCACCAAGGAGCACATCCTGGCCGTTGCGGAATGGCTGAACAATAAGGGTGCGGTCGAAAACGAAATCGCCTATCGCCCGGCGCGCGTGCTGATGCAGGACTTCACCGGCGTTCCTGCCGTCGTCGATCTTGCCGCGATGCGCGACGCGATGGTGTCGCTCGGCGGCGATCCCGAGAAGATCAACCCGCTCGTTCCCGTCGACCTCGTCATCGACCACTCCGTCATCGTCGATGAATTCGGCACGCCGCAGGCTTTCGCCAAGAACGTCGAGCTCGAATATCAGCGCAACGGCGAGCGCTACCGTTTCCTGAAGTGGGGCCAGCAGGCTTTCAAGAATTTCCGCGTCGTGCCTCCCGGCACCGGCATCTGTCACCAGGTTAACCTCGAATATCTCGGCCAGACCGTCTGGACCAAGGACGAGGACGGCGAGACGATCGCTTATCCGGACACCTGCGTCGGCACAGACAGCCACACGACCATGATCAACGGCCTCGGTGTTCTCGGCTGGGGCGTCGGCGGTATCGAAGCTGAGGCCGCCATGCTCGGCCAGCCGGTTTCGATGCTTCTGCCCGAAGTCATCGGCTTCAAGCTGACGGGCAAGCTGAAGGAAGGCGTGACCGCGACCGATCTCGTTCTGACCGTCGTGCAGATGCTGCGCAAGAAGGGCGTCGTTTCCAAGTTCGTCGAATTCTTCGGTCCGGGCATGGACAACATGCCGCTCGCCGACCGCGCGACGATCGGCAATATGGGTCCGGAATACGGCGCGACCTGCGGCTTCTTCCCAGTTGACGGCGAAACCATCAACTACCTCACCATGTCCGGCCGCACGCATGACCGGATCGCGCTCGTCGAAGCCTATTCGAAGGCACAGGGCATGTGGCGCGAAGGTGATGGTTCGGACCTCGTTTTCACCGACACGCTGGAACTCGACCTCGGCGACGTCGTTCCGTCGATGGCCGGCCCGAAGCGCCCGGAAGGCCGCATCGCACTCGAAAACATCGCTTCCGGCTTCGCCGGCTCGATGGAAGCCGACTACAAGAAGCCCGGCCAGCTTTCCAACCGCTATGCGGTCGAAGGCACGGATTTCGATCTCGGCCATGGCGATGTCGCGATTGCCGCCATCACCTCCTGCACCAACACCTCCAACCCTTCGGTTCTGATCGCTGCCGGCCTTCTCGCCCGCAACGCCGTCGCCAAGGGCCTAAAGACCAAGCCGTGGGTCAAGACCTCGCTGGCGCCGGGATCGCAGGTGGTCGGCGAATATCTCGCCAAATCAGGCCTCCAGGCCGACCTCGACAAGCTTGGCTTCAACCTCGTCGGCTTCGGTTGCACGACCTGCATCGGCAACTCCGGCCCGCTGCCGGCGCCGATCTCCAAGACGATCAACGACAAGGGCCTCATCGTTTCCGGCGTGCTCTCGGGCAACCGCAACTTCGAAGGCCGTATTTCTCCCGACGTCCAGGCGAACTATCTTGCCTCGCCGCCGCTCGTTGTCGCCTACGCGCTCGCCGGCACGGTGCAGAAGGACCTGACCAAGGAGCCGATCGGCGAAGATCAGAACGGCAACCCCGTCTACCTGAAGGACATCTGGCCGACCTCGCACGAGGTGCAGGAATTCATCCAGAAATACGTCACCCGCGAGCTCTACGAAACCAAGTATGCCGACGTCTTCAAAGGCGATGAGAACTGGCAGGCGGTCAATGTTCCGGCCGGTCAGACCTATGCCTGGGACGATCAGTCGACCTACGTCCAGAACCCGCCCTATTTCGTCGGCATGGGCAAGAAGGGCTCGGGCGTTGCAGACATCAAGGGTGCTCGCGTCCTCGGCCTGTTCGGCGACAAGATCACCACCGACCATATTTCTCCGGCCGGTTCGATCAAGGCGGCATCGCCCGCCGGCGCCTACCTCATTGGTCACGACGTTGCCGTTGCGGACTTCAACCAGTACGGCACGCGCCGCGGCAATCATGAAGTGATGATGCGCGGCACATTCGCCAATATCCGCATCCGCAACCATATGCTCGGCCCGAACGGCAAGGAAGGTGGCTACACCATTCACTATCCGTCGAAGGAAGAGACCTCGATCTACGACGCCGCCATGCAGTACAAGGCCGAAAGCGTGCCGCTCGTCATCTTCGCCGGTGTCGAATATGGCAACGGCTCTTCGCGCGACTGGGCTGCCAAGGGCACCAACCTGCTCGGCGTCAAGGCGGTGATCGCCCAGTCCTTCGAGCGTATCCATCGCTCGAACCTGGTCGGCATGGGCGTCATCCCCTTCGTCTTCGAAGAGGGCACGACCTGGCAGAGCCTCGGCCTCAAGGGCGACGAACTCGTTACCATCGAGGGGCTCGACAAGATCAAGCCGCGCGAGAGGAAGATCGCCAAGATCACCTATGGCGACGGCTCCGTGAAGGAAGTTCCGCTGCTGTCGCGTGTCGATACGCTCGACGAGGTGATCTACCTCAACAATGGCGGCATCCTGCAGACGGTTCTGCGCGATCTCGCTGCCTGATTTTTAAGAAACGTGACTGATAATGGGCCGCCGGAAAGCAGTTTCCGGCGGCTTTTCTTTGCGGCGAGTGTATTCGGCCGGGTTCACGATGATTTGTTTTACCCGGGTTCCGGCCAGGCTACGTCTCACCCGTTCGTGACTTTTCGTTTGGACCCGGAAGGATTATTCGTACGTTCATATCTCAGAGCCTCCGGTTCAAACACGCTGTCGGCGCTGAAAAAGAGGTGCAGGTGAATGTCCCCCCGTTTTGTGATTCCGCTGATCGCCGGCATTGTTCTCGCAGGCCCGCTGCAGGCCGAAGACGGCACGCCGAAAGGTGTCGTCGAGCTCTTCACGGCGCAGGGCTGCTCCTCCTGTCCTCCGGCTGACGCCGCCTTCCGCAAGCTAGTGAGCCAGGGCGATGTCATCGCGCTCGCCTATCATGTCGATTACTGGAATTATCTCGGCTGGGCCGATACGCTGAGCTCCAAGGAAAATACCGAGCGGCAGTACGGCTATGCCAGGACGATGGGCCGCAGCAATGTCTATACGCCGCAGGCGATCGTCAACGGACGCGGCCATCTGGCGGGCTCCGATCTCAGCGGGATCAACAGCAAGATCGATACCTACAGCAGCGAAGGCAACGGGCTGACTATTCCCATCAGCGCATCGATGCGCGGCGACGAGCTGGAGATCAAGATCGGCGCGGGGCAGGGCAAGGCCAATGTCGTGATGGTCTATTTCGACAAGGAAAAGACGATCGATGTCGAAAAGGGCGAAAACAGCGGTAAGAAGATTTCCTATCTGCACAGTGTCACGAATGTCGAAACGGTCGGCATGTGGGACGGCAAGGCGACCAATCTGACGCTGCCGGCGAGCGTCCTGCAGCGGCCGCAGCTCGAGGGCTGCGCGATTCTGCTTCAGTCGGCGACCGCAGACGGCGATCCGGCGGCGATTCTCGGCGCGACTGTGGTGATGGCTGGAAAAAATATATGAGATTTCATCCGGTTACGGATGAAATGCCGGGCGGCCCGGCCGAGCGTATTCGGGGCTGGGGTTAAGGTCGATACGCTCCGCCGGGCCCTTTGGCGCGCTGGCGCCAAACCGGGATGCATAATTCTCCTGCAAATGAGGCGCTGTTTTGACTGAAATGCGGCACGGGAGGAGAAAGCGTCGTTCCTCCCCAGCGCATTGAACACGTGGCTGCGGTGCGGCCGAATGTGACGGGCGGCGCTCTTGCAATTTATGGCGGCTCGGGCACACTGTCACTCTCCTGTCACAAGCGGAGGCCTTGGGAGACTGATGACAGATCAGCCGGATTTGCGACACGGCGAAAGCCGCTCCGTCGACAATAGTTCCTCAGTCGTCGTCGATCTCAGGGAATACAAGCAACGCAAGGACCCGGTTCCGGTGACCTTCCATCGGCGCGAGCTGGACGCAATCCTCTGGATCTACGGCCGCATGGTTGGCGAGGGCGAGTGGCGCGACTATGCCATCGATCACCTGAAGGACAAGGCGGTCTTCTCAGTCTTCAAGCGCTCCGGCGAGATGCCGCTCTTTCGTATCGAGAAGAACCCGAAACTCGCGGCCAAGCAGGGCGCCTATTCCGTCATCAACGTCAACGGCATGATCCTGAAGCGCGGGCACGAGCTGAACCAGGTCCTCAAGGTGTTCGACAAGGTTCTCAAGCTGGTGGACAAATAGGTCCTGTCAGCCCGCAAACAGCGTGCCGGGATAGGCTGACGGATCAGGGTCCGTCGCCATACCCTCGCCGAGGGCGCGCTGCATGAGCATCGTGTCGAGCCAGCGGCCGTGCTTATAGCCTGTGCCCTTCATCAGGCCGACCTCCACAAAGCCTGCCTTGAGATGAAGCGCGATCGAGGCGGGGCTTGCGCCGCCGATAACGGCCACCATCTGACGAAAACCGAGGGCGGTGCAGCGGTCGATCAGCGCGGCCATCAATGCTTTGCCGATGCCCCTGCCACGTGCTTCGGGGGCTAGGTAGATGGAATCCTCGACCATCCAGCGATAGGCCGGACGGGTGCGGAAGGGCGAGGCATAGGCGTAGCCGAGGAGGGTTCCGTCAGTATCGGCTGCGGCGATATAGGGATATTGCTGGCCGACGATCGCTAAAAAACGCTGCATCATTTCCGCCTCCGAAGGCGGCGTGATCTCGTAGCTCGACGTGCCGTTCAGGACGGATTCACGATAGATATCGGTGATGGCGGGGATATCGGCTTGCGTGGCGTCGCGCAGGAGGAAGGACATTTCGGCGGCTGATCCATCGGGAGGAGAAGGCTTTTCTAAAACCATTCCTTCGAAATCCGCGCAATAAAAAAGGCGGCCGAAGCCGCCTTTTCGATTTAAGCGTGCCTGCTTATCTGCGGTTGCCCATGAACTGCAGCAGGAACATGAAGAGGTTGATGAAGTCGAGATAGAGCGTCAGGGCACCCATGATGGCCTTGCGGCCGGCCATAGCGACGTCATCGGCTTCATAATAGAGCTCCTTGATCCGCTGCGTGTCGTAGGCGGTCAGCGCTGCGAAGATCAGAACGCCTGCTACCGAGATCGCGAAGTGCAGGGCCGATGAAGCCAGGAAGATGTTGACGATCGAAGCGATGATCACGCCGAACAGACCCATGATCATGAACGAACCCATCCCCGACAGGTCGCGCTTCGTCGTGTAGCCGTAAAGCGACAGCGCGCCGAAGGAGGCGGCAGTCACGAAGAAGGTCTGGACGACACTCTGACCGGTATAGACCAGGAAAATCGACGAGAGCGACAGGCCCATCAGCGCGGCATAGATCCAGAAGGTCGTCTGGGCGGCGGATACGCTCATGCGGCTGATGCGGAAGCTCAGGAAGAAGACGACCGCAAGGGGCGCAAGCATGACGATCCAGCGCAACTGCGACCGGAACAGAAGCTCGCCGAACTGGGTGAGCTGATTGTCCTGAACAGCGAAGTTGAATGTGAGATATGCGGCTACACCGGTGATCGCCAGACCCAGCGCCATCAGGTTGTAGACCTTGAGCATATATGCGCGCAGGCCTTGATCAATCATCTCGCCGGTCTGAGCGCGGCTTTGATAGTTACGAAGATCAGCCATAGTTTCCTCTTACAAGCTCCGATGGAAGTACGGTGTCGGGTTCTCGACCCGGGCGCCGCTGCGGAGCTCCAGCATGCCTGCCGACAATATGAGGCTTTCGCCGATTGCAAACAAGGGGTTTGCCAAGGCCTGGCCGGTTAAATCGCCGTAAGGTGAAGGCATTTTGGAGGTGCTATTGGCTCAAAGCTCGCGCAGGACAGGTGCTGCCTTTTGCCCAAGGATGCGCCAGGTGCCGATCAGGCCGATGCCGACGGTGAGCACGAGTGCGGTCACGAGCGTCAACCCTGCCACATCGGGCAGGAAGGCGGAGGGCAGGCGCATGATGCGGGCGACGATGAACCAGGCGGCAACGGCGCCGGCCATCAGCGCAAAGATCGCGGTTGCAAGTCCGAGGATCAGATATTCGTAGCTGAAGGCGCGGATCAGCATGGCGCGGGTGGCGCCGAGCGTCTTCAGCACCACCGCATCATGCGTGCGCGCCCGGTTTCCGGCTGCAAGCGCGCCGGCAAGGACGAGGATCGAGGCGACGAGGGCGACGGAGGCTGCGGCGCGGATCGCCGTTGCAAGCTCTGCGACCAGCTGGTTGACGATATCGATCGCGTCCTTGACGCGGACGCTGGTGATCGTCGGATAGGTGTTGGTGACGGATTTCAGGATCGCCGCGTCCTCCGCCGGTGTCGAGAAGGGATCGGTCAGCGTTGCCAGCCAGGCGTGCGGGGCGCCGCGGAAGGTGTTCGGCGAGAAGACCATGACGAAATTGATCGACAGCGATTCCCACTCGACGCGGCGCAGATTGGCGATCTTGGCTGTGATGTTGCGGCCGAGCACGTTGACGGTCACGGTATCGCCGATCTTGAGGCCGAGTTCCTGCGCCTCCTGCGAGGAGAAGGAGACCAGCGGCTCGCCGCTGTAATCCTTGTCCCACCAATTGCCCTCGGTAAGGGCGGCGTTTTCCGGCAAGGTATCGGAATAGGTGATACCGCGATCGCCGTTCAGCACCCAGCGACCGGCGGCCGGCACGTTCCTCTTGGCGACGTCCTCTCCGTTGAAGGCGATGATCCGGCCGCGCAGCATCGGCACTTCCATCAGCTTGCCCTTCGGTGCCTGCGCCTGGACAAGACTCCGGAAAGCGTCGACCTCGGCGCTCTGGATATCGACGAAGAAGAAGTTCGGAGCGCCCTCGTTCATGCGGCCGGTCAGTTGCTGGCGCAGGTTTCCGTCGATCAGGGTCAGCGTCACCAGCAATGCCAGGCCCAGGCCAAGCGAGAGCACGACCGACGGCGTCAGCGCGCCGGGGCGGTGGATGTTGCCGATCGCAAGCCTGAGCGCCGGCGAGTTGACGCGCGGGCTGCGGCGCGCGAGCCAGGCGATCGCTGCTGCGACGAGCCGCAGGACGACGAAGGCGAAGACGATCGCACCGACGAAGACGACGGCGATGAAGCGGTCATAGGCAGTGAGGACGGCAAGGCCGGCAAGGGCCGCCATGAAGATGGCGGCGAGCAGGATATAGGGCCAGGAGGGCAGGTGGCGGGCCTCGAAGCCCTGCTCGCGGAAGAGCGCCGTCGCCGGCACTTCGCGGGCATGGCCGAGTGGCAGGATGGCGAAGGCAAGCGTCGTCAGGACGCCGAAGAGTGTCGCGAGCAGCAGGGCGCCGGGATAAAGGGTCGGCGTCGTGGAGACCGGCAGGAACTGGGCCAGGAACTGCGCAGCGAATATTGGCGACAGGGCGCCGATGACAAGGCCGATCGCAATGCCGCCGAGCGCAATCATGGCGATCTGGAAGAGATAGATCAGGACGACGGTGGCGGCCGGTGCGCCAAGGCATTTGAAGGTGGCGATGGTGGTGCGCTTTGAATCGAGAAAAGCGCGCACGGCATTGGCGACGCCGACGCCGCCGACGATCAGCGCGGTCAAGCCGACCAGCGTCAGGAACTGCGAGAAGCGGGTGATGTTTTCGGTGAGCGAGGGTGCGGCGCGGTCGCTGGTGCGGATCGCCCAGCCGGCGGAGGGGAATTCCTTGGTGGCGCGCGCCTGAATGCCCGACATCGCGCCCTTGTTTTCCAGCCGGATCTTGTAGGCATGCTCGACCAGACTTCCCGTCTGGATCAGTCCCGAGGCTTCGAGCGCCTTGCGGCTGACGAGCAGACGCGGCGCAAAACCGAAGCCTTCCGACAGTGCGTCCGGCTCGGTCTTCACCGTGCCAGTGATGCTGAGCTTGACGTTGCCGAGCAGCAACTCGTCGCCGACCGAAAGCCCGAGCCGGTCGAGAAGCAGAGGGGCTGCTACAGCGCCGTAGGTGCCGCCTTCGCCTGAAAGCAGTGCCGCAAGCGGATAATCCGGCTCGGCTGCGAATTTGCCGTAAAGCGGATAGGCGTCGTCGACCGCCTTGACCTCGACCAGCGCCTGGTCGGAACCGTCAGGCTTGCGTGCCATCGAGCGCAGGCCGGTCGAAACCGAGACGGTGCCGAGGCTTTGGAGGAAACTCATTTCCTGCGGCGTGGCTTCGCGATTGTTGAGCTCGAAGCGAACGTCGCCGGCCAGCAGCTCCTGGCCCTGCGAGGCGATCGTGTCGGTGATCGACTGAGAAACCGAATTGACGGCGGCGATCGCGCCGGTGCCGAGCGCGATGCAGGCAAGGAAGATGTAGAACCCGCGAATGCCGCCGCGCAGCTCGCGAAGCGCCAGGCGAAAAGCGAGCGAAACGCGCGGCGTGACGATCCTCATGCGAAAACCGCCTCGCTGTGGCGGGCGGCACTATCGCCTTCGATCCTGCCGGAGCGGACACTGATCTGGCGCGAGCAGCGGTTTGCAAGCGAGATGTCATGGGTGACGAGAAGCAGGGTCATGCCGCGCTCGGCCTGCTTGGCAAACAGGAGATCGGCGATCTGGCGGCCGGTCTCGGTATCGAGATTGCCGGTGGGCTCGTCGGCGATCAGCAGGGCGGGCGAGGGGGCGAGCGCTCTTGCGATCGCCACGCGCTGCTGCTCGCCGCCGGAAAGCTGGCCGGGATAGTGGTTTAGTCGCTCGCCGAGGCCGACGGAATTCAGCTCGCGATGGGCGATATCGAAGGCGTTGCGGACATTGGCGAGCTCCAGCGGCACGGCGACGTTTTCCAGCGCCGTCATGTTGGCGATCAGATGGAAGGACTGGAAGACGATGCCGATGTTGCGGCCGCGGAAATCGGCGACCTGATCCTCGCTGAGGCTGTGAAGCGGCGTGTCGTTGATGTTGATCTCGCCGCTGTCGAGCTTTTCCAGCCCGGCAAGCACCATCAGCAGCGTGGATTTGCCCGAACCGGAAGGGCCGACGATGCCGACGGATTCACCGGCGGCGATGTCGAGATCGATACCCTTCAGCACATGGACGGAGGCGGCGGCACTGCCAAGGGTCAGATCGGCGCCCTTCAACTCGATGATGGTTTTTGCCAACAGAAATCGCCCTATATAAGTCCTTAACGGAATGGCCGCATGACGGCACCTCGCCAATCTAGGGAAAGCAGGATGAGATTTAAAGTTGCCGCCCTTCAATTCACCGTCATTGCCGTCTCGCTGATACTTGCGGCTGGAGCGAATGCACGGACGATCAATCTGGTCGGATTTGGGGACAGCCTGATGGCGGGCTATCAGCTGCCGCCCGGCGACGGCTTTCCGGAAAAGTTGCAGGCGGCCCTGAAGGCGAAGGGGCTTGACGTCGCGATCGCCAATGCCGGTGTTTCGGGCGACACGACGACAGGAGGCCTTGCCCGCATCGATTGGTCTGTTCCCGACGGCACTGATGGCGTTATCCTGGAACTCGGCGCCAACGATGCATTGCGCGGCATCCCTCCCGAAGAGAGCGAAAAGAATCTCGACCAGATGATTACTCGGCTAAAGGAACGAGGGGTTGCCGTGCTGCTCGTCGGCATGATGGCGCCGCCGAACATGGGGGCGGACTATGCTGCGCGTTTCAATCCGATCTACCGGGAACTTTCGGAAAAACATGGGGTCCCGCTCTATGCCTTCTTCCTCGACGGTGTGGCGCTGGATGCGGGGCTAAAACTCGAGGACGGAATGCATCCGAACGCTAGAGGCGTCGAAGTCATGGTCGGGAAGATCGAAGCCGATGTCACAAATTTCATCGGGACGATTTCTACTGTGAAGAAATAGGGGCTTGCGCGGTCGTTGATTGCGTGATTCCGTGTGAGCACCTGCAAAAGATTCGGGGAGTGCTCGTTATGCCGAGACTGTTTACCGCCCTCGAAATTCCGCGCAATGCGGCAATGAGCCTTTCATTGCTGCGCGGTGGCCTCCCCGGAGCACGATGGATCGATGTGGAGAATTACCACATCACCCTGCGCTTCATCGGTGATGTCGATGGCCGGACGGCCGATGAAATCGTTGAACGCCTCGACCGGATCGACCGGCCGGAATTCCAGTTCCGGCTCGAAGGTATCGGTTCCTTCGGTTCGAAGAAACCGCATTCGGTCTGGGCCGGCGTCTCGCAATCGCCGGAAATGTATGCCCTCCAGGCCGAAATCGAGCGCATCTGCCAGCGCATCGGCCTACCGCCGGATCCTCGCAAATTCATGCCGCATGTAACGCTGGCACGGCTCAAATCCTCGCGCCTCGACGACGTCGTGCAATATTTGTCAGGACGCGGCAATTTCCACACCGCGACTTTCACGGCGCCGCGTTTCGTGCTGCTCTCGTCGCGCGAATCGGTTGGCGGTGGGCCTTACCTCACCGAGGAAGTATTTCCACTGCACGAAGCGCGCTCGACGCCCAGCGTTTCAAGCAGATTGCTGCAGCCGGTCAAGAGCCTGGTATAGACCAGCTCGAAACCGTCTTGGCCGCCGTAATAGGGATCGGGGATATCTTCTCCGGTTCCAAGGGCGGTATCGCCGAAGAGACGGATATTTGCCTCGGGCGGCGCGATGCTGCCAAGCGCCGCCACGTTGGCGCGGTCCATCGCCAGTATCAGATCAAAATCCTTGAAATCCGTCGGACGGATGCGGCGGGCACGCTGCCCGGATATATCGACGCCATGACTTTTGGCGACGGCGATCGAACGCTGGTCGGGCGGATCGCCTTCATGCCAGCCGCCGGTGCCGGCGGAATCGATCGTAAAATGGCCGGCAAGGCTCGCCTGCGCGACGAGATGGCCAAAAATTCCTTCCGCGAGCGGAGAACGGCATATATTGCCCATGCAAACGAACAGGATGCTGATGCGTTTCATCGGTAGATCCGTCGGATAGATAGGAGGAACATGGCATGAAATGGGAAAGACTGGAACGGGCAGCGGCCGAGGCTGAACTGACCAAACTTGCGGGCTGGACGCTCAACGATGGAGCCTCCGCGATATCGAAGACCTTCAAGTTTTCCAATTTCATCGAGGCTTTCGGCTTCATGACGGAAGCAGCGATTACGGCTGAAAAGCTCAACCACCATCCCGAATGGTTCAATGTCTATTCCAAGGTGGAGGTGACGCTGAACACGCATGATGCCGGCGGACTGACGGAGCTGGATTTCAAGCTCGCCAGGGCGATGGAAAAGGCGGCGGCGCGACGCGCCGCTTGAAAGCGGGGCCGATTGAAAGCCGAGACGCCATCACCATATGTTCGCATGGACGAAAGGATAGAGGGATGGACGACGTCAAATTCGGGGAAATCCTGTTGCCGGGCGACGAGGACACACAGAGCCGCCGGGAAAAGACCGTGCGGCAGAAATTCTGGCCGACCTTCCGGCGGGCTGTACGGCAGATTCCGTTTTCCCGTGATGTTGTCGCTGGTTTCTACTGTGCGCTCGATCCGCTGACGCCGACCAAGGTACGTGGTGTGCTGCTCGCGGCGCTCGCCTATTTCGTCATGCCGATCGACATGATCCCCGACGTTTTCGCCGTCATCGGTTTTTCCGACGACATTGCCGTGCTCTCGGCCGCCTTCGCCATGGTGCGCGGCCATATTCGGCCGATCCACTATGAGGCGGCTGACCGGGTTCTCGCCGATGGGCCGGAAGAGACGATGAGAACGATCTAAAGCGCGCTGCGCTCTAGATCCCTGGTTTTGCGCATGTCGTTTTCCAAAAACCGCTGCACAGTTTTGGGCGGCGTGCTTTAGGCGATCTCCTGCTCCAGCACTTTCCGGAGTTTGCCGAAGGCAAGCCGGATGCGCGATTTCACCGTGCCGAGCGGCAGCCCGGTCGCCTCGGCGATCTCCGAATGCGATTGACCGAGGAAGAAGGCGGCGCGGAGCATGTCGCGCTGTTCTTCCGGCAGCTGGCCGACGGCAGCGCGTATCTTGGCGTCCCGGTCGTCGTTGGCGATCATTTCATCCGCGCCGATCTCGGCCGGCGGTTGCAGGGCCGGGTCGGTTTCGTCGAAGGTGTGGGTGTTGGTGCGGCGCTGCAGGTCGATCCGGCGGTTGCGGGCGATGCGGAAAAGCCAGGTCGAAAGCGAAGATCGCGTGGCATCGTAGAGAGCGGCCTTGTGCCAAAGCACGATCATGATCTCCTGTACCAGTTCCTCGGCCTCGGCGTTCGTCATTTTCTGGCGCAGCAGCCAGGCCTTCAGGCGCGGCGCGAAATAATCGAACAGGATGGAAAAGGCCTGCTGGTCGCGATCCCTGGCGACGGCCTCCGCGAGGGCAGCGAAACGCTGTCTTTCCTCGGCATCCATGTCCTCTCACGAGCCCCCTGCGGCGAAAATTTCGTCCCGGATTTCCAAGTCTTAATGAGGTACACGGAATTGGGAAAGGTCAAACTCTTGCCTGAATCTTTGTGTCTTAAATTCAGCCGAACGGACGGTCGGTGCCATCGCGACAAGATGGCACGACAGATCCCGTCGAAGGGGCCAAAATTGACACCCGAGTTGAAATGACACAGGCAGATACAAATCGCAGCTATTGTTGACCATTTGGTAACCTGAATTAAGTCAAAATAAAGCAGATCGTGATTATGCGCTGCCCGCTATGATCGCTTCGGGCCTTGAATCGCAAGAACCGGCAGGAATCCATGTTTGTAAAAAGTATCGTATCAGCTCTCGCACTCACCCTTGCTATGACAGGAGTGGCGGCAGCGCAGCAGCCTGCGACCGCAGCCGCGCCGACTCGTATTCAGCAGTTCCAGGCCTGGGGCGCCTATTCCTACAAGTCGGGCAACAGCACCGTCTGCTACGTCCTGTCCGTACCGACGGCAAAACAGCCGGCAAGCGTCGACCACGGCGATAATTTCTTCATCGTCTCGCAGCGCCCCGGCCAGAACATCTCGTATGAGCCGCAGGCGATGATGGGCTATACGGTGAAGGAAAATTCGAAGATCAACGTCGTCATCGATAACAAGACCTTCGTGATGTTCACCAAGGACAAGGCTGGCTGGGTCGAGAACGCCGCCCAGGAACCGGCCCTCGTCGCGGCGATGAAAACGGGTCATTCGATGACGGTGAATGCGGTTTCGCGCAAGGGCACCGGCACCTCCTACAGCTATTCGCTCTCGGGTATCTCCGCCGCGCTGAAACAGATCGAAACCTGCAAATAAGCAGGATTTCGTCGATAGAGTTCAAAAGGCCGGCCTTGCGCCGGCCTTCGTTATTTCCATCTATAGTGACGCGCGGCCAAAATGATGCTAAAGGCCGCGCAAACAGCGGACAGATCGCGATATCGCTCGCCGTCCGCCATCAATTTCTGCCAATGTGCCGTCATGTGTTCGCAAGTCTTCCGGCTTATCCCGGTAAGACCCTGAGCTTGCAGAGCGGTCACATGTTCGACTTCGGGATGAAAAAGACCATGTCCGTCATGGATGCGTTTGATGTTACCAAGCCTCAGGCCGCGAGTGTTTCTGCCGGCGTCGAGAAACCGTCTCTGATCGGCATGTCCCGCGAAGAAATGGGAGCAGCGCTTCGTGACAAGGGCGTCGCCGAGAAGCAGATCAAGATGCGCGTCTCCCAGCTCTGGAACTGGATCTATGTGCGCGGGGTTTCCGACTTCGATCACATGACGAATGTGGCCAAGGACATGCGCGAGATGCTGAAGCAGCATTTCACCATCGCGCGTCCTGAAATCGTCGAGGAGCAGGTCTCCAATGATGGCACACGCAAATGGCTGCTGCGCTTTCCCCCGCGGGGCGCCGGGCGTCCTGTCGAGATCGAGGCTGTCTACATTCCAGAAGAGGGCCGCGGCACGCTCTGCATTTCCAGCCAGGTCGGCTGCACGCTCACCTGTTCCTTCTGTCATACCGGGACACAGCGTCTGGTGCGCAACCTGACGGCGGAGGAAATTCTGTCGCAGTTGTTGCTCGCCCGCGACCGGCTTGGGGACTTCCCGGACCGAGAAGCGCCGCAGGGTACGATCATGCCTGCGGAAGGACGCAAGGTCAGCAATATCGTCATGATGGGCATGGGCGAGCCGCTCTATAACTTCGATGCCGTCAAGCAGGCATTGCTGATTGCCACAGATGGTGACGGCCTGTCGCTGTCCAAGCGCCGCGTGACGCTTTCCACCTCGGGCGTGGTGCCGGAGATCTTCCGCACCGGCGAGGAAATCGGCGTGATGCTGGCGATCTCGCTGCATGCGGTGCGCGATGACCTGCGCGATATCCTGGTGCCGATCAACAAGAAATATCCGCTGAAGGAACTGATCGAGGCGTGCAAGGCCTATCCCGGCCTGTCTAACGCGCGGCGCATCACCTTCGAATATGTGATGCTGAAAGACGTCAACGACAGCCTGGAGGACGCCAAGGGGCTGATCAAGCTCCTGAAGGGCGTGCCGGCCAAGATCAACCTCATCCCCTTCAATCCCTGGCCCGGCACCAATTACCAGTGTTCCGACTGGGAACAGATCGAGAAGTTCGCCGATTTCATCAATTCGGCCGGCTACGCCTCGCCGATCCGCACGCCGCGCGGCCGCGATATTCTGGCCGCCTGCGGCCAGCTGAAATCGGAATCCGAACGCATGCGCAAGACCGAGCGTCTGGCCTTCGAGGCGATGATGATCGCCAATCACGGCGCCGACGACTGATCAGCAAGTTTGATCCTCGCTACAATTCTCCTGCATTGATTTAAGCATGCGCTTTTCCTAATAGTGCGGCCAAAATCAATCAGGAGGATACAAATGCGCCCGATTCTGCTCGCTCTTGCCGCCACTTTGGCCCTTTCCCTACCTGCAAAGGCTGACAACGTGACCGTTGCCGTGACGGCGATCGTCGAGCATCCGGCGCTGGATGCGGCCCGCAAGGGCGTTCTCGATGTGCTGACGGCGGCCGGCTACAAGGAAGGCGAGAACCTGAAATTCGTGTTCGAATCGGCGCAGGGCAATCCGGCGACGGCAGCTCAGATCGCCCGCAAGTTCGCCGGCGACGAGCCCAATGTCATCGTCCCGATCTCCACGCCTTCGGCCCAGGCCGTCGTTTCCGCGACGCGCGACATTCCCGTCGTCTTCACGGCCGTCTCCGATCCGCTCGGCGCCCAGCTCGTCAAAAACATGGACAAACCAGGCGGCAATGTCACCGGCCTTTCCGACATGTCGCCGGTCGCCGAGCACCTGGCGCTGATCAAGGAAATCCTGCCAAAGGTGAAAACGATCGGCTATCTCTACAACTCAGGTGAGGCGAACTCGGTTTCGCTGCTCGCGGTGCTGAAGGCCGAAGCCGAAAAGGCAGGCCTGACCGTGGTCGAATCGGCAGCAACGAAATCGGCCGAGGTTCAGGGTGCTGCGCGCGCCCTGGTCGGCCGCGCCGATGCGATTTACATTCCGACCGACAACACGATTATCTCCGCGCTCGAAGGCGCCGTCGCGGTTGCCGAAGAGAGCAAGCTGCCGCTCTTCACCGCCGATACGGATTCGGTTTCGCGCGGTTCGATCGCTGCCCTCGGCTTCAACTATTACGATGTCGGCAAGCAGACCGGCGAAATCGTCGTGCGCGTGCTGAAGGGCGAGAACCCCGGCGATATCGCAGTCAAGACTGCCGCCGGAAGCGACCTCGTGGTCAATAAGGCCGCTGCGGCCAAGATGGGCGTCACCCTACCTGAAAGCGTGCTGTCGCGCGCCAACAAGGTCATCGAATAATCCGTAGTTCCATCGGCCTGTTCACATTCAGCCGCTCTCGTTTGCACGGGGGCGGCTGAAGTATTACAAGGCTGCGGTTTCGCGACGGGCGGAACGGAAACAAAAAGGGGCTGAAAGCCTTGAGCCAAATCGCATTCTGGGGGGCCGTCGAGCTCGGCTTGGTCTATTCCTTCGTCGCTCTCGGCGTCTATCTCGCCTTCCGCGTCCTCGATTTTCCTGATCTGACGGTGGACGGCTCCTTTCCGCTCGGTGCGGCGGTAACCGCGGTGCTGATCATTGCCGGCGTCAATGCATGGCTTGCGGCGCTGATCGCCATGGCGGCGGGTGCCGGTGCAGGCATGGTGACGGCGCTGCTCAATGTGCGCTTCAAGATCCTCAACCTGCTCGCCTCGATCCTGACGATGATCGCGCTCTTTTCCGTCAACCTGAGGGTGATGGGCAAACCCAACGTCGCGCTCATCAATGCCGATACGATGATCAGCCCGTTCTTCGGCCACGGGCTTCGCGATTTCTACGTGCGGCCGCTCTTCGTTGGCGTGCTTGTGGTCGTTGCCCTCATCCTGGTCTGGCGCTTTCTCGAAAGCGATGCCGGGCTTGCCATGCGGGCGACCGGCGCCAATGCCAGAATGGCGCGTGCGCAAGGCGTCGACACCAGCCGGCAGATCTACCTCGGCATGGCGATTTCCAACGCGCTGGTGGCGCTCGGCGGCGCATTGTTTGCCCAGACGAACGGCTTTGCCGACGTCACCTCGGGCGTCGGTACGATCGTCGTGGGGCTTGCCGCCGTCATCATCGGCGAGACGCTGCTGGGGCGCCGGGGGCTGCTGATGGCGTTGATCGGCTGCGTACTCGGCTCGATCGTCTATCGCATCGCCATCCAACTGGCGCTTTCGAGTGACGTCATCGGCTTGCAGGCCTCCGACCTCAATTTCGTCACGGCGGTGCTGGTGACCGTGGCACTCATTCTTCCCCGTCTTCGCCGAGGTGCCGCATCATGATCAGCGTCAAGGACATCAAGGTCGTTTTCGGGCGCGGCACGCCGCTGCAGAAGCAGGCGCTGAACGGCGTCAGCCTGACCATCGAGCAAGGCTCCTTTGTCACCGTCATCGGCTCGAACGGCGCGGGCAAATCGACATTGCTCGGCGTACTCGCCGGCGACGTCATTCCGAGCGAAGGGCAGGTGCTGATCGGCAAGAACGACGTCACGCGCAAATCGACGGCGGCGCGCGCCGGTCTGGTGGCGCGTGTGTTCCAGGATCCGCTGACGGGAAGCTGCGGCTCGTTGTCGATCGAGGAAAACCTCGCTCTGGCTGCGCGGCGCGGCGAAAGGCGAGGGCTTGCGCCGGCGCTCGGTGGTGTCAGACGCGACGACTTCAGGGGGCGGATTGCCGAGCTCAATCTCGGGCTGGAAAACCGGCTGAAGGACCGCATGGATCTGCTTTCGGGCGGGCAGCGGCAGGCCGTTTCCCTTGTCATGGCAACGCTTGCCGGATCGGAAGTTCTGCTGCTCGACGAACATACGGCGGCGCTCGATCCTGGGATGGCCGAGTTCGTGATGAACCTTACGCAGAAGATCGTCGCCGAGCGCAAGCTGACGACGATGATGGTGACGCACTCCATGCGTCAGGCGCTGGATTACGGCCACCGCACGATCATGCTGCATGGCGGCGAGATCGTCCTCGACGTGGCAGGCGATAACAGAAAGAACCTGCAGGTCGAGGATCTGATCGCCATGTTCCGCAAGATGCGCGGCCAGACGCTGGATGACGATGCTTTGCTGATTGGCTGAGCCAACAGCGAGCTGATCTGCTTACGCCGACAGCGTGCTGACTGGCTACCCACCGATCACCGGCTATGCCGACCGCGGGCTATTTTGCCTGGGTGAGCAGGATCTTGGCTGCGAAGATCGAGAAGACGCCGGCGAAGGTATAGTCCATGCCGCGCAGCACCTTCTTATTGCTCTGCAGCCAGGAAGTGAGCCAGTCGGCGGCAAAGATCACGCTGGCATTGACGGGCATGCCGATCAGTATGAAGCAAAGCCCAAGGAAAAGCAGCTTCTGCGTGACGGCGGGATCGCCGGCGCTGACGAATTGCGGCAGAAAGGTCATGAAGAAGATGATGACCTTCGGGTTTAGAAGGTTGACCCAGAAGCCGGAGGAGATGTTGGCAAGCGCGGTGCCCTTCTGCCCCTCGACCTTGGCGACGGTGAGCTTCGAGCCGAAGCGGATCGCCTGCACAGCCAGCCAGAACAGATAGGCCGCGCCGCCGGTCTTCAGCATCAGGAAGGCGGTCGGCGAAGCGGTGATCAGCGCCGAAATGCCAAAGGCGACCAGCATGGTGTGGACGACGATGCCAAGACTGGTGCCGACGACGACGAAGAGGGCAGCCTTCTTGCCCTGGGCCAGCGCACGGCTGATCGACAGCGTCATGTCGGGCCCCGGGGTCGCCGCGAGCAGGAGCGTCGCTGCGGCAAAGGCGAGGAGGGTCGGCAGGCTGGGCAGGAAATCCATGGGCATACTCTGAAAGCCGGAAAGACCTGACGATCTCTTACCCGGCTTTCAGTAAATTACCAATCAAACCTGCTCATGCGTGTCGCATTAAACTTGATTCATGCGACGCGCATTCGCCGCTTGTTTTATGCATGTCGTTATCTCGGAACCGCTGCACACTTCCGAGCGACAGGCATTACCGCTGATCACTTCTGTTCCAGGAAGGCCTTGAACTTATCGGCATAGTCCTTGTGCCAGCGTGACAGCGGCGGACGGTTTTCGATGATGTCGCCGGCAGCCCAGGCCATGCGGCGCTCGTCGACCGGGCGGGCAACGTCGTTGTCGGGGCAGAGAATGTAGAAATCGCCGCGTTCGAGGCTTTCGACCATGAAGTCGATGGTCTGCTCCGGCGTCCAGGCACCAGCCGGCTTATCCGCGCGGTCGCCCTTGGTGAGGCCGGTGAAGACGAAGCCTGGGATGAGGAGATGCGCCGAGATCTTCGCGCCTTCGGTGTTGCGCAGCTCGTGCTCCAACGCCTCGGTAAACACCTTCACACCTGCCTTGGAGATGTTGTAGGCGGGATTGCCGGGCGGCGTGGTGATGCCCTGCTTGGAGCCGGTATTGATGATGAGGCCGGGCTCGCCGTGCGACAGCATCTTCGGGCCGAAGGTGCGCGTGCCGTTGATGACGCCCATCAGGTTGACGGCGAAGATATGGTCCCAGTTCGCCTGCGGGCTGAAGATCGAGGTTTCCGGGCCGATGCCGGCATTGTTCATCAGCACATGCACGCGGCCGAAACGCTGAATGACGGCCCGCTCGAGCGCCTCCAGCGAGTCCCTGCTGGCGACATCGGTCTCGACCGCCATCACATCTTCCTCGCCGGCAATCGCCTTGAGCTCGTCGGCGGCCGCTGCCAGCCGATCGCCGCCGAGGTCGGCGATGACGACGCTCATGCCGGCCTTGGCAAAGTGTTTTGCAGCGGCAAAGCCGATGCCGGAAGCGCCGCCGGTGATCACGGCAACATTGGACTTCTTGAAAATGTCTTGAATATTCGTCACGGGGAACTCCTCCTCGACCATCGTCCGGACGATGGCGAATATGGGCTCCGCTTTTGCCCTGTCAAATGCTATCGCGCCGGTGGCCTCGCACTTGCCCTTGCGTCACGCGCCAATCTCGCTAAAAGTGCCGCGACACCGGGTTTTTGCCGGGCTTTATGTAACGGACCTCATCACCATGGCATCATACAAAGACGTGAAGAAAGTCGTGCTCGCCTATTCCGGCGGCCTCGACACCTCGATCATCCTGAAGTGGCTGCAGGCGGAACTCGGCGCAGAAGTCGTCACCTTCACCGCCGATCTAGGTCAGGGCGAAGAGCTGGAGCCGGCGCGCAAGAAGGCCGAGATGCTCGGCATCAAGGAGATCTATATCGAGGACGTGCGCGAGGAATTCGTGCGCGATTTCGTCTTCCCGATGTTCCGCGCCAATGCCGTCTATGAAGGCGTCTATCTGCTCGGCACCTCGATCGCCCGTCCGCTGATTTCCAAGCACCTAATCGATATCGCCCGCAAGACGGGCGCGGATGCGATTGCCCATGGCGCGACCGGCAAGGGCAACGATCAGGTCCGTTTCGAGCTTTCCGCCTATGCCCTGAACCCCGATATCAAGATCATCGCGCCGTGGCGTGATTGGTCCTTCAAGAGCCGCACCGACCTGCTCGCCTTCGCCGAGCAGCATCAGATCCCGGTTGCCAAGGACAAAAAGGGCGAGGCTCCTTTCTCCGTCGACGCCAACCTGCTGCACTCCTCTTCCGAGGGCAAGGTTCTGGAAGATCCGGCGCAGGAAGCGCCTGAGTATGTGCATATGCGCACGATCTCGCCTGAAGCGGCCCCCGATAAGGCGACGACAATCAAGGTCGGCTTCCGCAAGGGCGATGCTGTGTCGATCAACGGTGTCGAAATGTCTCCGGCGACGCTGCTCGCAACGCTCAACAATTACGGCCGCGACAACGGCATCGGCCGCCTCGACCTCGTCGAGAACCGCTTTGTCGGCATGAAGTCGCGCGGCGTCTACGAGACACCAGGCGGAACAATCCTGCTTTCGGCGCATCGCGCCATCGAATCGATCACGCTCGACCGTGGTGCCGCCCATCTCAAGGATGAGATCATGCCGCGTTACGCCGAGCTGATCTATTACGGCTTCTGGTTCTCGCCAGAGCGCGAGATGCTGCAGGCGCTGATCGACAAGAGCCAGGAACATGTCGAAGGCGAGGTGACGCTGAAGCTCTACAAGGGCAATGTCATGGTCATCGGCCGCGAAAGCGAAAAGTCGCTCTATTCCGACAAGCTCGTCACTTTCGAGGACGATCAGGGCGCCTACGACCAGAAGGATGCGGCCGGCTTCATCAAGCTCAACGCGCTGCGCCTGCGCACGCTCGGCAAGCGGAACCTCGCGAAGTAATCTTGCTTCGCCCTTGAACGGATATGAGCCCGCCGGCATTTGTGCCGTGCGGGCTTTTTCGTGGGCTGAGAATGTCAGCATAAATTCAGCGCCGGCGCTGGCTGCCCAGGTCGGCCGACGCCGAAGAACGGATGCAGCTTAGGACAGGGCGAAGATTCTTACCTCTCTCCCGATGCCCTGAAGCTCTTCCATTCGGGAGGCCGATGAAATGCCGCTGTCGCGCAGGATATCTGAAACTCGGGCGTCCCCGACAATCGCTTCCGTCGTCATGATCACATTCGGATCGGCAAGGCCCTGGACGCGGGAGGCGATGTTGACGGTCTGGCCGAAGTAGTCTTGCCGGTCGTTCAGGTTGACCGCCAGGCATGGCCCCTCATGAATGCCGATCTTCAGGAGAAGGTCGTCGCTGCCGTGTTCGGTATTCAATCGGAGCATCGCCTGGCGCATCCGCAGCGCCGCCGCTACCGCGCGGTCCGGACTCGGAAAGGTCGCCATGACCGCATCGCCGATAGTTTTGACGACCGCTCCGGCCTCTGTCGCGACAATTTCATGAAGAACCCTGAAATGCGCTCTCACCAGATCGAAAGCGGCAAGGTCTCCGACGCGCTCGTAAAGAGCCGTCGAACCGCGCAGGTCAGTGAAGAGGAACGTCAGGCTTGTGATCTTGAGGCGTTGATCGACGTCGAGAGTGTCGGTCCGGTAGATATCCCGGAAGCTCTGGTTCGTCAGCAGACGCTTGGCTGTCAGAAAAGGCCGCCTGCGGCCGAGCAGATCATGCAGCTCATCTCCTGCGATACAGACGTTCGGCACCACTCTGCGATCGGTGTGGTTTTCGAGGGTGAGCCGTAGCAGGCCGGGGCGCAGCGTCAGCGTTTCGTTCAGCGCATGCGCGCGACTGATGACCATCGAGAGGTTCTGGCGCTCGCTGGTCGGCTCGCCTTTCACGTCGATGAATTGTGCCGAGTGTGTTACCGCATCGAAGATGATGACGAATTGCGCCGGCAGTTGCAGTGAGACGAAAGCCTTCTCGCCCGGAGCCAGTTCGATCATCTCCAGCATAATGCGTTCGAATTTCGCTTCCAGATCCTCCGGCAAGTCGACACCGGAGCTGAAAAAGATCTGACGATAATACTCAGGCGGAGACAATCGATCGGGGTCATGGGCGGCAATCCTGCGCACGCGCGGACTGACCGTGAAGGTCACCTCGACCATCTCGTCGAGGGTCGGCTCGTATCCGGCCGCGCAGAGCGCGCAATGGTAAGTGTCCTGGACGACCCCTTTGAGGGTTGCGCCGCTGTCGAGGACGCCGCCGCATCCTGGGCAGAGGACATTCCACGTCATCTCGAACGCGCCTATGCGCGCGGCATGGAGAAACGCTGCGATCGTTTTCTCTTCGTCGAGGTGGTGCTTAGCTGCAAAGGCGAGCGCATTGATGCGATTGAGATCGCGATCCAAGCCATGCATGACCACGTTCTCGATGCATTCAACCGTCCGCGGGTCGGCCGCTTGTCGTAATGTGGCAAAAAGCACGTCCACTTCGCTCATCAGACAAATCTCTGTGCGCAGAACCTACGGCAAGCGACGCCGTTAATGCATGATAACATGGGAGTTTCCCAATAGAAATCTATAGGCGCCGATAGTGTTCGCTTCCCGATCCGCCTGGATTGTCCACATGCGCTGCATCCGATGATATCTTCGCGAAGCGCCGCCGGTGGTCATTGCGACCTGGCCCCGCTTTTCGTGGCGGCGCAACCACCCTTGACGGATGCCCGCGATCTCTTACTCTGTCACGATCATCCTCGGAGCATCTCCATGACGCAGTCTCTGCTCTTCGGCGCCTTCCTGGCGGCGCTTTTCTATGTGCTCATCCCTGGACCGGCTTTCCTGCAGCTGCTCGGCATCGGCGCCGGGCAGGGGCGCAAGGCTGGCGCCTTCTTCATGATGGGGCATCTGGTCGGAGATATCATCTGGTCGTCGCTGGCGCTGATCGCGATCGTTGGGGCCAAGACGATCGGAACCTTCGTCTTCGACCTGCTCGGCCTTGCATGCGGCTTCTATCTTGCCTGGATCGGCTGGAGCGCCGTCAATGCCAAGCCGAAAGCGGAGGGGCAGGGCCTTGTCATGGTCGAGCGACCGTTTCGCCGCGGGCTGATTTTCGGCGTCACCAATCCGAAGGGTTATCCGGTGGCTCTCGCCACCTTCACGGCGCTGGTTGCGGGCTCAGCCGGCGCGCTCGATTTCGAGGCCTTGCCGGTGCTTCTCGGTGTATCCTTCGTGGGTTTCGTAACCGCCGATATCATCCTGATCGGCATCATCGGCGCTGGCGCGGTCCGCCGTTTCTATCGCGCGCATGAGCGGCTGATCGTGCGTTGCTCCGGCGTGCTCTTCATGGGATTTGCCGCCCAGGCGCTATGGCACGCGACCCCCGGTCTTCTTGGTTGGCGCAGGGCCTGACCACTCACCCATCCAGGAAGTTGACGATCGATTTCAGCGTCTGAACTTCATCCGGATCGCCGATCGACATGGCGACCTGCAGCTGGTTCTTGTAATAGTCGAGGAAATTGAAACTCGTGCCGTCGGTGACGCTGGAGAGATCGATGACGTTGCCGAGCGGATCGATCGCGTGCATCGGCAGCGGCTCGGAGATGGCGGCGTATGTGTTCTGATCGATCAGGCCGCTATCGAAGCTCTGGCGCGCGTAATTTCGCAATTCTCCGGGACTGACCGCGGTAAAATCGAGCCCGTCATCAAGGTTGTCTTCAATCTGGAACGAGACCGGGGCCGGAGCTCTGGTCTCGATTTCAATATGAGAGGTCTTCGAACTTTTTGCGTTATTAGGATTGTTTTTAAATAGCAAACTCTGAGAAGACCGCACAGAAAAAATTTCCATGGCGCATGTCCCCTTACAAGAAGAACAGCGGGAAATTAGCTCTCGCGCCTGATTCGGGTCAATCGTTAACAAATGGTTAATTTTGGTGCGTCAAATTTTGTCCACCAGATTTTCGGCCTGTCCACCGGATTTAGCCGCGCCCATCAGTTTCGCGGACGAGGCAAAAGGGCTTGCCGGCGACATACCAATTCCGCGGCCGCTCTCCTATATTGACCGTCCGTTCGCATGCCAAAAAGGATTCTCCGATGCCCTCTTCCCATGATTTCAATCCGGCTGTCGTCAACTGGGATGGCCTTCACGGCCTGCCGCGTTTCGATGCCTTGAACGACGGCGATTTTGCCGCCGCCTTCGAGGCGGCGCTGGCCGAGCATGAAAGGGAGATCGACGAGATCGCCGGAAACGGCGATGCGCCGACATTCGAGAATACGGTCGTGGCGCTGGAGATCGCGGGCGATGCGCTGTCGCGGGTCTCGGCGCTGTTCTGGAACAGAGCGGGTGCCCATACCAACGATGTCATCCAGGCGCTGGAGCGGGAGATCTCGCCGAAGATGTCGCGCCACTATTCGAAGATCGGCATGAACGCCGCGCTTTTCTCCCGCATAGATACGCTCTGGGAGAAACGCGAGAGCCTCGGCCTGACGCTCGAACAGACGCGCGTGTTGGAACGCCACTGGAAAGGCTTCGTCAAGTCGGGCGCCAAGCTCGAGAAGGCCGAGCAGGAACAGCTTGCCGCGATCAACGAAAAGCTGGCCGGGCTCGGCACGCAGTTTGGCCAGAACGTGCTGGCCGACGAGACGGCCTGGGCACTCACGCTTACCGAGGGCGCCGAACTCGACGGGCTGCCGGAATTTCTGCGCGACGCAATGGCGGCGGCGGCGCGCGAACGCGGCGAAGAGGGCAAATATGCGGTGACGCTGTCGCGCTCGATCATCGAGCCGTTCCTCACCTTTTCGGAACGCCGGGACCTGCGCGAACAGGCTTTCAAGGCGTGGGCGGCGCGTGGTGCAAACGACGGGGAGACGGACAACCGTGCCGTCATCAAGGAAACGCTGGCGCTACGCCATGAGGTGGCGAGGCTGCTCGGCTACGGCAATTTCGCCGAACTGAAGCTCGACAACACGATGGCCAAGACGGCCGATGCGGTGAACGACCTGCTCAAGGCCGTCTGGGCACGGGCAGTGAAACGCGCCGGCGAGGAAGAGATCGACATCGCGGCGCTGATCACCGAGGAAGGCCGGAACCACGAGGTGATGCCTTGGGACTGGCGGCACTACGCCGAAAAGATCCGGGCGCGGAAGTTCGATTTCTCCGAGGCCGAGCTCAAGCCCTATCTGCAGCTGGAGAAGATCATCGACGCCTGCTTCGACGTGGCCGGCCGGCTGTTCGGCATTCGCGCGGTCGAGAAGAAGGACGTGCCGGCCTATCACCCGGATGTCAGGGTCTTCGAAATCAGGGATCGCGACAACAGGTTGGTCGCCCTTTTCCTCGGCGACTATTTCGCCCGCAG
This sequence comes from Rhizobium sp. Pop5, assembly GCF_024721175.1. NCBI lineage: Bacteria > Pseudomonadati > Pseudomonadota > Alphaproteobacteria > Hyphomicrobiales > Rhizobiaceae > Rhizobium > Rhizobium sp. Pop5. The sequence goes on along the minus strand of NZ_CP099399.1, from coordinate 3,753,209 downwards.
TTCGAAACGCTCCGGCGCCTGGATGAGTTCGCTGCAATCGCAGCACAAGCTGGAGCTCAAGAATGGGCGCCACGGCGAATTGCCGATCATCTACAATGTCTGCAATTTCGCGAAGCCCGCTGAAGGCAAGCCGGCGCTGCTGTCGCTCGACGATGCCCGCACGCTGTTCCACGAATTCGGCCACGCGCTGCACGGCATGCTTTCCGATGTCACCTACCCCTCAGTGTCCGGCACCGGCGTTTCGCGCGATTTCGTGGAGCTGCCCTCGCAGCTCTACGAGCACTGGCTCACGGTTCCTGCCATCCTCAAGCAATATGCCGTGCACTTCGAAACCGGCGAGCCGATGCCGCAGGTTCTGCTCGACAAGGTGCTGGCAGCCCGCACCTTCAACGCCGGCTTCAATACCGTCGAATTCACTTCCTCGGCGTTGGTAGATATGGCGTTTCACACGCGTGACACCGTCGAGGATCCGATGGCGGTGCAGGCCGAGGTGCTGGCCGAGATCGGCATGCCGAAATCGATCGTCATGCGCCATGCCACACCGCACTTCCAGCATATTTTCTCCGGCGGCTATTCGGCCGGCTATTACTCTTACATGTGGTCGGAGGTGCTCGATGCCGATGCCTTCGCCGCTTTCGAGGAGACCGGAGACGCCTTCAACGGCGAGATGGCAAAGAAACTCAAGGAAAACATCTATTCCAGCGGCGGTTCCGTCGATCCCGAGGACGCCTACAAGGGCTTCCGCGGCAAGCTGCCGAGCCCGGATGCGATGCTGGTGAAGAAGGGGCTTGCGACCTTCGAGGAATTGACAGGCAGCGACGCTTAAGACAGTTTGATGACACGGAGCAAAGCGGTATGGTGGCAACCATGCCGCAGCTTTCGCGTGCCACCCCCTTTCGCAATCGCGAAAAAACCGGTATGAGCGCGCCAAACGTAAATGGCGCGTCCACTTGGCGTAGCGCCCCAGCCTCAGAGATTATGACATATGGCACTTCGCAACATCGCGATCATCGCGCACGTTGACCATGGCAAAACGACCCTCGTTGACGAGCTCCTGAAACAGTCCGGTTCGTTCCGCGAGAACCAGCGCGTTGCGGAACGCGTGATGGACTCGAACGACCTCGAAAAGGAACGCGGCATTACCATTCTCGCCAAGGCGACCTCGGTGGAATGGAAGGGTGTCCGTATCAACATCGTCGACACCCCCGGCCACGCCGACTTCGGCGGTGAAGTCGAGCGTATTCTGTCGATGGTGGATGGCGCGATCGTTCTCGTCGATGCCTCCGAAGGTCCGATGCCGCAGACCAAGTTCGTGGTCGGCAAGGCTCTGAAGGTCGGCCTTCGTCCGATCGTCGCGATCAACAAGATCGACCGTCCGGACGGCCGCCACGAAGAAGTCATCAACGAAGTCTTCGACCTTTTTGCAAATCTCGACGCGACCGACGAGCAGCTCGACTTCCCGATCCTCTACGGTTCCGGCCGTGACGGCTGGATGAACGTCAATCCGGAAGGCCCGAAGGATCAGGGTCTTGCACCGCTTCTCGACCTGGTGCTCAAGCATGTTCCGGAGCCGACCGTCGAAGAAGGCCCGTTCCGTATGATCGGTACGATCCTCGAAGCCAATCCCTTCCTCGGCCGTATCATCACCGGCCGCATCGCATCGGGCTCGATCAAGCCGAACCAGGCCGTCAAGGTTCTCGGCCAGGATGGCAAGCTGATCGAAACCGGCCGCATCTCCAAGATCCTCGCCTTCCGCGGCATCGAGCGCACGGCGATCGAAGAAGCACATGCGGGCGACATCGTCGCGATCGCCGGCCTCTCCAAGGGGACCGTCGCCGATACCTTCTGCGATCCGGCCGTCTCGGAGGCCATGAAAGCGCAGCCGATCGATCCGCCGACGGTCACCATGTCCTTTATCGTCAACGACAGCCCGCTGGCGGGCACCGAAGGCGACAAGGTGACGAGCCGTGTCATCCGCGACCGTCTCTTCAAGGAAGCTGAGGGCAACGTCGCCCTGAAGATCGAAGAAGCCGAAGGCAAGGATTCGTTCTACGTCTCCGGCCGCGGCGAACTTCAGCTCGCCGTTCTCATCGAAACCATGCGTCGCGAAGGCTTCGAGCTTGCCGTGTCGCGTCCGCGCGTCGTCATGCACAAGGATGAAAGCGGCCAGCTTCTGGAGCCGATCGAGGAAGTCGTCGTCGACGTCGACGAAGAACATTCCGGTGTCGTCGTGCAGAAGATGTCTGAGCGCAAGGCCGAAATGGTCGAGCTGCGTCCGTCGGGCGGCAATCGTCTTCGCCTGCGTTTCTACGCTCCGACCCGGGGCCTGATCGGTTACCAGTCGGAGCTGCTGACGGATACGCGTGGCACGGCGATCATGAACCGCCTGTTCCACGACTACCAGCCCTACAAGGGTGTGATCGGTGGCCGCGTCAATGGCGTGCTGCTCGCCAATGCTTCCGGCGAAGCCGTCGCCTATGCGATGTTCAACCTGGAAGATCGCGGCCCGATGATCATCGAGCCGGGCGAAAAGGTCTATGCCGGCATGATCATCGGCATCCATTCGCGCGACAACGACCTTGAAGTGAACGTCCTGAAGGGCAAGCAGCTCACCAACATCCGCGCCGCCGGCAAGGACGAAGCGGTGAAGCTGACGCCGCCGATTCGCATGACGCTTGATCGTGCGCTCTCCTGGATCCAGGACGACGAACTGATGGAAGTGACGCCGAAGAATATTCGCCTGCGCAAGATGTATCTTGACGCCAACGACCGCAAGCGCTTCGAAAAGTCGAAGGCTGCTCTCTAAAAACCTCAAGATATCCGTTTGAAACCCCGGCCTTCGTGCCGGGGTTTTTTATTGTGCGCTGCGTCGATTCCAGCTTGTGACAATCGTTAAAAAAGCGTTAAATTTTGATCGTCGTCCACATGTTAAGTCTGTGGGCAATCGACCGGAATGCGTCATTGCATATGGTTAATTGTCCCTGGCAGGACCAGAGTAAACGTTATGAAGACGTTGTCGATCGATGTCCGGCGGGCTGAGCCGCACGATGCCCGAGCCATTTCGGAAACGCACAGGCTCGCCTGGCAGCACACCTATGCAGGCATCATTCCGCACCGCGCGCTGACGCAGATGATCGAGCGGCGTGGCGAAAACTGGTGGCGCAAGGCGACGCGCGGACCTGCGACGCTGCTGGTACTCGACGTTGCGGGAACAGTCGCCGGCTACGCGACGCTTGGCCTGAACCGCGCCCGCGCCCTGCCGCAGGAAGGCGAAATCTACGAACTCTACCTTCGCCCTGAATATCAGGGCATCGGGCTCGGCAGGATGCTGTTCGGCGAGGCGCGCCGTCTCCTAAAGTCGCTCGGCTGCAACGGACTGGTCGTCTGGTGCCTCGAGGAAAACGAGACCGCCAGCCGGTTTTACCGCAGTCACGGCGGCATCGATTTCTGTGAAGGCATGGAGAACTTCGACCATAGGCAGTTGAAGAAGATCGGTTTCATCTGGAACTGACCGGTTCGGCCGGTAGTCGCCTATCACCTGTTCGTTGTGACGTCATTGTACCGGTGCCATCACGCATTGGTGATCTCAAATGTTGCGTCGCGACATGAAACTGATTATCTGGCTGCGAGTAATCTAACCCCGCAGGAGTTTCCTATGCGCATTGACGCCGTTTCCATCGGTAAGAATCCCCCTGAAGACGTCAACGTTATCGTCGAGGTTCCGGTCGGCGGTCATCCGATCAAGTACGAGATGGACAAGGAAGCCGGTACGCTGGTGGTCGATCGTTTCCTCTATACGCCGATGACGTATCCCGGCAATTACGGTTTCGTGCCGCATACGCTGTCGGAAGACGGCGATCCGATAGACGTTCTGATTGCGAGCACTCGCCCGCTCGTTCCGGGCTGCGTCATCAATGTGCGCCCGATCGGCGTCCTGAAGATGGAAGATAATTCCGGCAAGGACGAGAAGATCATCGCCGTGCCGTCGCCGAAGCTGACGCTGCGCTATGAGAAGGTGAAGGATTACACCGATCTTCCGGAAATCACACTGAAGCAGATCGAGCATTTCTTCGAGCACTACAAGGATCTGGAACCCGGCAAGTGGGTGAAGATCTTCGGCTGGGGCGATTCCAAGGAAGCCGGCCAGCTCATCCTCGAAGCCGTCGAGCGCGCCAAGAAGGCGAAGGCCTGACCGTTCAGCTGAGAAACGCTTCGAGCTTTCTTGCCAAATCCTCCGGGTCGCCGTCGATCCGGAGGATTTTTTTGCGTGCCGTCTCGCCGGAAATAAGGCTGATGGAAGATTTGGGAATGCCGAGACATTTCGATATCAGGACGATTAGAGCCTTATTGGCCTTGCCCTTCTCCGGCACTGATGTGACGCGCGCCTTCAGATGGGTCTCGCCCTTGCCATCCGCTTCGATATCGTCGATCGCATCACGCCCGCCATTCGGTGTCAGCCGAACGGCAAGGCGCAGGTGATCGCCGAAAGACCTCCAGGGAGGGTTCAAGAGACCAGCGAGAAGATGAAAGGCTCGATCGGATTGTTGAGGATCAACTGTATGAAGGCGATGATCAGCAGCAGGATGATCGGCGAGATGTCGATGCCGCCCAGATTGGGCATAAAGCGGCGTATCGGCCGGAGCGCAGGCTCGGTCGCGTTGTAGAAGAACATACCCAGCTGGTTCACAAACTGGTTGTGCGAATTGATGACGTTGAATGCGTAAAGCCACGAGAAAATGGCGCTGGCAATGATCACGTACCAATAAATGTTCAAAGCCATGTGGATGATTATAAATATGGCTTGAAAAATTCCTGCCATTACCGTCTCCAGTTCGTTGTTGACAGATATGTAGACATTGGCGATTAAACGAGCAAGAGCCGTGTGGAAACGCATGGTAAATCATGTTTAACGGGCGGCTTCGCAGGCAATTCCGCGCCCGTCTTCTCGGAAAACAGTCATGTCGTTTTCGCCCACCGGAGACCGATTTGCCGCGTTCCGGCATTCGTCCTACACCCGCTTCTTCTTCGCGCGTTTCCTGCTGTCCTTCTCTCAGCAGATCGTCAGCGTCGCCGTCGGCTGGCAGATGTACGATCAGACGGGCAAGGCGATCTATCTCGGCCTGATCGGCCTGGTGCAGTTCTTGCCGTCGCTGCTGCTCATCCTCGTCACCGGCTCGGTGGCCGATCGGCATAATCGCCGGGCAATCGCGGCACTCTGCTCGCTGGTGAGCGCGCTCTGCACGCTGGCGCTGCTTGTTATGACGGCGACGGGCACCTTCGCGCCGTGGCCTGTTTTTGCGGTGCTTCTGATCTTCGGCATCGAACGGGCATTCATGTCGCCGGCGGTGCAGTCTCTCGCACCCAATCTCGTGCCGGAGCACGCTCTTTCCAATGCGATCGCCTGGAATTCGTCGTCCTGGCAGCTCGCCGCGATCACCGGACCGGTGCTCGGCGGTCTGCTCTACGGCATCAGCGCGGCGACGGCCTATACGGTGGCAGTGATCTTTTCCGTCCTCGGCGCGGCTCTTCTCTACATGATCCCGAAGCCGGAACAGAAGACGACGGGTGAGACCAAGAGCTGGGCGATGATCCTCGGCGGCTTCAGTTTCATCCGCGCGGAAAGGGTGGTGCTCGGCGCGATCTCGCTCGATCTCTTCGCCGTGTTGCTCGGCGGCGCGACCGCCCTGATGCCGATCTTCGCCCGCGACATCCTGACGCTCGGCCCCTGGGGGCTCGGATTGCTGCGTGCCGCGCCAGGGCTTGGAGCGATCGTCATGGCGATCTTCCTCGCTGCCTATCCGCTGAAGCACCGCGCAGGCCTCTACATGTTCATCGGCGTCGCGCTGTTCGGCGTCGGGACCATTATCTTCGGTGTCTCGACCAATACCGAGGTCTCGATTGCGGCACTCGCCTTGATGGGAGCAGCCGACATGGTGTCGGTCTATGTGCGCGAGAGCCTGATCGCACTCTGGACGCCGGACGAGCTACGCGGCCGTGTCAACGCGGTCAACATGGTCTTCGTCGGCGCTTCGAACGAGCTCGGGGAATTCAGGGCGGGTACGATGGCATCGATCTTCGGCGCGGTACCCGCGGTCGTCATCGGCGGGATCGGAACGCTGGTGGTCGCGGCGATCTGGGCCTCAAGTTTCCCGAAACTGCGCGCAATCGATACGCTCGATGCGCCCAGCGCACAAGCGTGACGGCCGCTGACAGACCTATGCGGGAAGGGTAACCGGGGAGGCCGCCTTCGCCGTCTTGCCTTCGAAGACGATGTCGAGGAATTCGGTCAGCCAGGCTTTCAACGGCGCGTCGAACAGCATGCGGCCTTCGAGATGTTCGCGGCCCTGCTGGGCGTTCGGCAGAATGAAGCGGTGGGCGCCGTGCACGACCCAACGATGCATCATCGCCCGAGTGAGTTCGGCATGGAATTGCAGGCCCCATGCGTTGCCGTCATAGCGGAAGGCCTGGTTCGGATAGGTATCGCCTTCGGCCAGCAGATCGGCGCCGTGCGGCAGCTCGAAGCCTTCCCGATGGAAGTGATAGACCATCTTCGGCCAGTGCATCAGCAGGCGACCACGTTCCGTCGGCCGTAACGGATACCAGCCGATTTCCGTCGACCCGTCGGCATTCGACTGCACCTTGCCGCCGAGATGATGGACCAGCATCTGCGCGCCGAGGCAGATGCCGAGATAGGGGCGTTTCTCCCGGAGTGGAATTTCGATCCAGTCGATCTCCTTCTTGATGAAGTCATCGGGATCGTTGGCGCTCATCGGCCCGCCGAAAACGACGGCGCCGGCATGATCTTCGAGCGTCGTCGGAAGCGGTTCGCCAAGAACCGGTCGACGGATATCCAGGTGGTAGCCCTTTTCGACGAGCAACTGGCCGACACGGCCGGGGCTCGACCGCTCCTGGTGCAGGACGATGAGGATCGGGCGCCTGTCGCGGTTTAGTTCGTGCTCAGTCGCTGTCATCTTGCACAACCTGGACATCGGTGACCCTGGCGGCTGCCTCCTGCCGTTTCTGGATGCGCTCGCGTGAGGAAACGCCGAGCAGGTCGGCGATGCGCCAGATCACGTGGTCTTCCATTTCGCTGCGCTCACCATCGGCATAGACGATGTCCCAGAGGATGCCGATCAGCTCGAGCCGCTGCTCGGTATTGAGATGGCGTTTCAGGTCGGAGGTGAACCGATAATAATCGACCGCGGAGCTTTCTGCCTCGAGGCCTGCGGCTATCAGGGCATCGAGCTGTTTGCCGTCGAGCGCATATTGCTCCTTTAAGAGTTTGCGCAGCCGCTTCTTTTCGCTGGCCTTGATCTGGCCGTCGGCCTCCATGACCTGCATGCAGAGCGCCGCCACCGCGATGCGCGGATCATCCGGGGCGAAAGCTTTCCGGGAGTGATCGGCGGTAAGCTTCTGGAAGAATGCCTGAAAGCGTTCGAACATGCAGTTTTCATTCCATTTCAGAAAAGGCGGAGCCGCGTCTTGGGTCCCGGTTCCGCCCTGGGATCGCGAACGCCGGGATCATCAGGGAGTCCGCCGAAGAAAGGCCTTCCCTCGTTTGCTGCGGGCGCCCGATCACTCACGGGTTCAGGTTTTGATTTTGCCGGCGCCGGTGCTGGCGCCGGGCGCACGGCCTCGGCAATGGTCGCCGCGCGTTCGAGTTCGATGATGCGATGATCGTTGACCGGGCTTTCGGGCCTGACATCGCGCAGCGGCGGCAGCGTTTTCAGGGCGGTTTCGATCGAGGCCGGCTGTGAACCCTCTTCGACCGGACCTTCGATCTGGCCGAAGGGCGCCTTCCATTCGAAGGCGTCGAGGCGGCCGGTCACGGGTGATACCGGCAGCCATTTGTCCGATACGAAACCATCCGCCACCCAGGCCGGATCGCGCGGCGCCTTGAGCGCCTGGGCGAGCCAATGGCGCACACGGCCCTGGTCGCCGGTTTCGGCTTCCTCGATGTCGGCAAGCAGCAGGAAGGCGGCCTCGCGCGGCTCGATGCGAGCCGCGGCCTCCGCCTTGGCGCGGGCCTTGGCGAATTCCTGCGCATCCAGTGCTGCCTGTGCGACGACGAGAAGGGATTCGACGTTGTTCGGACGCATTCCTTCCAGTCGCTCGGCGCGCTTCAGCCGGTCAAGCGTGGAATCGCCGCTGCGGGCCCTGACATAGACGCGGCCGATTTCGGGATGAGGTTCCGCTTTCCAAGCCTGTTCGAGGATCGAGGCGGCCTTGCGCAGGCCGCCTTCGCGGAAGAGAGCCTTTGCGGCAATGAGGGCGGCCGGAATGAAATCGGCGGCCAGCTTCAGCGCCTGCAAGGCATCGTCGCGAGCACCGGCCGGGTCGCCCTCCAGTTTTTCGCCGGCGCGCGCGGTCAGGAGGACGGCGTGCAGGCGGTTGGCTTCGGCCTTTTCGACGACGCGGGCAGCCTTCTGCTGTTCGAGCAGGCGGATGGCATCGTCCCAGCGGCCGGCCTGGCTGCGATATTCGAGCGTCGCTTGCGCGGCCCAAGGCAGGTAAGGCGCATTGTCAGCAGCCTTTTCGGCATATTGACGGGCGGCTTCGTTGGCCCCGAGGCGGCGGGCTTCCAGATAGAGGCCGCGCAGACCGAGTTCGCGCGTCTCGGGATCATTGGCCATGGCCTCGAATTTGGCGCGCGCCTCGTCATGGCGCCCTTCGATCAGGGCGGCCTGGGCCTCGAGCAGGTTGATCAAAGGCTCCTGATCGGCGCGAATGAGGCCGCGCGAGCGGGCGGCCATCTTGCGGGCGAGCAAGGCATTGCCGGCGCCGGCGGCAATCAGGCCAGTCGACAGCGCCTGGTAGCCGCGATCGCGCTTGCGGGCGCGGAAATAGCGGGTCACCGAATGCGGCGAGGTCCAGATCAGCCGGACGAACCACCAGGCGATCATCACGGCGGCGATAAGAGCGATGATCGCGCTCACCGCGACGATCAGCTTTGTCTGATAGATCTGGCCTTCCCAGATCAGCGACAGGTCGCCGGGACGATCGGCAAACCAGGAGAAGCCATAGGCGAGAAGCAGGACGAGGACGGCGAAGACGACAAGCCTGATCATGGTCTCACCCCTCCTTGCCGGTGCCGGTGACCGCTTTCGACAGCGCCCCACCGACCAGTTCCTCGACGCGAATGCGCGCCTCCAGCGACTGCTTGAAGGCTGATGACGCCTGCTTGCCGGGAGCGGGCAGATTGTTCCATTCGGAGGAAGCGCCGGGCAGATCGCCGTTCTTCACCTTGTCCTCCATGCGCGCAGCAATCGCTTCGACGCTCTCGCCCTCGATATTGCCGACGGGACGGACCGTTACCAGCGATTTCGCGCTTGCCATCAGTCGGTCCGACCAGCTCTGGTTCGGGTCCGGCTGGTTGACGGCTTCGACGATCGCAGTCGCAACGTCGGGAACCTCGCGCACCAGCTCGGCTCGCGAGGGAATGCCGGTTTCGGCAAAGGAGCGCAGGTCGGCGACAGCCGGATCGTCGGGCGCGACGCCGGCGAAAGTATCGAGTTCGGCAAGGAAGGGGCCGCCGCGATCGATCGCTGCCTTGAGGGCGGCTGCCGCGATCGCCTTGGCGACGGCGACGTCCTCGCGCGGTTCGTTGAGTTTCTTTTCGGCTTCGGCGAGGCGCTTGGCGATATCTGTGTCGCTGGTCGTCTGCTGCTCGGAGGACTGGGCGAGCGTAGAGCGCAGCTGATCGACCTGGCCACTCAGCTCCGCAATCTTCTGGTTGAGCGCCTCGACATTTGCCGAATCGGCCGGTGCGCCTGATGCGGCAGCGCCTGCAGATGCCTCCAGCGCGGCGATACGCTTTTCAAGCGCGGCATCGCCGCCGCTCGCCGGCTTGGCGGCAAGGTTGGCGACGGTCTGTTTCAGCCCGTCGATCTCGCCGGAAAGGTCGGCGATCTCAGGCGAGGACCGCTGTTGTGAGGAGGAACCCGGAAGGTAACCGGCATATTGAATCGCGCCCGCGCCGATCAGGGCAACGAGACCGCCGAAGATGCCGGCGGCGATGAGACCCGATGTGCCGGCGCCGCGCGGCGCGGATTGTTCAGGAGGAGGCGTGAAGCAAGGCTCAGGGGCTGCCGGCTCTTCCAGCCTGTCTTCCGCAGACTCGCTTTCAGGCTCTGCATGCGATGCGGCGTCCGTTCCGGAGGGCGCCGCGACATCGGTGTCGGTGCTGTCGTCGTCGCCGGCCTCATGAGTTACCGGCTTTTGGGTATCGGCTGCAGAGGCGAAATCCTGTGAATCGAGGTCGATCGTGACCGGTTCGTCGGCGCTCTTGGAATGGCGTGGCGGGTTTCCCGATACCATGAGGTCCTCTTTATCCTGCATTGCAACGAAACTAGACAGTGATGCCAATTAAGGGAAGAGGTTAGATCAAATTTGGGCGGCCAGAGCATTCAAAGCAGCGACAAAAGACTTTTCTCATCCGGCATCGGTGAGATCGTTACATTTTTTTTCAGGGCCGCCGGAACGGCTTGCGCCACCGCCTCGCTGAGGCAGAGAATGCGGATTTCGCCCCGTTCCGATAGGGTCGCCCGGAGATCCGGCAGGTGAAAGAAATCGTCGGCCGTCTGCCTGGAATATAAGAGGATGGTGTCAGGCCAGCCGTCCGAGAAAAGCGCTTCGATTTCGGCCGGGGCGGGCGCGACCGGCTGCATGCGATAACATTCGGCGACCGAGAAGCGGATGCCGAGTTCGCGCAATCTTGCTTCGAATGTTTCGGCCCGCGGCAGGCCGGCAAGGTAGAGCAACCCGTCCGCTCCCTGGGCCGCGACGAGATCGGCGAGGTCGCCGCCGTTGCCCAAGGATGAGGAGATGGATCGGAAGCCGATGCTCTCCGCTTCCTTCGCCGTCGCCTCGCCGACCGCAAAAAGTGGGCGGCCGAGATAGGGGCGAAGTTCGTCGCAGAGGGCGGCAACGACCCGGATCGCTTCGGCGCTGGTTACGGCGATCGGACCGCTGGTGGCTGCCAGCGCGCGGGCGGCTTCGGCGCTATCGTGCAGCGGCCGGCGCAGGGGCATGAGCAGGGGCTCGTGGCCCATATCGCGCAGACGTTGTGCGGTTCTTGTCGCCGAATGCGCGGGGCGGGTGACGAGCACGCGCATCGCTGCCTCAGCGCCAGTCGTCGAAGAAGGCGCTGCCGGCCCTTGCGCGCACGTCCTGGCCCGCGCGGGTGCCGAGGGCTGCCGCATCGCGACGGTGGCCGTCGGTCGTCACCGCATGCTGGCTGCGGCCGTCAGGGGTGATGATGAGGCCGGAAAACCGGATCAGATCGCCTTCGCAGACGGCGTAACCCCCAATCGGTGTACGGCAGGAGCCGTCGAGAGCGGCGAGGAAGGCGCGTTCGCAGGAAACGGTGTCATAGGTTGGCGCGTCGTTGATCGGGGCCAGAAGATCATCAATCCCCGTGTCTCCGATACGGCTTTCGATGCAGATCGCCCCCTGGGCCGGTGCCGGCGGGAAAGTGTCGGGATCGAGGATATCGGTAATCACCTCGACCTTGCCGAGGCGCTTCAGGCCGGCAAGCGCCAGCAGGGTTGCGTCCACCTGGCCCTCTTCGAGTTTGCGCAGGCGTGTTTCGACCGCGCCGCGGAAAGTAATGACGTTGATATCCGGCCGCATGCGGCGGATCAGTGCCTGGCGGCGCAGCGACGAGGAGCCGACGGTCGCACCATGCGGCAGGTCGATCAGCTTGGGCGCGGTACGGCCGATGACGGCGTCGCGGATGTCTTCGCGCGGCAGATAAGCGGAGAGATAAAGCCCATCGGGCAGGTTCGTCGGCATGTCCTTGGTGGAGTGCACGGCGAAATCCAGCTCGCCGGATGTAAGCCGCTGTTCGAGTTCCTCTGTGAAGAGGCCTTTGCCGCCGATCTCGGCGAGCGACCGGTCGGTGATGCGGTCGCCCTTGGTCGTCAGCACGACGATTTCGAACATTTCCTCGGGCAGATTGTGCGCCGCCATCAGCCTGTCGCGCGCCTCATGCGCCTGGGCAAGCGCCAGCGGGCTGCCTCGCGTGCCGATCCGGAAAGGTTTTGTTTGCATCAGCTCTGTTCCGTTGTTACCGGAGTTCTCGTAAACGGGTTTCCGTACCATCGCAATCAACGAACAGGCTTCATGGTTCCCTTTCTGCGCATTCTCGGCATCGAAACAAGCTGCGACGAGACCGCCGCGGCCGTCGTCGAGCGCGATGCGGAGGGGCATGCCAAGGTGCTGTCCGACGTGGTGCTTTCCCAGCTCGACGAGCATAGCGCCTATGGTGGCGTGGTGCCGGAGATCGCCGCGCGCGCCCATGTCGAGGCGCTGGACGAGCTGATCGAGGAGGCGCTGACGCGCGCCAATGTGTCGCTTGATGATGTCGACGCTATCGCCGCCACTTCGGGGCCGGGGCTGATCGGCGGGCTCCTCGTCGGGTTGATGACCGGCAAGGCGATTGCCAGAGCCGCCGGCAAGCCACTTTACGCGGTCAACCATCTCGAAGGCCATGCGCTGACGGCGCGGCTGACGGATGGGCTTACCTTTCCCTATTTGATGCTGCTCGTTTCGGGCGGCCATACCCAGCTCATCCTGGTGCGCGGCGTTGGAGAATATGAGCGCTGGGGCACGACGATCGACGATGCGCTCGGCGAGGCCTTCGACAAGACGGCAAAGCTGCTCGGCCTGCCATACCCCGGCGGCCCGGCCGTGGAGCGGATGGCGCGGGGCGGCAACCCCGACCGTTTCGATTTCCCGCGGCCGCTCGTCGGCGAGGCGCGGCTCGACTTTTCCTTCTCCGGCCTGAAAACGGCGGTGCGGCAGGCCGCACAGGAGATCGCGCCGCTCAGCGATCAGGATGTTGCCGATATCTGCGCCTCGTTCCAGAAGGCGATCTCGCGCACGCTGAAGGACCGTATCGGCCGTGGGCTGCAGCGGTTCAAAACGGAATTTCCTGTGACCGACGATAAGCCGGCGCTCGTCGTTGCCGGCGGTGTCGCCGCCAATCTCGAACTGCGTGGCACGCTGCAGGCGCTCTGCGACAAGAACGGTTTCCGCTTCATCGCGCCGCCGCTCAGCCTCTGCACGGACAATGCGGTGATGATCGCCTGGGCGGGGTTGGAGCGGATGGCGACGGGCGTTCAGCCTGACACGCTCGACGTGCAGCCACGCTCGCGCTGGCCGCTCGATTCCAAGGCGCAAACGCTGATCGGTTTCGGAAAGAGAGGAGCCAAGGCATGAGCGAAAACATCGCCGTCGTTGGATCGGGCGCTTTCGGGACCGCGCTCGCCGCCGTTATCGCTCTTGCCGGACGAAGTGCGGTGACCCTCGTCGGGCGCGATCCGTCGCTGATTGCGGATCTGAAAGCCGAGCGGCTGCATGATGCGGTGCTGCCTGGTATTCCGCTGCCGGAATCGCTAAAATTTTCCGCCGAGGCGGACGCGATCACCGCCGCTTCGATCGTGCTCTTTGCCATGCCGTCGCAGGCGCAGGCCGATGCGGCGCGCCAATACGGCCCCTATCTCTCCAGAGATGCCGTCGTCGTCACCTGCGCCAAAGGCATCGAGCGGGCGACGGGCAATCTTTTGACGGATATGCTGGAGCGGGAACTGCCGGACCATCCGGTTGCCGTGCTTTCCGGTCCGGGTTTTGCCGCCGATATCGCCAAAGGCCTGCCGACGGCGATGGCGATCGCGGCGGCTGATATGGAGACCGCGGAGCGGCTCGCCCAGGCGATATCAGGCCGGACCTTCCGGCTCTACGCCTCCGACGACCGTATCGGCGTGCAGCTCGGCGGCGCTCTCAAGAACGTGCTGGCAATCGCCTGCGGCATCGTCGAAGGCGGGGGCATCGGCGATTCCGCGCGTGCGGCGCTGATCGCGCGCGGGCTTGCGGAAATGTCGCGTTTCGTCGTCGCCAAGGGCGGGAAAGCGGATACGGTGCGCGGGCTTTCCGGCCTCGGCGATCTGGTGTTAACGGGAACGAGCCACCAATCGCGAAACCTGCGTTTCGGCATCGCGCTCGGACGCGGCGAAAAGGTCGATCCGCTCCAGGGCGCATTGGTGGAAGGCGCGCTCGCCGCCTCTGTTGCCTCGCGGCTGGCGGCGGAGCTTGCGATCAGCATGCCGATCACCGAGGCCGTTTCCGCGATCATCGACGGCAGCCTCGACATATCGGATGCCATCGAGCAGCTGATGACGCGACCAATCACCACCGAATAGGAGAACAGACATGCTTTTCGCCCTTCTCTGCAAGGACAAGCCTGAGCATCTGAATGTGCGCATGGAGACGCGGCCGACGCATCTCGATTATCTCAACGGGCTGAATGCCGAGGGCACGCTGAAGATTGCCGGGCCGTTTCTCGATGACGAGGGCAAGGCCTGCGGCAGCCTGATCGTCGTCGAAGCGGAATCGAAAGAGGCCGCGCGTGCGCTTGCCGATGCTGATCCCTATGCCAAGGCCGGATTGTTCGAAAGCGTCGAGGTAAAGGCCTTCAACTGGGTATTCAACAAGCCGGAGGCGTAAACATGGCGCATTGGCTCTATAAGTCCGAGCCCGCTTCCTGGTCGTGGGAGCAGCAGAAGGCCGCCGGCGAAAAGGGTACGGAATGGACCGGCGTGCGCAACTATCTGGCGCGCAACAACATGCGGGCGATGCAGATCGGCGACAAGGGCTTCTTCTACCACTCCAATGACGGGTTGGAGATCGTCGGTATCGTCGAGGTCTGCGCGCTGTCGCATCCCGATTCCACCGCCAAGGGCGACCCGAAGTGGGATTGCGTTGATATCCGCGCCGTCATGGATATTCCGAAGCCGGTGACGCTGAAGGACGTCAAGGCGAGCGAGAAGCTTGCCAAGATGTCGCTCGTCACCTCAATGCGGCTTTCGGTGCAGCCGGTGACGGAGGAAGAATGGGCTGAAGTCTGCCGCATGGGCGGGCTGGACAATCCGCCGCGTTGAAAACCGATCCCGAAGCCTTCATCCGCGCCAATGCCAGCCTGATGGCGCCGCCGCACGTGCCGGAGATTTCGCTGCATCTGGCAAGCGAGGCGCATGAGCTCTGGCTGAAGACGGAAGAGGAGCTGGAAGCGATTAGTCTGCCGCCGCCCTTCTGGGCTTTCGCCTGGGCGGGTGGGCAGGGGCTGGCGCGCTATATTCTCGATCATCCGGAAACGGTGCGCGGCAAACGCGTGCTGGATTTCGCCAGCGGTTCCGGCCTTGTCGGCATTGCAGCTGTCATGGCCGGTGCCCGCGAGGTGACGGCAGCCGATATCGATCCCTGGGCGGAAACGGCGATCCGGCTGAATGCCGGGATCAACAGCGTTTCGCTCGGATTTACCGGCGCCGATCTCATCGGACGGGATGTCGATACGGATATCGTGCTTGCCGGCGATGTCTTCTACGACCGCGCTTTCGCCGATGCGCTCGTTCCGTGGTTTGCGCGGCTTTCGGCGGAGGGCAAAACTATTCTCGTCGGCGATCCCGGGCGGAGCTACCTGCCTCGGGAACGGCTGGAATTCCGCGCGGTCTACCAGGTGCCGGTGACGCGGGCGCTGGAGGATAGCGAAATCAAGAAAACGACGGTCTGGCGCTTCGGCTTCTAGGGCCGGATGACGCAGACATTGGCTTCGTAAGTGCAAGGGTCGTCCTGGACGGCGACGTCGATGACCTTCGCCTTCGGCGCCATCGGCTCGGGCCGCGCTTCGGGATAGTAGCCGTAGCCATTGCCGCCGACATAGGTTCCGCCATCGACCTGATAGACGTAGGAGGAGCCGGAATAGGTTCCGCCGCCATCCCAACCCGAGGCCTGGGGTGCGAGGAAGACCAGATTGCTGTAGGCGACGCGATTTGTTGCCGGCGACGAAAACTGCGTCAGCATCGGCATCCTGTTCCTGCCTCGGTGACTGTAAATGTTGTCGAAGCGCAGGCCGCGGTTGCGCCAGCTCAAGCGCTCGCCGAGAAGCAACCCGTTGTGGAAACCGTGGCGATGGCCGGGAAAGCGATGATCATAGCCGCGCTCGCCTGCAGACGCGGGGAGCGCGGCAAGTGCTGCGAGAGCAAGCAGGGTGACTGCAGACAGACTGCGAAACATGGGATACCGGCCTTCGGAATTCCGATCGTTAACAAATCGTTAACGGCAGATTGCGCCAAAAGCGGCAGCTTGTCCATTCGCGCGGGACGATCGGCATAAATATTGAGCGCAAAAGGCCAGTTTGGTTGGCCCGCAAACTTCCCGGTAATCCGAATCGATTAAATTAAATGCAGACAGCGATTGTGCTTGTCGTCTGCCTTTCCGGTGAGTAAACGTCGCAATTGATGCAACGCACACAGAGAATTTTGTCATTCGTGTGGTTGACTGAGCATGCTCCGAAATCCGGGAGCGCAGAGAAGCCGCCGCGAGGTTCTGATGGCGAACGTGACAAATAATCGGCCCCTGTCGCCGCATTTGCAAATTTACAAACCTATTCCCACCATGGTCATGTCCATCGTCCACCGCATCACCGGCGGCGCGCTGTATGTGGGCACGCTGCTGGTCGCCTGGTGGCTGATCGCGGCGGCAAGCGGCCAGGGTTCCTATGATTGGGCCAACTGGGTGTTCGGCAGCCTTATCGGCAAGCTTGTGCTCCTCGGCTATACCTGGGCATTGCTGCACCATATGCTCGGCGGTTTCCGTCATCTGATGTGGGACCTTGGCCACGGCTTCGAGAAGGAATTTTCGACCAAGCTCGCCATCGCCAATATCGTCGGTTCGCTCTGTCTGACCGTTCTGGTCTGGGTGATCGGCTTCCTCATTCGCTTCTGAAGGTCGTCTCATGGATATGCGCACCCCCCTCGGCAAGGTTCGCGGGCTCGGCTCCGCCAAGGATGGCACGGATCATTTCTGGCGCCAGCGGCTGACGGCCGTCGCCAACATTCCGCTCATCCTCTTCTTCGTCATCTTCATGATCACCTATGCGGGCGCGCCCTATGCTGATGTGGTTCGCGCACTGTCGAACCCCTTCGTCGCCGTCGTCATGGGGCTGATGGTGATATCAGGCGTGATCCACATGAAGCTCGGCATGCAGGCCATCATCGAGGATTACGCGCACGGCGAGTTCGGCAAGATCGCCCTGCTGATGCTGAACACGTTCTTTGCGATCCTGATCGCCGGCCTCTGTCTCTTCGCCATTCTGAAAATCGCATTCGTAGGATAAGCTCGACATGGCACCGACCTCCCCCGCCCAGAATGGCAAGGCCTACAAATATGTCGATCATTCCTATGACGTGATCGTCGTCGGCGCCGGCGGCGCCGGACTGCGCGCCACGCTCGGCATGGCCGAGCAGGGTTTCCGCACGGCCTGCATCACCAAGGTTTTCCCGACCCGCTCGCATACGGTCGCAGCCCAGGGCGGCATTGCCGCTTCGCTGCAGAATATGACGCCCGACAGCTGGCAATGGCACCTCTACGACACCGTCAAGGGCTCGGACTGGCTCGGCGACGTCGACGCCATGCAATATCTCGCCATGGAAGCGCCGAAGGCCGTCTATGAGCTCGAGCATTACGGCGTGCCGTTCTCGCGCAACGAGGAAGGCAAGATCTACCAGCGACCGTTCGGCGGCCATATGCAGAATTATGGCGAAGGCCCGCCGGTGCAGCGTACCTGCGCCGTCGCCGACCGCACCGGCCACGCGATCCTGCACACGCTCTACGGCCAATCGCTTCGCAACAACGCCGAATTCTTCGTCGAATATTTCGCCCTCGACCTGATCATGTCGGAAGACGGCAGCCGCTGCACCGGCGTCGTCGCCTGGTGTCTTGATGACGGCTCGATCCATCGCTTCGCCGCCAAGATGGTGGTGCTGGCGACCGGCGGCTACGGCCGCGCCTATTTCTCCGCGACCTCGGCCCATACCTGCACCGGCGACGGCGGCGGCATGGTGGCGCGCGCCGGCCTGCCGTTGCAGGACATGGAGTTCGTGCAGTTCCACCCCACAGGCATCTACGGTTCGGGATGTCTGATCACCGAGGGCGCACGCGGCGAGGGCGGCTATCTCGTCAATGCCGAAGGCGAGCGCTTTATGGAGCGCTATGCGCCTTCGGCCAAGGACCTCGCCTCGCGCGATGTCGTCTCGCGCTGCATGACGCTTGAAATCCGCGAAGGCCGCGGCGTCGGCAAGAACAAGGATCACATCTTCCTGCATCTCGACCATCTCGACCCGGCCGTGCTGCACGAGCGGCTGCCGGGCATTTCCGAGAGCGCCAAGATCTTTGCCGGCGTCGACGTCACCCGCGAGCCGATCCCGGTCCTGCCGACCGTCCACTACAATATGGGCGGCATTCCCACCAACTATTGGGGCGAAGTGCTGAACGCCGACAGCGCCAATCCGGAACGGATCATCCCGGGCCTGATGGCGGTCGGTGAAGCCGGCTGCGCCTCGGTGCACGGTGCCAACCGTCTCGGCTCGAACTCGCTGATCGACCTTGTCGTCTTCGGCCGCGCCGCTGCGATCCGCGCAGGCGAAGTCATCGACCGCGCAGCGCCGGTTCCGGCGTTGAACGTTGCCGCCTGCGACAAGATCATGGATCGTTTCGACGGTCTGCGTCATGCCAGCGGGGGCACGCCGACGGCGGTACTGCGCGAAAAAATGCAGCGTGCCATGCAGGAAGACGCGGCCGTCTTCCGCACGCAGGAATCGCTGGAATCCGGTTGCCGGCGCATTTCGGCGATCTGGCAGGAAATGCGCGACATCAAGGTCACCGACCGTTCGATGGTCTGGAACTCGGACCTGGTCGAGACGCTGGAGCTACAGAACCTGATGGCCAATGCCATCACGACGATCTACGGTGCCGAGGCCCGCAAGGAAAGCCGCGGCTCGCATGCCCGCGAAGACTTCACCTCCGGCCCCTTCGGCGGCCGCGACGACGTCAACTGGCGCAAGCACACGCTTGCCTGGGTGAACGAGGCAGGCGACGTGAAACTGGAATACCGGCCTGTTCATACCGACTTGATTGCCGAAGGCATCGATCCGCACAAGATCGAGCCCAAAGCCCGCGTCTACTGATCTCAAGAGGAACCTGGCATGGTTGAACTCGCCCTCCCCAAGAATTCTCAGATGCGCGAAGGCAAGGTCTGGCCGAAGCCGGCGGGTGCCAAGAACACCCGTGAGTTCCGCGTCTACCGCTGGAGCCCTGACGATGGTCAGAACCCGTCGATCGACACTTTCTACATCGATGTCGATGATTGCGGCCCGATGGTGCTCGACGGCTTGCTCTACATCAAGAACAAGATCGATCCGACGCTGACGCTGCGCCGCTCCTGTCGCGAAGGTATCTGCGGCTCCTGCGCGATGAACATCGACGGCACGAACACGCTTGCCTGCACCAAGGGCCTCGACGATATCAAGGGTGCGGTGAAGATCTATCCGCTGCCGCATCTGCCTGTCGTCAAGGATCTAGTTCCCGATCTCACCAACTTCTATGCCCAGCATCGTTCGATCGAGCCGTGGCTGAAGACGGTGTCGCCGGCGCCGGCCAAGGAATGGAAGCAGAGCCACGAGGATCGCCAGAAGCTCGACGGTCTCTATGAATGCATTCTCTGCGCCTGCTGCTCGACTTCCTGTCCGAGCTACTGGTGGAACGGCGACCGCTACCTCGGCCCGGCCGTCTTGCTGCAGGCCTATCGCTGGCTGATCGATTCCAGAGACGAAGCGACCGGCGAACGCCTCGACAATCTCGAGGATCCGTTCCGCCTCTATCGCTGCCACACGATCATGAACTGCGCGCAGACCTGCCCGAAGGGCCTCAACCCTGCTAAGGCGATCGCAGAAATCAAGAAGATGATGGTCGAACGCCGGGTCTGATCCACCCGCAAGACGATGGCGGAATAGGCGGCTTCGATCCCGAAGCCGTCAAAGAAATCAGGCCGCGGCGCGCCTCGGTGCGCGAGCAGGGTATTCGCGTCGAGCCGCTGCTATCCCTCCTGCAAAGTCGTTCACATACTATTCCAAGACGACACGAGACTTTGACTGGGATCCTGACAGAGATGGACGCGCGCAACACCTTGCTGACAAATTCTATGTGCAGGAAGTTCTGCAACGAGACAGTTGAACTGTATCGTTTTTCGGTTAGTGGTTGTCGCGGGCAATTTATGTCGCCTGACTTGATTAACCAAAGCGAATTACGATAATCGGACTTGTCTCACGCCCGTTTCTTTGCGGCGATAGCCGAATTCAGGAGTATGATGATGCAGTTGCGATATGCGATGACCGGTCTGGTGGTGACTCTCGCGCTAGCCGGTTGTGATCGGACGGCATACAATTACAACTCCAGCCCAAATTCGGTGCCGACGCCGCTGACGGCGCAGCCGGTTCCCTCCGTGCAGGGCGGGCAACTTCCGCCGCCGACCGGCAGCTCGCAGTTTCCGGCCGCGCCGACAGCGACGGCGCCGGTATCGGGTGCGCAGCCGGGCGCAATGGCCGCCAATGCGCTCGACGTCACCAAGGAATCGATGGTCGGAAGCTGGCGCGTCAACGGCAGCTGCGACATGTTCCTGACGCTCACGAATCTCGGCAGCGGTTCGCGCGGAGGCACGCGCGGCTGCGTCGGTGAGCTGACGGCGATGGGCTCCTGGGAGGTTGCCGGCAAGCAGGTGCTGCTCAAGGACCGCTCGGGCAACCAGATCGGCAGCGTCTTTAAGACGGCCGACAACCGTTTCGAGGGACAGACCAGCACCGGCCAGCAGATCAGCCTCAGCCGGTAAACCAGCCGGCGCGGTAAACGATCCCAGGCGGATATGCCCTCATGCAGCCAATGCCAGATTATGCGCTCAGCGTCTGCGAACAGCTCAAGTCGCTGACGATCTCAGGTGCGCTGCAGGTCGATTCCGCCCAGATGGATGTGGCGAAAAGTCTGGACCGGGTGCTTGCCGGGCTGAAGCAGCAACGGCCGGCGGCAAAATCGAGCGCGCTCGGCTGGCTGTTCGCTTCGAAGAAGAAGGCCGTGGGCGGCGTCAAGGGACTTTATATCCACGGCAGCGTCGGGCGCGGCAAGACCATGCTGATGGACATGTTCTTCTCGATGGCGCCATGCAGGAAGAAGCGGCGGGCGCATTTCCACGAATTCATGGCCGATGTGCACAACCGCATCGCGGCGCACAGGTTGAAGCTCAAGAACGGCGAGACCAAGCAGGCCGATCCGATGCCGCCGGTTGCCGCAGCGCTTTACGAGGAAGCGGAGCTGCTTTGCTTCGACGAGTTCACGGTCACCGACATTGCCGATGCGATGATCCTGTCGCGGCTGTTCTCCGAACTCTTCGCGCGGGGGTGCGTGCTGGTGGCGACCTCGAACGTCGAGCCGGACAATCTCTATAGGGACGGTCTCAATCGCGGCCTTTTCCTGCCCTTCGTCGCTCTGCTCAAGCAGCATGTCGATATCGTCACGCTGGATTCCCCCACCGACTACCGGATGGAGAAACTGAACAGCCAGCCGGTCTACCTGGTGCCGATCAGCGAACATAACGACATGGCGATGGAAGCCTCCTGGACGCAGGCACTGCACGGACGCAAAGCGCAGCCGCTTGAGATTCCGATGAAGGGGCGCTCGATTCATGTGCCGCTCGCCGCCGACCGCATGGCGCGGTTTTCTTTCGCCGATCTTTGCGACAAGCCGCTCGGGGCGACCGATTTTCTCGCGATCGCCAAACGCTTCGATACGGTCTTCCTTGATCACGTTCCTTTGCTCGGGCCGGAAAAACGGAACCAGATCAAGCGGTTCATCATTCTGGTCGATACGCTCTACGATCACGCCGTACGGCTTTATGTTTCCGCAGCGGCGATGCCGGAGGAATTGCTTGTCAATCGCCGGGGCACTGAGGGCTTCGAATTCGACCGCACCGCCTCGCGCTTATTTGAAATGCGCACCGCGGAATATCTTGCGCTGCACCATGAGAAGCATGCCGCCGAGTAACAATCTGATGACATAATATCTTACGTTTACGTAAGAATTTTAGTATCTAAACGATTGAAAACGCTGCATCAAAATTAATGGATTGCCATTTTTAGGCTTTGGGTCTATGCGATTGCGTCATTGGGCGGTGCCTTGGCGTCGTTCGACGAATTTGATCGCAAAGGAAACGGCGAAATGGCGCGTAACAAGATCGCACTCATTGGTTCTGGCATGATTGGTGGCACGCTGGCGCATCTCGCCGGCCTGAAGGAGCTGGGCGACATCGTCCTCTTCGACATCGCGGACGGCATTCCGCAGGGCAAGGGCCTCGACATCGCACAGTCCTCCCCGGTCGAAGGCTTCGACGCCAACCTGACCGGCGCCAGCGACTATTCCGCGATTGAAGGCGCCGACGTCTGCATCGTCACTGCCGGCGTTCCGCGCAAGCCGGGCATGAGCCGCGACGACCTCCTCGGCATCAATCTCAAGGTCATGGAACAGGTCGGCGCCGGCATCAAGAAATATGCCCCGAATGCGTTCGTCATCTGCATCACCAACCCGCTTGATGCCATGGTCTGGGCGCTGCAGAAGTTCTCCGGCCTTCCGGCCAACAAAGTCGTCGGCATGGCCGGCGTTCTCGACTCCTCGCGCTTCCGTCTCTTCCTTGCCAAGGAATTCAACGTCTCCGTCCAGGACGTGACCGCTTTCGTTCTCGGCGGCCACGGCGATACGATGGTGCCGCTTGCCCGCTACTCGACCGTCGGCGGCATTCCACTGACCGATCTCGTCACGATGGGCTGGGTCACCAAGGAGCGCCTCGAAGAGATCATCCAGCGCACCCGTGATGGCGGCGCCGAAATCGTCGGTCTGCTGAAGACCGGTTCGGCCTATTACGCTCCGGCTGCCTCGGCCATCGAAATGGCTGAAGCCTATCTCAAGGACAAGAAGCGCGTTCTGCCCTGCGCTGCCCACCTCACCGGCCAGTACGGCGTCAAGGACATGTATGTCGGCGTTCCCACCGTCATCGGCGCCGGCGGCGTCGAGCGCATCATCGAGATCGACCTCAACAAGACCGAGAAGGAAGCCTTCGACAAGTCCGTTGGCGCCGTTGCCGGTCTCTGCGAAGCCTGCATCAACATCGCGCCCGCTCTCAAGTAATCCGGTGCGCTGACGTTATCGAAATAGGGATAAACCCATGAACATTCATGAATATCAGGCCAAGGCTCTGCTGAAGGGCTATGGCGCGCCGGTCGCGCAGGGTGTGGCTATCCTCAAGGTCGAGGAAGCCGAGGCTGCCGCCAAGTCGCTTCCCGGCCCGCTTTACGTGGTCAAGAGCCAGATCCACGCCGGCGGCCGCGGCAAGGGCAAGTTCAAGGAACTCGGCCCCGATGCCAAGGGTGGCGTTCGCCTCGCCAAGTCGATCGACGAAGTGGTCGCCCATGCCAAGGAAATGCTTGGGCATACGCTGGTGACCGCGCAGACCGGCGAAGCCGGCAAGCAGGTCAACCGCCTTTATATCGAAGACGGCGCCGACATTGCCCGCGAACTTTATTGCTCGCTCCTGGTCGACCGCTCGGTCGGCAAGGTGGCCTTCGTCGTTTCGACTGAAGGTGGCATGGATATCGAAGCCGTCGCCCACGACACGCCTGAGAAGATCCACACGATCGCCATCGATCCGGAAGCCGGCGTCACGGCAGCCGACGTTGCCGCGATCTCCAAGGCTCTTCAGCTCGACGGCGCTGCCGCCGAAGATGCGAAGTCGCTTTTTCCGGCGCTCTACAAGGCCTTCAACGAGAAGGACATGGCGCTCCTCGAGGTCAATCCGCTGATCGTCATGAAGGATGGCCATCTCCGCGTCCTCGATGCCAAGATGTCCTTCGATGGCAACGCACTCTTCCGTCACGACGACGTCAGAGCGCTCCGCGACGAAACCGAAGAAGACGCCAAGGAAATCGAGGCTTCCAAGTGGGACCTCGCTTACGTCGCGCTCGACGGCAATATCGGCTGCATGGTCAACGGCGCAGGCCTTGCCATGGCGACGATGGACATCATCAAGCTCTACGGCAAAGAGCCGGCTAACTTCTGCGACGTCGGCGGTGGCGCCGGTAAGGAGAAGGTTGCTGCGGCCTTCAAGATCATCACCGCGGACCCCAAGGTCGAAGGCATTCTCGTCAACATCTTCGGCGGCATCATGAAGTGCGATGTCATCGCCGAGGGCGTCATTGCTGCGGTCAAGGAAGTCGGCCTCAAGGTTCCGCTCGTCGTGCGCCTCGAAGGCACCAATGTCGAGCTCGGCAAGAAGATCCTGAACGAGTCGGGCCTTGCGATCACGGCGGCCGATGATCTGGACGACGCGGCCAAGAAGATCGTCGCGGCGATCAACGGCTGAGGACGGTCATGGCTTTCCAGTCCACGCCATCGGCTGCTCATCTCCGCCTCAACGCCTTTGCCGGCGTCTGGGAAGGGGAGGAAGATGTTGCGGCATCGGCGTGGACCAGGGAAGGCAAGGCCAGCGCCGAGCTTTCGGGCGAGACGCTGTTCGGTGGATTTTTCCTCGAGCAGTGCTACCGCCAGATACGCGACGGCGAAGTCTCGTTCGAAGCCCGCAATGTTTTCGGCTTCGATGGTTCGGACCAGGCCTACAAGCTCTACCAGTTCGATACTGCGGGTTTTGCGCCGCCTTCGCCGGCTTCCGGCCAGTGGAACGGCAATGAACTCGTATTGATGAAGACCTCACCGCGCGGCAGACAGCGCACCGTATTCGCATTCGAAAATGAAGACTGCTACCGGATGGGCGTCAGCTTTTCGCCTGCAGGCAGCGATACTTGGCAGGAGGTCGTCAGCGGCACCTATCGTCGCGCGTCCCTCACGTCTTCCAACCTCTCCTAAACAAAGGCCTCGCATGTCCATTCTCGTCAACAAAGACACCAAGGTTCTCGTTCAGGGCCTGACCGGCAAGACCGGCACCTTCCACACCGAACAGGCGCTCGCTTATTACGGCACCCAGATGGTTGGCGGTATCCACCCGAAGAAGGGCGGTGAAACCTGGACCGGCGCGAAGGGCGAAAGCCTGCCGATCTTCGCAACCGTTGCCGAAGGCAAGGAAAAGACGGGCGCCGACGCAACCGTCATCTACGTTCCGCCGGCCGGTGCCGCCGATGCGATCATCGAAGCGATCGACGCCGAGATCCCGTTCATCACCTGCATCACCGAAGGCATCCCGGTCATGGACATGGTACGCGTCAAGGCTCGCCTCGACCGCTCCAAGTCGCGCCTGCTTGGGCCGAACTGCCCAGGCATCCTGACGCCTGAAGAATGCAAGATCGGCATCATGCCGGGCTCGATCTTCCGCAAGGGTTCGGTCGGCATCGTTTCCCGTTCGGGCACGCTGACCTACGAAGCCGTCTTCCAGACTTCCAACGAGGGCCTCGGCCAGACGACGGCCGTCGGCATCGGCGGCGACCCGGTCAAGGGCACCGAGTTCATCGACGTGCTCGAGATGTTCCTCGCCGACGAAGCCACGACTTCGATCATCATGATCGGCGAAATCGGCGGCTCGGCTGAAGAAGACGCGGCCCAGTTCCTGAAGGACGAAGCCAAGAAGGGCCGCAAGAAGCCGATGGCAGGCTTCATTGCCGGCCGCACGGCGCCGAAGGGCCGCACCATGGGCCATGCCGGTGCCGTGGTTTCAGGCGGCAAGGGCGATGCGGAATCGAAGATCGCGGCAATGGAATCGGCAGGCATCAAGGTGTCGCCGTCGCCGGCCCGCCTCGGCAAGACGCTGGTTGAAGTCCTCAAGGGCTGAAGCCACCCATAGACCGGGCGGAGGAACGGCATCTGCGCCTTCCGCCCGGCTCGCACACGAGACCAGCAGATGCGCCGCGGACAGGCGGCGATCGGAATGCGGCAGCCGGCGATCGATCCGGCAAAATCATCAAAGTCAGGAGGCGGACGGAAGCGTTCGCATATCACCATGGCACGGCAAGAAGCCAACGAGCAGTTTCAGATCACCTCGTTTCTGGATGGCGCCAACGCGGCCTATATCGAGCAGCTATATGCGCGCTACGAAGAGGATCCGGCGTCGGTGGACGATCAGTGGCGCACCTTCTTCAAGGCGCTGGAAGAGGATCCTGCCGATGTGAAGAAGGCGGCCAAGGGTGCTTCCTGGCGCAAGAAGAACTGGCCGCTGCAGGCAAGCGGTGATCTGGTGTCGGCTCTCGACGGCGACTGGGGCATCGTCGAGAAGGTCATCGAGACCAAGGTGAAGGCGAAGACCGCCGCTGAGGGCAAGCCCGCCGACAGCACCGACGTGCTGCAGGCGACGCGCGATTCCGTGCGCGCCATCATGATGATCCGCGCCTACCGCATGCGCGGCCACCTGCATGCCAAGCTCGATCCGCTCGGCATTGCCGCGGCCGTTGACGACTATCGCGAGCTGTCGCCGGAAAATTACGGCTTCACGGCCGCCGACTACGACCGCAAGATCTTCATCGACAACGTGCTCGGCCTGGAATACGCGACCATCCGCGAGATGATCGAGATTCTCGAGCGCACCTACTGCTCGACACTCGGCGTCGAATTCATGCATATCTCCAATCCTGAGGAGAAGGCATGGATTCAGGAACGCATCGAAGGTCCGGACAAGGGCGTGGCTTTCTCGGCCGAAGGCAAGAAGGCGATCCTTGCCAAGCTCGTCGAAGCCGAAGGTTACGAGCAGTTCCTCGACGTCAAGTTCAAGGGCACCAAGCGCTTCGGCCTCGACGGCGGTGAATCGCTGATCCCGGCTCTGGAGCAGATCCTGAAGCGCGGCGGCCATCTCGGCCTCAAGGAAGCCGTGTTCGGCATGGCCCATCGCGGCCGTCTGAACGTGCTTTCCCAGGTTATGGGCAAGCCGCACCGCGCCATCTTCCACGAATTCAAGGGCGGCTCTTACGCGCCTGACGAAGTCGAAGGTTCCGGCGATGTCAAATACCATCTCGGCGCCTCCTCCGACCGTGAGTTCGACGGCAACAAGGTGCACGTCTCGCTGACCGCGAACCCCTCGCATCTCGAAATCGTCGACCCCGTCGTCATGGGCAAGGCTCGCGCCAAGCAGGATATGAGCGCCACCGTCTGGGACGGCGACATCATTCCGCTTTCCGAACGCGCAAAGGTTCTGCCGCTCCTGATCCACGGCGACGCGGCTTTTGCCGGCCAGGGCGTCATTGCTGAAATCCTGGGTCTTTCCGGTCTGCGCGGCCACCGCGTCGCCGGTACGATGCACGTTATCATCAACAACCAGATTGGCTTCACCACGAACCCGGCCTTCTCGCGCTCGTCGCCCTACCCGTCCGACGTCGCCAAGATGATCGAAGCACCGATCCTGCACGTCAATGGCGACGATCCGGAAGCGGTCGTTTACGGCGCCAAGATCGCCACCGAATTCCGCATGAAGTTCCACAAGCCTGTGGTGCTCGACATGTTCTGCTACCGCCGCTACGGCCACAATGAAGGCGACGAACCGTCCTTCACGCAGCCGAAGATGTACAAGGTGATCCGCAGCCACAAGACGGTCCTGCAGCTCTATGCGGAACGTCTGGTCCGCGAAGGCCTGCTCACCGACGGCGAAGTCGAGAAGATGAAGGCCGACTGGCGCGCGCATCTCGAGCAGGAGTTCGAGGCCGGCCAGCACTACAAGCCTAATAAGGCCGACTGGCTTGACGGTGAATGGTCAGGCCTGCGCACGGCCGATAATGCCGACGAGCAGCGCCGCGGCAAGACCGCCATGCCGATGAAGACGCTGAAGGAGATCGGCCGGAAGCTCTCGGAGATCCCGGCTGGCTTCAATGCGCATCGCACGATCCAGCGCTTCATGGAAAACCGCGCTAACATGATAGCCACCGGCGAGGGCATCGACTGGGCGATGGGCGAAGCGCTTGCTTTCGGTTCGCTGGTCGTCGACGGCCATAAGATCCGCCTCTCCGGTCAGGATTGCGAACGCGGCACCTTCTCGCAGCGCCATTCGGTCCTCTACGATCAGGAGACCGAAGAGCGCTATATTCCGCTCGCCAATCTCGCGCCGACGCAGGCACGCTACGAAGTCATCAACTCGATGCTTTCGGAAGAGGCCGTTCTCGGTTTCGAATATGGCTATTCGCTTGCCCGGCCGAACGCGCTGACGCTTTGGGAAGCGCAGTTCGGCGACTTCGCCAACGGCGCGCAGGTGGTCTTCGACCAGTTCATCTCGTCGGGCGAACGCAAGTGGCTGCGCATGTCGGGCCTCGTCTGCCTGCTGCCACACGGCTATGAGGGCCAGGGTCCGGAACACTCTTCGGCTCGCCTGGAACGCTTCCTGCAGCTCTGTGCGGAAGATAACATGCAGGTCGCCAACGTCACGACGCCGGCTAACTACTTCCACATCCTGCGCCGGCAGCTGAAGCGCGACTTCCGCAAGCCGCTGATCCTGATGACGCCGAAGTCGCTGCTGCGCCACAAGCGGGCAGTGTCCACGCTTGCCGAACTGGCCGGCGAATCCGCCTTCCATCGCCTGCTCTGGGACGATGCGGAAGTGATCAAGGACGGTCCGATCAAGCTGCAGAAGGACAACAAGATCCGCCGTGTCGTCATGTGCTCCGGTAAGGTCTATTACGATCTTCTCGAAGAGCGTGAAAAGCGCGGCATCGACGACATCTATCTCCTGCGCGTCGAGCAGCTCTATCCGTTCCCGGCAAAGGCGCTCATTAACGAGCTGTCGCGCTTCCGCAATGCCGAGATGGTCTGGTGCCAGGAAGAGCCGAAGAACATGGGCGCCTGGTCGTTCATCGACCCGTTCCTTGAATGGGTGCTTGCCCATATCGATGCGAAATATCAGCGCGTCCGTTACACCGGCCGTCCTGCCGCCGCCTCGCCGGCCACCGGCCTGATGTCCAAGCATCTGTCGCAGCTTTCGGCATTCCTCGAGGATGCCCTGGGCGGTTAAACAAAGGAGGGCGCAATGGCTTATTTCTTCTTGAGACTGCTGCCGCCGCGCCCGACTTTCCCGCATGACGGGACCGGGGAGGAAATGGCGGCGATGAAACGCCATGCTGAATATTGGCACCGGCATGCCCTTGCGGGATCGGCAATCGTCGTCGGTCCCGTCTTCGAGGGTGAGGGCGCCTTCGGCATGGCGGTCGTCGAAGTCGAGGATCAAATGGCAGCACAAGCTCTTGTTGATGCCGACCCGATCATCACTTCCGGTTTCGGTTTCCGTTTCGATATTTTGCCGATGCCCTCGATCATTTTGCGGCCGCCCGCCGTCTGAAACGCATAAACGAACACACACGAAATCAGGATTTGAACAATGGCCACAGAAATCCGCGTTCCAACTCTCGGTGAATCCGTCAGCGAGGCAACCGTCGGCACCTGGTTCAAGAAGGTCGGCGACGCCATCAAGGCTGACGAGCCGATTCTGGAGCTTGAAACCGACAAGGTGACCATCGAAGTTCCCGCACCGACCTCCGGCACGCTTTCGGAAATCGTCGCCGCGGCCGGCGAGACCGTTGGTCTCGGTGCACTGCTCGGCCAGATCGCCGAAGGTGCTGGCGCCAGCGCAGCGCCTGCCGCTGCTGCTCCGGCCGCCGCCCCTGCTGCTCCGGCGCCTGCCGCTGCTGCGGCGTCGGCGAGCGCTTCCGTTTCCAGCATGCCGGCAGCACCGGCGGCTGCGAAGATGCTGGCTGAAAACAATCTTTCCGCCGACCAGGTCGACGGCAGCGGCAAGCGCGGCCAGGTGCTGAAGGGCGATGTCATCGCCGCCGTCGCCAAGGGCATTTCCGCTCCGGCCGCCGCACCCGCTGCAGCGCCCGTGGCTGCACGCGGCCCGTCGACGGTCGAGGACGCCTCGCGCGAAGAGCGCGTGAAGATGACGCGCCTGCGCCAGACAATCGCCAAGCGCCTGAAGGACGCGCAGAACACCGCTGCCATGCTGACCACCTATAACGAGGTGGACATGAAAGCGGTCATGGACCTGCGCAACAAGTACAAGGACGTCTTCGAGAAGAAGCATGGCGTCAAGCTCGGCTTCATGGGCTTCTTCACCAAGGCGGTGACGCATGCGCTGAAGGAGCTTCCGGCCGTCAATGCCGAGATCGACGGCACCGATATCATCTACAAGAACTACTGCCATATTGGCGTCGCCGTCGGCACCGACAAAGGTCTCGTGGTTCCGATCGTGCGCGATGCCGACCAGATGTCGATCGCCGAGATCGAAAAGGAAATCGGCCGCCTCGGCAAGGCAGCCCGTGACGGCCAGCTTTCGATGGCCGACATGCAGGGCGGCACCTTCACCATCTCGAATGGTGGCGTCTACGGTTCGCTCATGTCTTCGCCGATCCTCAACGCGCCGCAGTCCGGCATCCTCGGCATGCACAAGATCCAGGAGCGGCCGGTCGCTATCGGCGGCCAGGTGGTCATCCGCCCGATGATGTATCTGGCGCTTTCCTACGATCACCGCATCGTCGACGGCAAGGAAGCGGTTACCTTCCTCGTGCGCGTCAAGGAGAGCCTCGAAGATCCGGAACGCCTGGTTCTCGATCTCTAAGGAGCGCTTCGATGCGGAACGGGATCTTGCGAGCGGCGCGCCTCCTTCTTTGCGCTGCCGCCGCGCATGCTCCGGTCTCCGCATCGGTCGCTGGCTGGGATGTCGGCAAGGCCGGCAGCAATTTCGAGTTGGTGGCGCTCAGTGACGCCGAACTCTCAGGACGGTCGATCGGCGTAATCCATATGGGCAACGTCGAGCTGACTTCGGGTCGCATCGTTGCGGCTGATCCGCTCGCCCAGCCGGATCGGCCCGCGCTCACAAGGACGGTCGCGCCGGGCGAATATCCGGTCACGCTCTATCAGGCCTCCGGGCGCGTCGCCGCCGCCAGCATGCGCTTTGCCGAGGGCAAGCCGGATCACTGGGAGCTCGCCGTCGTTCCCGGGCAGGATCCGGCGACGCTGAAGGAGGGCGAGATCTTCGGTTATCCCGTCGATGCCGGCCTTGGCTGCTACATGGATGCCGACACGCTCGCGCTGATCGGCGAGCGTGAAGCGCAGGTCCAGGCGCAAAAACCTGACGCCGACATCAATTATTACGACGACGTGCTGGCTTCGGAACTCGATGCTACCAAGGGCCATTATGCGCTTCACCGGCCGGTCGCCGGCAAGAAGGGCAATGTCGCTGTCTTCTGGAGCGGCTGGGGTGACGGGTTCTATCCGGTCTTCTGGGGACTCGACAAGGACGGCCGGCCGCTGGTGTTGCTGACGGATTTCGGCGTGATCGGGAACGCCGACGGGCGGAGAAAGCCGACGGGACAATGAGCGCACGGATCGGCATCATGACGAGACGAAAAGGCGTGGCTGCAATCGCGGCCGCCGCGTTTTTCGCCGTGCCTGCCGCCACATCCGGCGCCGAGTGCAAGCAGGAACGAGCCGTCTACGTCGACCGCGACGGCGCTTATGAATTGCGCTTTGCACCGTTGAATTCTCCCTCGGCCGCCGCCAGCAACCAGTTCAAGATCAGCGCGCTCAAGACATCCGTCATCATGGAAGGCTATGTCATGCCATCGGAAGATCCGGTGCGCGCGATCGGCATTCTGATGTTCAATTGCCCGGAAGGCGACGCGACCGGCGCCGATCTCGACGCCTGCACGGTCTGGCAGGGCGCCGTCTTCGGCATGGATGCAAAGGGTGAGATCGATAATCTGCAGCCGGAAGGCGCGGAGGCGGCCGAAAAGCTCGTGCTTCCTGGCCTCGGCCCCGCCATCCGCGAATCGAGCGCCTGGGGCGAGGGCAAGGCTTCCGTGGCGCCCTGGGATGTGTTGACCTTCAAGGAGTGCGCGACATGAGTGATGCACCTGTTGTTCTCGTGACCGGCGGAAGCCGGGGCATTGGCGCCGCCGTCGCGCGGCTTGCCGCGCGTCAGGGCTGGCGCGTCGCGGTCAACTACGCTTCCAGCCGCGAGGCGGCAGAGGCCGTCGTCGCGGCGATCACCGAGGCCGGCGGTGAAGCGGTTGCGATCGAGGGCGACGTCGGCAAGGCCGCCGATATCGCCTCGATGTTTGGCGCCGTCGATCGTCATTTCGGCCGGCTGGACGGGCTCGTCAACAATGCCGGGGTCGTCGACTATCCGCAGCGGGTCGACGAGATGTCGGCGGAGCGGATCGAACGAATGCTGCGCATCAATGTGACCGGCTCAATCCTTTGTGCGGGAGAAGCCGTGCGACGCATGTCGAGCCGACATGGCGGACGGGGCGGCGCGATCGTCAATGTCTCTTCGATGGCGGCGGTTCTGGGTTCAGCGACGCAGTACGTCGACTATGCCGCCTCGAAGGCGGCTATCGATACGTTCACGATCGGGCTTGCGCGCGAGGTTGCTGCCGAGGGCATCCGCGTGAATGCCATCCGGCCCGGCATCATCGAAACCGAGCTGCATGCCTCAGGCGGGTTGCCGGACCGGGCGCGCGAGATGGCGTCATCGATCCCGATGCAGCGCGCGGGAACGGCCGAGGAGGTGGCGGACGCGATCCTCTATCTTCTGTCTTCTTCCGCCTCCTATGTCACGGGAACAATCCTCAACGTGAGCGGCGGCCGCTAGAGCGACAGGACGAAACACTGCATGCCATATATATTCGAATTTCTCGGCCTGATGGCCGTCTTCTCGATCTTCATCGTCGCGCCGGGCGCCGATTTCGCTGTCATTCTGCGCCAGAGTATCGTTCATGGGCGCCGTGCCGCCATCATGACCGGGCTCGGCATGGGCATCTCGCTGCTCTTCCATGTCAGCTACACGATCCTCGGTCTCGGCCTCATCGTGTCGCAATCGCTGATGCTGTTTGCGACGGTCAAATGGGCAGGTGTGGCCTATCTCATCTATCTCGGCATCAAGTCCTTCCGCGAGCCGGGCTTCAAGGTGCGGGAGATCGAGGTGACAGCCGAGGACCGCAAGCCGGTCTCGATGCTGAAATGCCTCGGCATGGGCTTCATCACCAATGCGCTGAACCCGAAGCCGGTGCTGTTCTTCCTGTCCTTGTTTTCGACGCTGGTGCATCACGATACGCCTGCGCTGATCCAGTTCTCCTACGGCATCGGCATGGCGACGGCGCTCGTCGCCTGGTTTGCCGGCGTCTCCTATTTCTTCACGGTCAAGGCGATCCGTGACCGCTTCATCGCCAGCGGCAAATGGTTCAACCGCATCACCGGAGCGGCACTTGTCGGCTTCGGCTTCCGCCTCGCGCTGGCGCGCGCGGCTGACTAAACGATAATCCAAAGGGAAAAAAGCAATGTCTTACGATGTGATCATTATCGGAACCGGCCCGGGCGGCTATGTCTGCGCCGTCAAAGCGGCCCAGCTCGGCCTCAAGGTTGCCGTCGTCGAAAAGCGCGCGACCTATGGCGGCACCTGCCTGAACGTCGGCTGCATTCCGTCGAAGGCACTGCTGCATGCTTCCGAAATGTTCCATCAGGCCGGTCACGGACTGGGCGCGCTCGGCATCGACGTGCCGGCGCCGACGCTCAACCTCGGTAACATGATGGCGCACAAGGATGCGACGGTGAAGTCGAATGTCGACGGCGTCGCCTTCCTCTTCAAGAAGAACAAGATCGATGCCATCAAGGGCACCGGCAGGATCGTCTCGGCCGGCAAGGTTTCCGTCACTGCCGAGGACGGCACGGTGCAGGAGATCGAGGGCAAGAATATCGTCATCGCCACCGGCTCCGACGTTGCCGGCATTCCCGGCGTGCAGGTCGAGATTGATGAGAAAACCATCATTTCCTCCACCGGCGGCATTGCTCTGGAGAAGGTGCCGGAGACGCTGATCGTCGTCGGCGGCGGCGTCATCGGCCTCGAACTCGGCTCGGTCTGGTCGCGCCTTGGCGCCAAGGTCACTGTCGTCGAATATCTCGACACCATTCTCGGCGGCATGGACGGCGAAGTCTCCAAGCAGTTCCAGCGCATGCTCGCCAAACAGGGCATCGATTTCAACCTTAGCGCCAAGGTCACCGGCGTCGAAAAGGGCGGCAGGGGCGCCAAGGTCACGTTCGAACCGGTCAAGGGCGGCGATAAGATGACGCTCGAAGCCGAGGTCGTGCTGATCGCCACCGGTCGCAAACCCTATACCGCCGGCCTCGGCCTCGAAGAAGCAGGTGTGGCGCTCGACAATCGCGGCCGCGTCGAGATCGACGGCCACTTCAAGACCAGTGTCGCCGGCATCTATGCGATCGGCGACGTGGTGAAGGGTCCGATGCTGGCGCACAAGGCGGAAGACGAGGGTGTGGCGCTTGCCGAAATCCTCGCAGGCCAGCACGGCCACGTCAATTACGAGGTCATTCCGAGCGTCGTCTATACGCAGCCGGAAATCGCCTCCGTCGGCAAGACCGAGGAAGAGCTGAAGGCGGCAGGCATCGCCTACAAGGCCGGCAAGTTCCCGTTCACGGCGAATGGCCGCGCCCGCGCGATGTTGGCGACCGACGGTTTCGTCAAGATTCTCGCCGACAAGGAAACCGACCGCGTGCTCGGCGGCCATATCGTTGGCTTCGGCGCCGGCGAGATGATCCACGAGATCGCCGTGCTGATGGAATTCGGTGGGTCGTCGGAGGATCTCGGCCGGACCTGCCACGCCCATCCGACGATGTCGGAAGCGGTCAAGGAGGCCGCGCTCGCAACCTTCTTCAAGCCGATCCATATGTAAGCTTACATCTTCGTAATGAAGCGCGCAGCCGCTTGCCGAGAGGTGAGCGGCTGTTTTAGTTGTCTGGTATCGCAGAGTTTGGGGGTATCCCACGGAGATCGGGAATGCAGCAGCCGTCCAACATGACTTACAGTGTCAGCCAGCGTTTCCTTCACTGGACGGTGGCGCTGCTGATCTTCTTCAATCTGCTGTTTCCCGACGGAATGAATATTTGGCACCGGCTCATTCGCAGGGGGGAGGTGCCGACGCCCGAGCAGATTTCGTCGGCGAATATCCATGCTTATGTCGGCATCGCCATCCTGGTCTTCGCCGTCCTCAGGCTCTGTCTGCGCTTCATCAACGGCGTTCCGCCCGAGGTCTCGGAGGAGCCAGCGATCTTCCGTCTTGCAGCCAAGCTTGCCCATGCAGGGCTTTATATCCTGATCTTCGCGATGCCTCTTACCGGCGTCGCCGCATATTACTTCGGCATCCATTCTGCCGGGTCGGTTCACGCAGACGTCCTGAAGGTCATTCTCTGGGCGCTGATCGCGGCCCATGTCGCCGGCGCTCTCCTCCATCACTTCTATTGGAAAAGCAACGTGCTGCGCCGCATGACGCTCGGCTGACCGCGGGTCGGCTCAGTTGACCGCGGTGACGGTAAAGCCCTGCTTGCGCAGCAGTTCGATGACGCCCTGCTCGCCGGGCAGGTGCAGAGCGCCTACGGCCATGAAGACGTTGCCGCTCTCAAGAATGGGTGCCGCACGCTCGGCCATCACCTTGTTGCGGTCGAGGATGACGCGCTGTTCGAAGGCGGCGTAGTCGCTGCTTTCGTCCTTCTCCTGCGGCGTCACGGTCTTCAGCATCGGCATGGTCATGCCGATATCGCCGGAGAGATAGAGATCGGTCATCGTTTCCACGACGTCGCTCATCTTGTCGCCGAGTTCCAGCGTCTCGATCAGCGATTTTACATGGAATTCCACCGGCAGGTCGGCCATGGCCTGGATCTGCTCGGCAAGCGTCTCCAGCCCCTTGACCTCCTTGCCTTCGGCAAGGGCGTCGGTGGCGATCTTCTGGTCGAGGAACTGCACGCCTTTGGCCTTGCGGGCGAGTTCGCATGCCGGCAGGGCGACGGCGCTTGATATCATCCAGGGCCGCATGCGGGAGACAGCGGCGAGCGGGATGCCGCGCTGCTTGAGGCCGGCTTCGAGGCGCTTGTAATCCTCGGGCGAGAGCAGCTTGTCGATCGTCGTGCCGTCGGTGAACATCGTCAGCTCCGGTCTTGCGAGCAGCGCTGCCGTCGCTTTGCGTTCGTCGAGGATCTCGTCGGATTCGATGATGATCGTGTTGGCGGCGTCATGGGCGGCCTGGGCGCGCGGCGGCAGGGCCAGCACGCGCGGGTCGGTGACATGCATGCTGCCGAGCAGCCACGACGGCTGAATTCCCGGCTTCTCGATCTTCCAGAAGATGCCCTTGCCGTTCGGCGTCGCGTCGGCTTCCTTCAGCGCCTCGGCGTAGCGGGCGGGGTCGTTCTGCTGCAGCTCGACCATTAGGTTACGGCCGGTGCAGGTCTCGTCGGCAGCCGTTGCCGGCCGTGCGGCCAGGAGCGCGACAAGCAGAGCTGCCAGTAACAGCATGTGAAAGGCCGCGATCAACCCGAGCAGCAGATTGCCCGGCGCTGCAAGCTGAAACGTTCGGCGGCCGATAGATGTCGTCATGATGGTATTCCCCACATGCCCTTGCGTGTCATGCTCTACGCGCGGCTTGCGCATATTCCTTTAAGAGAATGGGTTAACAAAAGTTTACGCGCGCGGATGCGCCCGATCATACACCTCGAGCAGCCGCGACGCATCGACGCCGGTATAGACCTGGGTTGTGGAAAGGCTCGCATGGCCGAGCAATTCCTGAATGGTGCGCAGATCGCCGCCGCCCGCAAGCAGGTGCGTGGCGAAGGAGTGGCGCAACGCATGGGGTGTCGCCGTCTCCGGCAGGCCGAAGGCGCTGCGCAGCTTCTGCATGGCGCGCTGGATGATCGCCGGCTGCAGCTTGCCGCCGCGAGCGCCGCGAAACAGCGGCTCGCCGCTTTCGAGATCGTAAGGGCAGAGCGCGCGATATTTCTCGACGGCATCGAAAACCACCGGTAGCAGCGGCACCAGCCGCGTCTTGTTGCCCTTGCCGGTGATACGCAGTGCCGTTGCGCCGCTTGGCAGATCGGCGGGGACGAGATCCAGGGCCTCGGAGATGCGCAGCCCACAGCCGTAGAGCAGCGTCATGACCGCCGCGTCGCGCGCGGCGATCCAGGGTTCGTCATGGAGTTGGGCCTCGTCGCTGACGACGGTGATCGCCTGCGTGTCCGATAGCGGTTTGGGCAGCGATTTCGGCTGCTTCGGCGAGCGTATCGCGCCAGCACCGGCGGCATTGACCAGTCCCTTCTTTTCAAGGTGGCGCAGCAGTGAGCGAAGACCGGCGAGATTGCGGCCGAGCGAACGGGCGCCGGAACCCTGCTTGCGGCGGGCCGCGAGGAATGCGCGGAAATCGGCCGGGCGCAATTCCCTGATATCGCCGAGCGTCGCCGGGCCGGCAAGATGGCCGGTCAGGAAGGTCAGGAACTGGCGAGTGTCGCGTTCGTAAGCGTCGAGCGTGTGCTCGGAAAGACGGCGCTCGCGGGCGAGGTTTTCGAGCCAAGCGGCCCGTTCCGCCATCAGGCTCGAGTCGGCGATGATCAAGAGTTCATTCACGTCACTGGCCTTGAATTTGCCTTCAAGTCCGCCAATTTGAAGCAGGAACGGTTATGGAATTGCTAATGCCCGCCGAGCCTTGTCATCCTTAGATCATATTGTACTGCGATAGCTTATTCCCCATAGACAGGATCTTTCATGGCACGGCGCGACTCCATGACGGCTTTCGGACAACTCGCGGAAGCGATTGTTCTCGTCTCACAGGGAAAGCCCGGTCATATCGTCGATACGCTGATTGCCGAACGCGGCCAGAGGATCGTGAGACATCCGCTCTGGCCTGTCATGCGACCGTTCCTCTACACGCTTCTGCGCTATAACAAGGCGATCGAATTCGCCAATGCCGTCGCCAAGATGCCAGGCTTCCAGTCGTTCGAATATCTGAGCGACGTGCTGAAGCTCGACATCAGCGTTGCCAATGGCGAACGCATTCCCGCTTCCGGCGGCTTCATCCTCGTTAGCAATCATCCCACAGGGATTGCCGATGGCGTCGCGGTGTTCGATCTCCTGAAATCGCGCCGGCCGGATATGATGTTCTTCGCCAATCGTGATGCGATCCGCGTCAATCCGCGCTTTGCCGAGATGATCATTCCTGTGGAATGGCGGGAGGAGCACAAGAGCAAGCTCAAGGCGCGCGAGACGCTGCACCTGACGAACCATGCGGTGAAGGAAGGCAAGGCGACGGTGCTCTTTCCCTCGGGCCGTATCGCCTACTGGGCGAACGGACGGCTGAACGAACGTCCCTGGAAAACCTCGGCTGTCGGGCTGGCGCGCAAATACAATCTGCCGATCCTGCCCGTGCACATGACGGCGCGCAATTCCGGCCTGTTCTATTGGCTGGCGAAATGGTCGACGGAACTTCGCGACATGACCGTTTTTCACGAGCTGCTGAACAAACGCGGCGACCGCTTCGATTTCGTCATCGGCAATCTCATTCCTGCCGAACATCTGGACGGCGACCTCAACGATGTGACGAAGGCGCTGGAGAAGCATACGGTGTACGATCTCGCAGCGGATGGCGATGCGACGTTCGCGCCGGTCGGCTTGCCAGTTGCAGCAGCGCAGGGTCGCGAGATTCCGGTTCCTGCGGTCTAGACAAGGCGGGATCGCCATGACGATCGACATCCGCATACATCGCGATCGGTTGCCTGCGGAGATTGCCGATCTCGCGAGCGAGGCGCGGCGGGAAGATTATCTTCATATCACCCGCCTCATCGACGAATGGGCGGTTGGTGCTGTCAGGTTCGAGCGCGATGGCGAAAGGCTGCTCGCCGCTTATGTCGGTGGAGCGCTCGCCGGGATCGGAGGCATGACCGTCGAAACAGCCATGCCGGGAGCGTTGCGGATGCGGCGGTTCTATATTCGTCGCCCAATGCGTCGGCGTGGCATCGGACGGATGCTTGTGCTAGCTCTGCTTGACCATGCACGGTCCTTCTGCTGCATCGTCACCGTTCATGCGGGAAACGATGGTGCGGCCAAATTCTGGGAATCGCTCGGATTTCAGCCTCGCGTGCAGGACGGCCATACTCATGTCTTTTATCTCGACGGTTCGGCCTCCGCTTGAAGTTGCTACACCATTATCGATCGTCCTCGGCAATCATGTTTGCCGCTTTTCCATCGCCGGCGCGGGTATCGCTTAACCGGTAAAGGAGTGGCGGCGGCGCGGAGATGACGGTTGATCTGTCAGAGCGAAGCGTCAGGCGCCGATCTCCTTGAGGCGGATGGCCTGGCGCGCCAACAGCCGCTCGACATCGGCAATATCCAGTGTGGAGAGTTTGGCGCCCGGCTTGCGCAGAGCGGCGGACTTGATGACGCCGCGCTTGGCAAGGACGTATTTGCGGCAGGCGAGGCCAATGCCTTGCTGCTGTTCGTAGCGGGCGAGCGGCAGATAGGCGTCGAAGATCTCATGGGCGCGATCGGAATTGCCGGCAGTGTGGGCTTTGACGACGCCGACCATCATCTCGGGGTAACAGAAGCCGGTCATGGCGCCGTCGGCGCCGCGTCCCATTTCTTCCGGTAGGAAAAGCCCGCCGTTGCCGCAGAGGATCGAGATGCGCCGCATGGCGCCGCTATCGCTGGCGGCGCGAAGGGCTGATATCTTCGCAAGACCCGGCCAATCCTCGTGCTTGAGCATAACGCAATTGGGCACCTCGTTGACGATGCGCTCGATGACCCTGGGCGCAATCGTGACGTTGGTGGTGAGCGGATAATCCTGCAGGACAAAGGGTGTTTCGCCCAATGCTTCGCCGACGGACTGGTAGAAGGCGAAGGCCTGGTCGTCGGTCTTGACGGTCCAGGGCGGCGCAACCATGACGCCGGCGGCACCCGCGCCCATGACGGCTTGGGCAAGTTCGCGCATCGGGGCAAGTCCCGGCGCCGACACGCCGACGACGACGGGAAGGCGGCCGTCGAGGCGCTTCAGCACTCGCTCGACCACGGTCCGCGATTCCTCCGCGGTCAGCTTCGGTGCTTCGCCCAGCTGACCGAGCACCGTCAGGCCGGTGACGCCGGCGCTCTCATAGAAATCGACCATGCTGTCGATGCTGGCGACATCGAGCGCGCCGTCGTCGGCAAAGGGTGTGACGGCGATCACATAAACACCCTTGGCATCTTCCGTCAGTCTGGCCATTCGTTCCTCTCCCATTCAGCGTCGAATAGAATTCTCAGCGAATGTATGCAGCCAATCACTCGCCCAGCAACCTTTTCCTATGGGCGCGCGCAATCTCGGCAAACCTTCGTCATCACCGTCTCCGCCCGATGCGCTGCTTTGTCTTTGCGGTTCCAATTCCTGCAATTTGCGGGCATGGTCTCGCGCGATGAGCACAGATTCGTCCGATCTCTTTGGCGCGCTTTTCGAGGCACCGCCCGCGAACCGAACGGTTCCGGTGCTGGTGCCAATGCCGGCGCCGAAACCCTATTCCTATTCGGTGCCTGATGGCATGGCGGTCGAGCCCGGCTCGGTCGTGCAGGTGCCGCTCGGGCCGCGGCAGGTGATCGGCGTCGTCTGGGACGGCGGCGAGGATGGCGTCGATCCGAAGAAGCTCCGGCCGATCAGCCATGTCTTCGACTGTCCGCCGCTCTCCAGGGAAATGCGGGATTTCATCGACTGGGTAGCGACCTACACGCTCTCCCCGCCCGGCCTCGTCGCCCGCATGGCGCTACGGGCGCCTAACGCCTTCGAGCCGGAACCGATGGTGGAGGGGCTGAAGCTCGTGGGCGGCGAGCCGGAGCGGATGACGCCGGCGCGTGCCCGGGTGCTAGATACGGCGTCTGACGGTTTTTCGTGGACGCGCAGTGGTCTGGCGCACGCGGCGGGTGTGTCGACGAGTGTCGTCGACGGGCTGATCACACTCGGCATCTTCGAGACGGTGTTCCTGCCGCCACCGCCTGTCGTCGCGATGCCGGATCCGGATTTTGCCGCCGCGCGTCTCGAAGGGCCTCAGAAAGAGGCGGCGGAGGAGATCGTCTCTGAGATCCGCAGGCAAGAATTCTCGGTGTCCTTGATCGACGGAGTGACGGGCTCTGGCAAGACGGAGGTTTATTTCGAGGCGATCGCCGAAACGCTGAAACGCGGCAAGCAGGTGCTGATCCTGCTGCCGGAGATCGCGCTTACGGCAAGTTTCCTGGAGCGTTTCCAGGATCGCTTCGGGGCGAAGCCTGCCGAATGGCACTCCGATCTCGCCTCGCGCATGCGTGAAAAGGTGTGGCGCCAGGCGGTGACCGGCGAAGTCAGGGTCGTGGCCGGCGCCCGCTCGGCACTGTTCCTGCCTTTCGAGGACCTTGGCCTCATCATCGTCGACGAGGAGCACGATCCCGCCTACAAGCAGGAGGATCGCGTCTTCTACAATGCCCGCGACATGGCTGTGGTGCGCGGCCGCATCGGCGATTTTCCTGTCATTCTGGTGTCGGCGACACCATCGGTCGAAAGCCAGGTCAACGGGCAGAGCGGGCGCTACAGTACGGTGCATCTGCCGACACGATTCGGCGACGCCGCGTTGCCGGACCTGCATCTCATCGATATGCGCAGGCACGCGCCGGAGCGGGGCGGCTTCCTGTCGCCGGTGCTGATCCGGGCGATCGGCAAGACGGTGGAAAGGCGCGAGCAGGCGCTGCTCTTCCTCAATCGGCGCGGTTATGCGCCGTTGACGCTCTGCCGTGTGTGCGGCCATCGCTTCCAATGCCCGCAATGTTCGAGCTGGCTGGTGGAGCATCGCTTCCGCAAGCAGCTGCAATGCCACCAATGCGGCCATGCCGAGCGCACGCCGGAGGCCTGCCCGGAATGCGGCACGCTCGACCATCTCGTTGCCTGCGGGCCGGGTGTCGAACGCATCGCCGAAGAGGTGGAGCGGCATTTCCCCGAGGCGCGGACGATCGTTCTCTCCTCAGATATCATGGGCGGGGTGAAGCGGCTGCGGCTGGAACTGGAAGCGATCGCCAAGGGCGAGGCCGATATCGTCATCGGCACGCAGCTCGTCGCCAAGGGGCACAATTTTCCGCTGATGACGCTGGTCGGCATCGTCGATGCCGATCTCGGCCTCGCCAACGGCGATCCGCGCGCGGCCGAGCGCACCTTCCAGCTTCTGTCGCAGGTGACGGGGCGCGCCGGACGCACCGGCCTCAAGAGCCATGGGCTGCTGCAGACCTACCAGCCGCAGCATCCGGTCATGCAGGCGATTGTATCAGGCGATTCTGGCGCCTTCTACGAGCGCGAGATCACCGAGCGCGAGCGCGCCGCCCTGCCGCCCTTCGGCAGGCTCGCCTCGATCATCGTTTCCGCCGAGACCCGCCACGATGCCGAAAACCATGCACGCGGCATGCGCAACGCGGCACCGCAGGTCTCCGGTATCTCAGTGCTCGGCCCGGCGGAAGCGCCGCTTGCGCTGGTGCGCGGCCGCCACCGCTTCCGTCTTCTGGTGCATGGACGGCGGAATTCGGACATGCAGGGGTTCCTGCGGGCGATGCTGTCGCAATCGCCGAAAGAGCGCGGATCGGTGCAGGTGCAGCTCGACATCGATCCGCAGAGTTTTCTGTAGCCGCTCGTCTGCTGCGGATTTTCTGGGGTCGCTTTTCTGGCCCGCCACCATTTCCTCCTTTTTCGGCCCATGCCATAAAACACCGATTCACAAGTGATTTGGGGCTGATGCATGGAGTTCTATTTTCCGACCGAGCTTGGCGAGCAGCTGGCGTTCTGCTCCGCAGCCTTCACGGCATTGGTGGGTTTCGTCATGATGTTTGCGCCGGGCCATGCCCTGCGTCTTCTCGGCCTTCAAGCGCGGGAAGGGCGGCCGGAAGGTTATGGCGAAGGGCGCTCAATGGGCGGGTTTTATCTCGGCTTCGGGCTGTCGGCGATCATGCTCGCTCAGAGCTGGATCTATATGGCGCTCGGCGCCTCCTTCGTGATGGCCGCCTTTGCCCGCATCATCTCGATTCTGTCCGATAAGGGGAGCAATCTCGTCAACTATTTACTTTTGGTTGTGCAGATTGCTTTGGCGGCATTGCCGCTGCTTTATGTTTTCGGCTTCATCCAGACGTAATTTTTACGGCCGGCGGCCGGCTTCTCATGCATGGCTGCAGGTCATTCCGCAATTTTGCGGACAGAAATTCATGTGAATGGCTTATTCGGGCATTACGCGTGTTGCGAGTCCGAACATCCTATGTTAGACGGACCCCGAATTTCGGAAGAAGCAAGAGGCTTCTCTTGTGATTTCTGGGGGAAATCAAAACGAATTCAAGATCATAGGTTCGGCGCCCGCCGAGAGCCGGATTTTGGGTTGAAATCAGGGAAATTTGTGCCAGTGGCAGACACGTCCCAGCTTACTTCTGGTGTTGCAGAGCGCTATGCCTCGTCGCTTTTCGAGCTGGCGCTCGAAGAGGGCGCAGTTGCTACCGTAACTGCAGATCTTGACCGTTTCCAGGCGATGCTGGATGAGAGCGACGATCTGAAGCGCTTCATCCTGAGCCCGGTTTTCTCCGCTGAGGACCAGCTGAAGGCCATCGTCGCCATCAGCGAAAAGGCTGGCATTTCGGGCTTCTTCGCCAATTTCCTGAAGGTCGTGGCGCGTAACCGCCGCCTGTTTGCCCTGCCGGGCATGATCAAGGCCTTCCGCATCATTGCTGCCAATCATCGCGGCGAAATTTCTGCCGAAGTCACTTCGGCCCATGCTCTCTCCGCAGAGCAGGAAAATGAATTGAAGGCGGCGCTGAAGGGCGTCACCGGCAAAGACGTGGCAATTGCTGTCACGGTTGATCCGTCAATTCTTGGTGGTCTGATCGTCAAGGTCGGGTCCCGTCAGATTGATACGTCTCTTCGTACCAAACTCTCTACCCTTAAGCTTGCATTGAAAGAGGTCGGCTGATGGATATCCGCGCCGCGGAAATTTCCGCAATTCTCAAAGACCAGATCAAAAATTTCGGCAAAGAGGCAGAAGTCTCGGAAGTCGGCCAGGTTCTCTCCGTCGGTGACGGTATCGCTCGTGTTTACGGTCTGGACAATGTTCAGGCTGGTGAAATGGTCGAGTTCCCCGGCGGCATCCGCGGCATGGCTCTGAACCTTGAATCCGACAACGTCGGTGTCGTTATTTTCGGCTCCGACCGCGACATCAAGGAAGGCGACACCGTCAAGCGGACCGGGGCCATCGTTGACGTTCCGGTCGGTCCGGAGCTGCTCGGCCGTGTCGTCGACGCTCTCGGCAACCCGATCGACGGCAAGGGCCCGATCAACGCGACCCGCCGTGCGCGCGTCGACGTCAAGGCTCCGGGCATCATTCCGCGCAAGTCGGTTCATGAGCCGATGTCGACCGGCCTCAAGGCCATCGACGCGCTCATCCCGGTCGGCCGCGGCCAGCGCGAGCTTGTCATTGGCGACCGCCAGACCGGCAAGACCGCGATCCTGCTCGACACCTTCCTGAACCAGAAGCCGATCCACGACAACGGCCCTGACAACGACAAGCTCTACTGCGTCTATGTCGCCGTCGGCCAGAAGCGCTCCACGGTTGCCCAGTTCGTCAAGGTCCTCGAAGAGCGCGGCGCCCTGAAATACTCGATCATCGTTGCTGCGACCGCTTCCGATCCGGCTCCGATGCAGTTCCTCGCTCCGTTCGCAGGCTGCGCAATGGGCGAATACTTCCGTGATAACGCCCAGCACGCCCTGATCGGCTATGACGACCTGTCCAAGCAGGCTGTCGCTTATCGTCAGATGTCGCTGCTGCTGCGTCGTCCGCCGGGCCGCGAAGCCTATCCGGGCGACGTTTTCTACCTGCACTCGCGTCTCCTCGAGCGCGCTGCAAAGATGAACGACGATAAGGGCGCTGGTTCGCTCACCGCTCTGCCGGTTATCGAAACCCAGGGCAACGACGTTTCGGCCTTCATCCCGACCAACGTGATCTCGATCACCGATGGCCAGATCTTCCTCGAAACCGACCTGTTCTACCAGGGCATCCGTCCGGCCGTTAACGTCGGTCTGTCGGTTTCCCGCGTCGGTTCTTCGGCTCAGAT
Source organism: Rhizobium sp. Pop5 (assembly GCF_024721175.1). Lineage (NCBI taxonomy): Bacteria > Pseudomonadati > Pseudomonadota > Alphaproteobacteria > Hyphomicrobiales > Rhizobiaceae > Rhizobium > Rhizobium sp. Pop5. The sequence continues at coordinate 3,708,415 of NZ_CP099399.1, read as the reverse complement.
CAAGGCGATGAAGCAGGTTGCCGGCTCGATCAAGGGTGAACTCGCCCAGTATCGCGAAATGGCCGCCTTCGCCCAGTTCGGTTCGGACCTCGACGCTGCAACGCAGCGCCTGCTGAACCGCGGTGCACGCCTGACCGAACTCCTGAAGCAGCCGCAGTTCTCGCCGCTGAAGACGGAAGAGCAGGTCGCCGTGATCTTCGCCGGCGTCAATGGCTACCTCGACAAGCTGCCGGTCGCTCAGGTCGGCAAGTTCGAGCAGGGTCTGCTTTCGTACCTGCGTTCGGAAGGCTCGGCCATCCTCGACGCGATCCGCACGGAAAAGGCAATCAGCGACGATACCAGGGGCAAGCTCACTGCTGCTCTCGATAGCTTCGCCAAGTCTTTCCAGTAATCGGGCCTAGTTAGGACGGATAACGGATGCCTTCACTTAAGGATCTGAAAAACCGGATCGCCTCCGTCAAGGCGACGCAGAAGATCACCAAGGCGATGAAGATGGTCGCCGCGGCGAAGCTTCGGCGTGCGCAGGAGGCGGCCGAGGCAGCCCGGCCCTATTCGCAGCGCATGGGTGCGGTTCTGGCGAACATCGCCAAGGCCGTCACCGATGCGGACGGCGCGCCGGTCCTCATGACCGGTACGGGCAAGGACCAGGTTCATCTGCTCGTCGTCTGCACGGCCGAACGCGGTCTTTGCGGCGGCTTCAACTCGCAGATCGCCCGTTTCGCCCGCGACCATGTCCGCAAGCTGGTCGCCGAAGGCAAGACGGTGAAGATCTTCACCGTCGGCAAGAAGGGCTACGACATCCTGCGCCGCGAATATGCATCGATGATCGTCGAGCGCAAAGAGCTGCGTGAAGTCAAGAAGGTCGGTTTCGAGAATGCCGACCAGATCGGCAAGCGCATCATCGAGATGTTCGAAGCCGACGAGTTCGACGTCTGCACGCTGTTCTACTCCGAGTTCAAGTCGGTGATCAGCCAGGTCCCGACCGCTCTGCAGCTGATCCCGGCCAAGGCTCCGGAAGCCGTCGCCGAAGATGCAGAACATGCTGGCGCCGTCTACGAATACGAGCCGGATCCGGCGTCGATCCTCGACGATCTGATCCCGCGCAATATCTCGGTCCAGGTCTTCCGCGCTCTCCTCGAGAACGTCGCGGGCGAGATGGGCGCCAAGATGAGCGCGATGGACAATGCGACGCGCAATGCTGGTGAGATGATCAACAAGCTGACGCTGAGCTACAACCGTCAGCGTCAGGCTCAGATCACCAAGGAACTGATTGAAATCATTTCGGGCGCGGAAGCGCTCTGAGTTAGGGAAAGAGGGTAAGAAAATGGCTGAGGCAGCTACCCGCTCTGTCGGCAAAGTCACCCAGGTTATCGGCGCCGTCGTCGACGTTGCTTTCGAAGGCGAACTGCCGGCGATTTTGAACGCGCTCGAAACCGACAATAACGGCGTCCGCCTGGTTCTCGAAGTCGCTCAGCATCTGGGCGAAAACGAAGTCCGCACCATCGCGATGGACTCGAGCGAAGGTCTCGTTCGCGGCCAGAAGGTCGTCGATACCGGTGCTCCGATCTCGGTTCCGGTCGGCGATGAAACGCTCGGCCGCATCATGAACGTCATCGGCGAGCCGGTCGACGAAGCAGGCCCGCTTAACACCGCTCACAGGCGCGCCATCCACCAGGACGCTCCGGCTTACGTCGAGCAGTCCACGGAAGCGCAGATCCTCGTCACCGGCATCAAGGTCGTCGACCTTCTCGCTCCCTACGCAAAGGGCGGCAAGATCGGCCTGTTCGGCGGCGCCGGCGTCGGCAAGACCGTTCTCATCATGGAACTGATCAACAACGTCGCCAAGGCGCACGGTGGTTACTCGGTTTTCGCAGGCGTCGGTGAACGCACCCGCGAAGGCAATGACCTTTACCACGAAATGATCGAATCCGGCGTCAACAAGCATGGCGGCGGCGAAGGCTCCAAGGCTGCGCTTGTTTACGGCCAGATGAACGAACCGCCGGGCGCGCGCGCTCGTGTCGCTCTGACGGGTCTGACGGTTGCCGAACATTTCCGCGACCAGGGCCAGGACGTTCTGTTCTTCGTCGACAACATCTTCCGCTTCACGCAGGCAGGCTCGGAAGTGTCGGCTCTGCTCGGCCGTATTCCTTCGGCCGTGGGTTATCAGCCGACGCTCGCAACCGACATGGGCCAGATGCAGGAACGCATCACCACGACGACCACAGGCTCGATCACCTCGGTTCAGGCCATCTATGTTCCGGCCGACGACTTGACCGACCCGGCGCCGGCAACCTCGTTCGCCCACTTGGACGCAACGACGGTTCTGTCGCGTTCGATCGCTGAAAAGGGCATCTATCCGGCCGTCGACCCGCTCGACTCCACCTCGCGCATGCTCGACCCGCTGGTTGTCGGCGACGAGCACTACGAAATCGCCCGTAAGGTTCAGTCGACGCTGCAGCGCTACAAGGCTCTGCAGGACATCATCGCCATCCTCGGCATGGACGAACTGTCTGAAGAAGACAAGCTGTCGGTTGCCCGTGCCCGTAAGATCGAGCGCTTCCTGTCGCAGCCGTTCTTCGTCGCCGAAGTCTTCACCGGCTCGCCGGGCAAGCTGGTTGCTCTCGAAGACACGATCAAGGGCTTCAAGGGCCTCGTGAACGGCGAATACGACCACCTGCCGGAAGCTGCTTTCTACATGGTCGGTTCGATCGACGAAGCCATCGAGAAGGCCAAGAAGCTCGCTGCTGCTTGATGAGCGACGCTCAGGACGAGAGATTCTGCTGCGACTCCCTCAAGGGAGCCGTGGCAGAGCTTCCTGAACCGGCGGCGCCGACCATCTACCGGGCCGATAACGGCGTGCTGATGATGGTCGTCGGGCTGGTTCAGACCGAGGAAGGTCTCGGTTATCTCGACCAGGCGGTAATGCACTGCCCGTTCTGCGGGACCAAATTGCAAGATGCAAAAGCCTTAGCCGAGAAGGTAAGTCACTGATGGCTGACAATTTCAACTTTGAGCTCGTTTCGCCGGAGCGCCTGCTGCTGTCGGAAATGGTGACCGAGGTCGTCATTCCCGCCACCGAAGGCGAGATGACCGTTATGGCGCACCATGCCCCGACGATGACGACCATCAAGCCGGGCCTCGTCAGCGTTCGCTCCTCTTCCGGCTCGAAGCAGGACTACGTCGTGTTCGGCGGCTTTGCCGATATCCTGCCGACCGGCTGCACGCTGCTTGCCGAATCCGCCGTGCCAGTCGAAGAGCTCAACAAGGACGAACTCACTCGCCGCATCGAAGCTGCGAAGAGGGAACTTGAGGATGTCGTGCATCACGAGCACAAGTCCAAGCTTGAGCACTTCATCATGGAGATGACCCATCTGCAGGGCATGGTCGGTCAGGACTGATTGCGGCGACAGCCTCAATAAAAAGCGGCCTGAACGGCCGCTTTTTTTGTTTCTAGCTGCACTGCATGCATTCGGGAAATGATCCCGGCATATTATATATGGCTTGAAATGAAAAAACGGCCCGTCATGGCTGTTTGGTGCGCCGCGATTGCGGAGCGCCTCAGAAGCCGGTGCCGCCGCGCAGCTCGATGACCAGTGTATTGAGCAGAATCTTCATGTCGAGCAGCAGGCTGAAATTTCTGACGTAATAGATATCGCTGGCAATGCGGGCGCGGGCCTGCAATGGCCGCGCCGTCGGGCCGCGCCAGCCGCGCGTCTGGGCAAGACCGGTAATGCCGGGGCGCATGATGTGACGGCGATGGTAGTCCGGAACGAGCTCCTCGTAGAGCCGGCCGGCTGCCTGCATGTTGATGGCGTGGCAGCGCGGACCGACCAGCGACATGTCACCCTTAAGAACGTTCAGAAGCTGCGGCAATTCGTCGACATTGGTCTTGCGGAGCACGGCGCCGATGCCCGTCACCCGGCTGTCGCCCTTGATTGTCTGTTGAATGCCCGACGGATCGCAGGCTTCCGCGCGCATCGAGCGGAACTTGAAGACCGTAATCTTCCGGCCGTTCAGCCCCCAGCGGATCTGGCGGAAGAACACCGGGCCGCCATCGTCCAGTTTGATGAAAAGGGCGATTGCCAGAAAGAGCGGCGCCAGCACGATGAGAGCGCTGGCCGAACCGATAATGTCGATCAGCCGCTTGACGACTAACCGCAGGGCCATCTTTCTTTCCTCACCGGAAAAACTTTCCGGCTGGCGAATGTTGGAGTTCGCTACAACGAGTGCCTTGTTTTTGTTCTGACGTTGAGAGACATCGAAGCGCGAATTCCTCTTCGAAGTAAAAGCATTCATTACGCGAGGCCCACAAGTTTATGCATGACTCTGAATCGTATCGGGACAAATACATGCTCGAACACGATTTGTCATCGGTATACATAATAAATCAGTAACTATGAAGACGCCAAAATTGGGAGTATTTCCCGTTAACCTTAATGCCTCTAGTTGAGGCGTCGGGGAATTTATACTTTGAAAGGAGTAGCCCGATCGGGTGAGCGCCGCGTCAGTTGGTTGCCAAAACCGATCGCCGGCTTTTCCAGCAGGTAGTAGCTGAGGCTTGCGACGAGGAGGGTGAGTGCGACCGCAAGTCCGCAAGACTGGAGCCAGCCGGTGATGACATTTTCCGAGGAGACGCCGAACGAGCCTGGGTCAAGTCTCTGGATCGATATCAGGATGATCTCCTGCCAGATATAGATCCCGAAGGAGATCTTTGCGATGTAGCGGACCGGAGGATTGTCCAGTAGCCGGCCCAGGTGCCTGGAATGGCTGAGCGAAACGAGCGCTGTTGCCACTGCCAGCGGAAAGGCTGGAAAGCCATAGGGGATATCGAGCCAGCCGAAAGCTTCGGGGGTGCCGCCGGGCGATATGACGAGGCGATAGGCGCCGGCGGCGAGGGCTAGAACTGCTGCGGCATCGAACCAGGCGGATCGCCTTGGGCGCAGCATGATCTCGATGCCGGCGGCAAGCGCGCCGATCGCGAAGACAGCGAAGAAGCCGACCGGATTGAATCGCGGCATCCATTCCTTTGCTCCGCCCTGCAGGCCGTATTCCCAGCCGCGCCCGATGTCGTCGAGCGCAAAGAAGGACACGATCAACACATGGGCGAAGAGTATGCTGCCGATGACACAAAGCCAGGCGAAGCGGGCAAGCAACGGATGCCGCCTGAGCGCCGGCAGACGAAACAGCAGAAGAAAGCAGACCGGCAGCAGCACATAGCAGGTGACTTCGAAAGGAATGGACCAGAGCGGCCCGCCGACTTCAACGGGAAAAAGCGTGCGCCAATGCCACTGGCTCATGAACAGCAGTCCGGAGAGGTAGCGGAGCATAAGCTCGGGCGTCAGCGGCAAGCCGAGCAGCGTCAGGCTGAGGATGAAGCCGACGGTGGCGGCGAACCAGAAACCCGGAGCGATGCGCGCCGCCCGGCGGATCGTATAATGCCGGAGGCTCGGCATCTCTTCGCCGCCGTCGAGCGCTCGCCAGAAGGGATGGGCGAGAAGGAAACCGCTCAACACGAAGAAGATGGCGACGCCGAAATTGCCGAAGCGGACAATGTGCGCGGTTGGCGCCAGCTCGTCCGGGATCCTGCGCATATCCAACCGGAGCACGAGATGGTGGGCAAGCACCAGAAGACAGGCGGTCGCGCGTAGGAAGTCCGCTCCGGCCAGTCTCTTGTCTTGTTGCATCTTGCCTCCCCTTGCCCGCGCGATTTTGCCGCGTAAAACCGCAGCGGGCAAGGCTAAAGCGCGTCACGATCTTTCAGATTCGCTTGCGCGCTTTCGGTCTTTGCATTCCGCATGCCGTGACCGCAAACTGCTGCACGGTCTTGAGTGACATGCGTCAGGGCGAACTCAGCCGAGGAGTTCGTTGGTGTAGTAGGTGGAAAAGTCCGGCTTCTCCTTGAGCGTGGCGCCATTGGCATCGGCCAGGATGCCGTTCTCGACCATGAAACTGCCGAGGGCGGCGGCCTTTGCCGGATCAAGCGTGCCGATCACACCGGTTTCCGATTTGAGATAGTGACCGTCGATCAGTGCTTTCTGCGAGGCCTTCACCAGTGCCGTGTTCATCAATGCGCCGTTGCTTCCTGATATCAGCAGGTCGCAGGCTTCCTCAGGGTGGTCTACGGAGTAGGCATAGCCCTGGCGCGTCGCCTGGATGAAGGCGCGGGCGTTCTCCCGATTTGCGGAGAGATAGGCGTCGCTGGAGACGATGACGGTCGTCTGCTCGTCGGGAACGCCGTAGTCGGCATAGTGGAAGCGGGCAATCTTTCGATTTTCCAGTTCGGCGGCGACGCCTTCCCAAGTATAGATCTCCAGCGTGAAATCGATCGAGCCATTGTCCAGCGCCTCGTAAGCGGAAGTGCCGAGCGTCACCGTCTTAAACTCGCCCTTGCCGCCGTCGTTGCGGATCATCGAGGAGATCAGTGCGCTTTCCCAGGTCCCGCCAAAGCCGCCATAGGTCTTGCCGTCGAGATCCTTAGCGCTCTTGATGTCATCGCGCCCGCCCTTAAAGATTAGCCGTGCGGTTTCGGTCTGGACGATACCGTAGACCATTTTCACGTCGCCGCCGGCGGCGCGCTGCATGAGAGCCTCAATTTCGCTGGAGATGCCGAAGTCGGCGACGCTGTTGGATACCAGCGTTCCGGCGCTGGTATCGGCAAAGGGCAGAATCTGGACATCAAGGCCGGCGGCGGCATAGAAGCCCTTCGCTTGGGCCACATAGATGCCGATGTGATTGGTGTTGGGTGTCCAGTCGAGCGCGATGCGAACCTTCGCGGGTGCCGATTGGGCGAAGGCGGGGCGGCCGGCAAGGCTTGCCGCGATGGCGGCGAAGATCGTCTGACGGCGGGTAAGAAGCAGCATGGTGACCTCCTCAGGTCTCGTGAGGGTGAAGCAGGGTTTGCAGGATTTCAGTCTCGATCGCCTGAGCCGCCGGCGAGCCGAGATCGGCAATGGTTCTCGGACGGGGCAGGGGAACGCGGAATTCGCGGATGATGCGCGCCGGACGGGCGGAGAGCACATAGATCCGGTCGGAAAGAAACACGGCCTCGCGCACATCGTGGGTGATCAGCAGCGCCGTCCAGCGGTGTTCGGTCCACATGCCCTGCAGCCACTCCTGGATCTGCGTCCGCGTCAGCGCATCGAGCGCGCCGAAAGGCTCGTCGAGCAGCAGCATGTCCTGGCTCTGAATGACGGTGCGCAGGAGTGCCGCGCGCTGGCGCATGCCGCCTGACAGTTCGGAAGGGTAGTGGCGTTCGAAGCCAGCAAGGCCGAAACGTTCGAACAGGGGCGCGACGGTGGCGCGGGCCACCCGCCGGCTTATGCCCTTTACCTCCAGGCCGAGCGCTGCATTGTCGATGATACGCCGCCAGGGCATCAGCGCATCGCGCTGCGGCATGAAGGCGAAGGAATGCGGCGTCTGTTCCAGTGGCGTACCGTTGAAAAGCATCGTGCCGGAATCGGGCCGAAGCGCCTGTGTCAGCAATCGCAGCACCGTCGATTTTCCCGAGCCGGACGGGCCGACGATCGAAACGAACTCGCCGCTTGTAACACCGAGCGAAATATCGCCGAGAACCTTCATGCCGTCGAAGGATTTCGAGATGTTGCGCAGTTCCACCATTCCGTCGGTCATCGGCGGCCCTCCTTGGATGACTGCCAAGGCATGACGAGGCGCTGGACGATGAGCGTCAAGCCGAAAAGGCAGAGTGTCAACAGGGCGCTGACGACGACGGCTGCGAGCACGAGATCGGGACGGAAATTGTTCTTCGCGTTGAGAATATAGATGCCGAGGCCGCTTGCCGCTCCGGCATATTCGGCAAAGATCGCGCCGACGACGGCATAGGTGATCGAAATCCTGAGGCCAGCAAAAAAATAGGGTAGCGAGGAGGGGAGCCGGGCCAGGCAGAAGATCCGCCAGCGGCTCGCCTTCATCGAATTCAGCAGTTCGGCAATGTCGCGGTCGGTTGATTCATAGCCCTGCAGAAGGGCGACGAGCAGCGGGAAGAAGGTGACGAGCGCCACGAGCAGGACCTTCGGCAACAGGCCGAAACCGAACCAGAGGACGACGAGCGGGGCGATCGCCACCAGCGGCAAGGTCTGGCTGGCGATGAAGATCGGCAGCAATGCCCGGCGCATGAAGGGCACGAAATCCATGAGGATCGACGAGACGAAAGCGAAGGCAAGCGACAGGGCGAAGCCGCCGAGCGTGGCGCCGAGCGTCGGCCAGGTGTTGGCGATCAGCGTGTCGCGATTGAGCCAACCCTGGAGAAGGATGCGGGAAGGTGCCGGCAGGATGGCAGGCTTGATGCCGGAAAGAGCGACATAAAGCTCCCATGCCGCCAGAAAGGCGCAACCGGCCAGCAATGCGGGCATTCCCCGGTGCAGGGCGTTGCCGAGAGCGGAAAGGCGCGAATCCGATGGGTGCGACGATCTCATCAGCGTTCGGTTTCAGGCTTTCGTCGGGCCGTTGGCGAAGACGGCGCCGGCGTCGCCACCCAGCGTGGTGCAGAAATTCCTGGAGCGGTCAGAGGTGCCGGTACGTATAGCGGCAAAGAAGGGATCGAGCGCCTTTACGGCATCGAGGACGAAGCCGACGAAATTGCCGGACATCGGATAGAGTGACACTTGTGCGCCTGAAAACATGTGGACCTCGCTCCGCTGGCATTACCCAGATCAGCTTTGAAGGGTCCGGAAGCTCGTGCCTCGCATCTCAGCCCCGGCGACACGGAGCTCCCCTGTTAATCGGCCCGGAAATTATCACCGGGGTTTTCGTCCTGCAACCGCAAAATTGCGGACATGTCCGCATGGTGGGATGTGCTGAGAGATGGGAAAACACCCGGGCGGACGGCCTGCCCGGGTGCTCCCAGGGTTCCGTACCTGCCGGGAACGGAACCGGAGCCTTCCGCCTCAGGCGGCCATCTCAGCATCGAGACGATTGACGCGAGCAATGACGAGCGCAGGCCGTCCGGCCTCGCCGTCATCCAGACGTGTTTTCATGCGTCGCTCCTTCGCGCGATTGGGCTTTACGACTGATGGAGCAAGGCTTATAAAACCTCAACTAATATTGAGGTCAAGGGGCAATGGATAGGATTCCGACAACCGCGCTTGGCAAGCTCCTGACGGTCGGCGAAGTGGCGGAGCGTAGCGGCCTTGCCGTTTCGGCGCTGCATTTTTACGAAACCAAGGGGCTGATCTCCAGCATTCGCAGCCGCGGCAACCAGCGTCGTTACGGGCGTGACGTGCTTCGCCGGCTTGGCATCATCAAGGTGGCGCAGCGGGTCGGCATTCCGCTTTCGGAGATCCAGGCGGCGTTCGAATCCCTGCCGCAGGGACGCACGCCGACGGCTATCGACTGGCAGATCCTGTCGGGCCTTTGGAAGGACGATCTCGATGAGCGAATCAGGCAGCTTAGCCTGTTGCGCGACCGCCTGACCGGCTGCATCGGCTGTGGCTGCCTGTCGGTCGAGAGCTGTCCGCTGCGCAATCCCGGCGACCGGCTCGGCAAGGAAGGGCCGGGGGCGCGGCTCCTCCAGGCCGAAAGCTAGTCCGCCCGGGACGCAACTTCTCTCCGGAAAGACCAAATCTCTCGGGAAAGATCGATGCGCGCCTTCCTTTCGGTGGGCGTGCTCATATGTTAGGGCACATGACGCAACCGGCGGCCTGGTCCGCGAGGAGGACGGCTTCGTGTTCCACCCCAGACTGTTTGAAAATCGCAATGTCGTCGTGACCGGCGCCGGCCGCGGCATCGGCCTCGAAGTGGCCCGGCAATTTCTGGACTGCGGCGCGAAGGTGATCGTTCATACTGGGCGGAAGCCCGGTCGCGACCTGCCGGATTTCCTGCTGACGGCGGAATCGGAAAGACGGGCACTGCTGCTGCATGCCGATTTTTCCGCTCCGGGCGGGGCGGCCGGATTTGCGGAGGATGCTCTGGCTTTCTTCGACGAGCTGCATGTGCTCGTCAACAATGCCGGCACCATGCTAGGCCGTTTTCCTGCCGACGTGCTGACCGATGCGGATTACGAGGCGGTCGTGCGGCTCAATCAGACGTCGGTGGTGGCGCTGACGCGGGCATTGCTGCCGGCATTGAAGGCGGCTCAAGGGGCTGCCATCGTCAATACGGTTTCGATTTCGGCGCTGACCGGCGGCAGCCCGGGTTCTTCGATCTATTCGGCCTCGAAAGCTTTCGTCGCGACCTATTCCAAGGCACTTGCCCGCGAGCTTGCGCCGGACGCGATCCGCGTCAACTGCGTTTCGCCGGGAACGATCGAGACCGACTTCCATGAGCGTTATTCTTCCCGTGAGAAGCTGGAGCAGACCAGAAAATCGATCCCGCTGCAGCGGCTCGGCACGGCGGAAGATTGTGCGCCGGCTTATCTGTTCCTGGCCGCTCCTTCGCTTTCGGGATACATCACTGGCCAGGTGATCGAGATCAATGGCGGTCAGCTTATCTGCTGATTTGTTTGGACTTTTTTTGGCATTTCATCACTTTTGGCCAATTCGCTTCTGCGAATATGCTACTGTGCTGATCTACCTCATCGCCTCCCTTCCGAGATTTCGTATGCCGTTGCCTAAACCGGAGCCGGGGATGACCGGCCAGGACTTGCATAAGCTCGCTGAAAAAGCCCACGAAGCGAGTCATCTTCTGAAAGCGCTGGCGCATCAGACCAGACTTCTGATCCTCTGCATCTTGGCGAGTGAGGAGCGGACGGTAAGCGAAATCGAGAATATTCTGGGCATACAGCAGGCGATGGTCTCGCAGCAGCTTGCGCGTCTCAGGCTGGAAGGGCTGGTCAATACGCGCCGCGACGGCAGGCTGATCTATTACAGCATCGGCAACGTCAGCGTCCTTGCTTTTCTCGAATCGCTGTTCGATCTTTTTCCGGCTGCGGAAAACAGTTAGCACCCGCCCTTGCGGAGCGCGGCCGCTATGTCGAAGATAAGCTCTGACGCGAAATGTCGCGGGAGCCCGAATGATCGACAAGCTGGAATTCTTTATCGCCCTTGCCAATGAAAAGCATTTCGGCCGCGCCGCGGAGGAGTGCGGGATCTCGCAGCCGACGCTTTCGGCCGCCATCCGGCAACTCGAAGATCAGCTGGGCGTCATGCTGGTGCAGCGTGGTTCGAGGTTCCAGGGGCTGACACCGGAGGGGCAGCGGGTGCTCGAATGGGCCCGGCGCATCGTCGGCGACGCCCGCACCATGCGCGAGGAGATGCGCGCGGCGCGCCGAGGCCTTTCCGGCCACATCCGCCTCGCCGCAATTCCAACGGCGCTCGCCATGCTGTCGCGCATCACCACGCCCTTCCAGGAACGCCATCCCGGTGTCACCTTCTCGATCGTGTCGCGAAATTCGCTGCAGGTGCTGAGCATGCTCGAGAATCTCGAAATCGATGCCGGCATCACCTATCTCGAAAACGAGCCGCTCGGCCGCGTCACGACCGTTCCCCTCTATGCGGAGCGCTACCATCTGATTACGGCCGCGGGCAGCCCGCTCTCCGATCGCGACAATGTGACCTGGAAGGAGGTTGGCGATCTTCGGCTTTGTCTATTGACGGCCGACATGCAGAATCGCCGCATCATCAACCGCCACCTGACGGAGGCCGGCGCCGCTGTGCATCCGACGCTGGAATCCAATTCGATGATCGTGCTGTTCTCGCATGTCAGGACGGGGCGCTGGGCGAGTATTATGCCGCGCAACGTCGCCAAGTCCTTTGGATTTCCGGTGGAAATCCGCATGATCCCGATCGTCGAACCGGAGGCGCATCATCTGGTTGGTCTTGTCGCCTCCTATCGCGAACCTTTCACGCCGCTTGTGTCGGCGCTGCTGCACGAAGCGAGGGTGCTCGTACAGGACGAGGAACTTTGATAGAAAAAAACTATCGACCAACAGAACAGCTTTATTGATCGTCAGCGGCTTCCTTGCCATGCTTCGCCGAGGAATGCACTCGGCTGGGGAGGTCCGCCATTCCGCAACGAGCAAGCCGTCGGGAGGGCTGCCTTATGACCATTCATATCGCCGAAGGCGATATTGCAACGCGCACTCGTGCCATCGTGGCCGATTTGCGCTACCTCGAAGGGCCGCTGCTTCCGATTCTGCACGGAGTTCAAGAAGAATTCGGCTATGTGCCGCAGGAAGCCTTGCCTGTGATTGCAGAGGAGCTGAACCTCTCTCGCGCCGAGGTCCATGGCGTGATGACCTTCTATCACGATTATCGCGATCATCCCGCCGGGCGGCATGTGCTGAAGCTCTGTCGCGCCGAAGCCTGTCAGTCGATGGGCGGTGATGCGGTTGCCGAGCGCGTCAAGACGCTGCTCGGTATCGATTTTCATCAGACGACGCTCGACGGCAGCGTCACGCTGGAACCGGTCTATTGTCTCGGGCTTTGCGCCTGCGCCCCGTCGGCGATGCTGGACGGCGAGGTTTACGGCCGGGTGGACGATCAGGTTGCGGCAGAACTCGTCGCGGAGGTTCGCCGATGACAATCAAGATTTATGTTCCGCGCGACGCCGCTGCGCTGGCGCTCGGAGCCGAAAAGGTGGCAAAGGCGATTGCCCAGGAGATCGCCGCCCGCGGCTTCGATGCCGAGATCGTGCGCAACGGCTCGCGCGGAATGTTCTGGCTGGAACCGCTTGTTGAAGTCGAGGTTGCCGGCAAGCGCATCGGCTACGGCCCGGTGAAGGCGAAAGACGTGCCCGCCTTGTTCGACGCCGGGATGATGAGCGGCGGCGGCCATTCACTCTGTCTCGGGGAGGTTGAAGACCTCCCGTTCCTGAAGGAACAGACCCGCCTGACCTTCGCCCGCTGCGGCATCACCGATCCGCTTTCGCTCGTGGACTATGAAGCGCATGGCGGCCTTGCCGGCCTTCGCCGCGCCGTTTCGATGACGCCAGCCGAAGTCGTCAAGGAAGTCACCGATTCGGGCCTTCGCGGACGCGGCGGCGCGGGCTTCCCGACGGGCATCAAGTGGAAAACCGTTCTCGATGCCGCCGGGGACCGCAAATATATCGTCTGCAATGCCGATGAGGGCGACAGCGGCACCTTTGCCGACAGAATGATCATGGAAGGCGATCCCTTCGTGCTGATCGAGGGCATGGCGATCGCCGGGCTCGCGACCGGAGCGACCAAGGGCTTCGTCTATACACGTTCGGAATATCCGCATGCGATCGCGGCGATGACGGCGGCCATCGGCATCGCCCGGCAGGCCGGTATTCTCGGCCTCTCGGTGCTCGGCTCGGGCCGCGCCTTCGATATGGAGGTCCGCACCGGCGCCGGCGCCTATGTCTGCGGCGAGGAAACTGCCCTGCTGAACAGTCTCGAAGGCAAGCGCGGCATCGTGCGCGCCAAGCCGCCCTTGCCGGCGCATAAGGGGCTGTTTGACTGTCCGACCGTCATCAATAACGTGATCTCGCTCGCCTCCGTGCCCGTCATCATGGAAAAGGGCGCCGCCTTCTACCGCGATTTCGGCATGGGCCGCTCGCGCGGCACGATCCCGCTGCAGATTGCCGGCAATGTCCGGTACGGCGGGCTTTACGAGACGGCATTCGGTCTTTCGCTCGGCGATATCGTCGATCGGATTGGCGGCGGCACCGCGACGGGCCGGCCGGTCAAGGCCGTGCAGGTCGGCGGGCCGCTCGGCGCCTATTTCCCGCGGGCGCTGTTCGACACGCCTTTCGATTACGAAGCTTTCGCCGCCAAAGACGGGCTCATCGGTCATGCCGGCCTCGTCGTTTTTGACGATACGGCCGACATGCTGAAGCAGGCGCGTTTCGCCATGGAATTCTGCGCCGTCGAAAGCTGCGGCAAGTGCACGCCCTGCCGTATCGGATCGACGCGCGGGGTGGAGACGGTGGACAAGATTGCTCAAGGCATCGAGCCGGAGAAGAACCGGGTGCTGCTTGCCGATCTCTGCAACACGATGAAGTTCGGCTCGCTCTGCGCGCTGGGCGGTTTCACGCCCTATCCCGTCGTAAGCGCCATGACGCATTTTCCGGAGGATTTTTCTCCGGCGCCGATCGTGGAGGCCGCCGAATGACATCGTTCTGGCGTGACTTGCTCAATTCCATTTCCATACAGGAGGCCGACCATGTCTCTCATCCATGAAATCGACTACGGCACTCCCGCTTCGAAATCCGAGACCATGGTGACGCTCACCATCGACGGACAGCAGATCAGCGTGCCTGAGGGAACCTCCGTCATGCGCGCCTCGATGGAGGCGGGCATTGAGGTGCCGAAGCTCTGCGCCACCGATATGGTCGATGCCTTCGGTTCCTGCCGGCTTTGTCTCGTCGAGATCGAGGGCCGTGCCGGCACGCCTGCCTCCTGCACGACGCCAGTGGCGGCAAACATGGTGGTACACACGCAGACGGGGCGGCTCAAGGATATCCGCCGCGGCGTGATGGAGCTCTATATCTCCGACCATCCGCTCGACTGTCTTACCTGCGCTGCCAACGGCGATTGCCAATTGCAGGACATGGCGGGCGCCGTCGGCCTTCGCGACGTGCGCTACGGCTATGAGGGCGACAATCACGTCAAGGCCCGCAACAACGGCGACATCAATCTGAAATGGCTGCCGAAGGACGAGTCCAATCCCTATTTCACCTATGATCCTTCCAAGTGCATCGTCTGTTCGCTCTGCGTGCGCGCCTGCGAGGAAGTGCAGGGCACCTTCGCGCTGACGATCGAGGGGCGTGGTTTCGGCTCGCGCGTTTCATCGGGCATGCACGAGCAGTTCATCGATTCCGAATGCGTTTCCTGCGGCGCCTGCGTTCAGGCCTGTCCGACGGCGACACTGACGGAAAAGTCGGTCATCCAGATCGGCCAGCCGGAGCATTCGGCCGTCACCACCTGCGCCTATTGCGGCGTTGGCTGCTCCTTCAAGGCGGAAATGCGCGGCGAAGAACTGGTGCGCATGGTGCCGTGGAAGGACGGCCAGGCCAATCGCGGGCATTCCTGCGTCAAAGGCCGTTTCGCCTACGGTTATTCCACCCATAAGGACCGCATCCTCAATCCGATGATCCGCGAAAAGGTCAGCGATCCCTGGCGGGAGGTAAGCTGGGACGAAGCTTTCGCGCATGTGGCGTCGGAATTCCGCCGCATCCAGTATCAACACGGCCGCGAGGCGATCGGCGGCATCACCTCCTCACGCTGCACCAATGAAGAAACCTATCTGGTGCAGAAGCTGGTCCGTGCCGGTTTCGGCAACAACAACGTCGATACCTGCGCCCGGGTCTGCCATTCGCCGACCGGCTATGGCCTCGGCCAGGCGTTCGGCACGTCGGCGGGCACGCAGGATTTCGACAGCGTCGAACAGTCCGATGTCGTCGTCATCATCGGCGCCAATCCGACGGACGGACATCCGGTGTTCGGCTCGCGGCTGAAGAAGCGGCTGCGCCAGGGCGCCAAGCTCATCGTCATCGATCCGCGCCGCACCGACATCGTCCGCTCGCCGCATGTTGAGGCCTCCTACCACCTGCCTCTGAAGCCGGGGACCAATGTCGCCGTCATGACGGCGCTGGCACATGTGATCGTCACCGAAGGGCTTTACGACGAGAGGTTCATTCGCGAGCGCTGCGACTGGTCGGAGTTTGAAGACTGGGCGGCCTTCGTCGCTGAGCCGCAGCACAGCCCCGAGCAGACCGAGATGTTCACCGGCGTGCCGGCGGCGGATCTGCGCGGCGCGGCGAGGCTCTACGCCAAGGGTGGTAACGGCGCGATCTATTACGGCCTCGGGGTCACCGAACATAGCCAGGGCTCGACCACCGTCATGGCGATCGCCAACCTCGCGATGGCGACCGGCAATATCGGCCGCCCGGGTGTGGGCGTGAACCCGCTGCGTGGCCAGAACAACGTGCAGGGCTCCTGCGACATGGGCTCCTTCCCGCACGAGCTGCCGGGCTACCGGCACATTTCCGACGATGCGACGCGCGATATCTTCGAAAAGCTCTGGGGCGTGAAGCTCAACAACGAGCCGGGCCTGCGCATACCGAACATGCTGGATGCGGCGGTCGACGGCTCGTTCAAAGGCCTCTATATCCAGGGCGAGGATATTCTCCAGTCCGACCCCGATACCAAGCATGTCGCAGCCGGTCTTGCCGCCATGGAATGCGTCGTCGTGCAGGACCTCTTCCTGAACGAGACCGCCAATTACGCCCATGTCTTCCTGCCCGGCTCGACCTTCCTCGAGAAGGACGGCACCTTCACCAATGCGGAGCGGCGCATCAACCGCGTGCGCAAGGTGATGTCGCCGCGCAACGGCTATGGCGACTGGGAGGTGACGCAAAAGCTCGCCCAGGCGATGGGGCTCGACTGGAATTATGCGCATCCCTCCGAGATCATGGACGAGATTGCCGCGACGACGCCGAGTTTCGCGCTTGTTTCCTACGACTATCTCGAAAAAATGGGGTCGGTGCAGTGGCCCTGTAACGAAAAGAACCCGCTCGGCTCGCCGATCATGCATGTGAACGGCTTCGTGCGCGGGAAGGGCAAGTTCATCCGCACGGAATATGTGGCGACCGACGAGCGCACCGGCCCGCGCTTCCCGCTGCTGCTCACCACCGGGCGCATCCTCAGTCACTACAATGTCGGCGCGCAGACGCGACGGACCGAGAATGTCGCCTGGCATGCGGAAGACCGGCTGGAAATTCACGCGCATGATGCCGAGCAGCGCGGCATTCGAGACGGCGACTGGGTGAAGCTCGTCAGCCGCTCCGGCGACACCACGCTTCGGGCTCTGATTACCGATCGCGTTGCGCCCGGTGTCGTCTACACGACCTTCCATCATCCCGGCACGCAGGCGAACGTGATCACCACCGACTACTCCGACTGGGCGACGAATTGCCCTGAGTATAAAGTGACGGCGGTGCAAGTCTCGCCCTCCAACGGGCCGAGCGACTGGCAGCGCGAATATGACGAGCAGGCGCGGCAATCGCGTCGCATCGCCGGCAAGCTGGAAGCGGCGGAGTGACGATGCTGGGGCGGTCTGGCAGGGGAGAGCATGCATCATGACCTTCACGATCACCGCCCGTGCTGCCGAAACCGCCCGCCGCAATGGCATTGTGCAGGCCGGTTCGCGCATCGTGCCCGAGGAAGTGCCAATCGCCTTTTCCTATGGCGGCAGTACGCATGCGGTGATGATGGCAACGCCTGATGATCTCGAGGATTTTGCCGTCGGGTTTAGTCTGACCGAAGGCATCATCACCGAGCGGGCGGAGGTTTCGGGTGTCGAGATTGTCGAGGGCGAGCAGGGCATCGACGTGCAGGTGAGCCTTGCCGACGACGTCGCCGACAGGCTGCGGGCACGCCGCCGCAGCATGGCCGGGCCAGTCGGCTGCGGGCTCTGCGGCATCGAATCGATCGAGCAGGCGGTGCGGCTGGTGCCCGACGTCTCGGCATCTCTGTTGGCGCTATCGCATGCGGAAATCGTGCGCGCCGTTGCGCTTCTCAACGAAGCACAGCCGTTGCATCGGGAGACACGAGCGGTGCACGGCGCCGGTTTCTATCGACCCGACAAGGGACTGACTGCGGTGCGCGAAGATGTCGGCCGGCACAATGCGCTGGACAAGCTTTGCGGCGCGGTCATCCGCGCCGATGAAAGAGGCGCGGAAGGCGCCGTCGTCGTCACCAGCCGGCTCTCCGTCGAAATGGTGCAGAAGGCGGCGATCCTCGGCAGCCCGGTGCTCATTGCCATTTCAGCGCCGACAGCGCTTGCCATCCGTACGGCCGAAGAGGCCGGCATGACCCTCGTCGCGCTGGTGCGCGGCGAGGACTTCGAGATTTTTACTCACCCCCACCGCATCTCGCCCGGAAGTATCGCCGATGTCGCATGATACCAAGACCAAGCTCGTCTATATGGCGAACCAGATCGCCACCTTCTTCAAAAGCCAGCCGGCCAGCGAGGCTGTGGAGGGTGTTGCCACCCATATCAACAAATTCTGGGAGCCGCGCATGCGGCGGCAATTGTTCGAAATTCTGGAAAAGGACGAAAACGGCCTGGATGCGCTGGTGCTTCAGGCCGCGCCCCTGATCCGCAAACCGGAGGCTGAAGCAAGCCAGGTCCGGTAATCAACCACAAAAGCGCGCCGCTGGTTTTCCGCGGCGCGCTTCATACCGTGCGAATAGACGGGCAGAGTTTAAATCAGAATTCTTCCCAGCTCCCATTGACCGCGGCAGCGCCGCGCATGCCTGTGACACGCGGAACGATATGCAGCGCCGGTGAACTTGACTGCTGCCTCACGGCGGCGACCGCGCCCGGCAGGCGGAATCTCGCCAGCAGGACACGCAGCGTTTCGGCTTCCCTCGCAAGGCTGTGGCTGGCGGCGGTGCTCTCTTCGACCATCGCGGCATTCTGCTGGGTTGCCTGATCAAGCGTGTTGACCGCCTGATTGATTTCCTTGAGCCCGGTTGCCTGTTCTTTCGATGCCTCGACGATCGCCTCGACATTGACGTTGATATCGCCGACCTGCGTGACGATCTCCTCGAGCGCCCTACCGGTCTCGCCGACGAGGCTGACGCCGTTCTTGACGAGGTCGCTCGAGGTGTTGATGAGCGCCTTGATCTCCTTGGCGGCCTTGGCGGAGCGCTGGGCGAGTTCACGGACCTCTTGGGCGACGACTGCAAAGCCCTTGCCGGCCTCACCGGCACGGGCCGCTTCGACGCCGGCGTTCAGCGCCAGGAGATTGGTCTGGAAGGCGATGTCGTCGATGACGCCGATGATGTTGTTGATTTCACGCGAGGACTGCTCGATCTGGTCCATGGCGGCGACCGCATTGCGGACCACGGTGCCGGAATGCTCGGCGCCCTGCTTTGTCTTGGCCACGAGGCGACCGGCTTCGCCGGCCCGGCGGCTGGAATCGTTGACCGTCGTGGTGATCTCTTCCAGCGCGGCCGCCGTCTCTTCGATCGATGCGGCCTGCTGTTCCGTCCGTTTGGAGAAGGAATCAGCCGATGCGCCGATCTCACTCGAGCCTGTGGCGATCGCACTGGCATTCTCGCCAATCGTTCTCATCGTCTCGGCAAGGTCGCCGATGGCGGTGTTGAAATCGTGGCGCAGCTGTTCCATCGACGGGACGAAAGGCGTATCCACCGTCCTTGTCAGATCGCCTTCGGAGAGAAGGCGGAGCGCCGTGCCGAGCATGGAAATGGCGCTCATGCGCTCCGTGACGTCGGTGGCAAATTTCACGACCTTGTAAACCTTGCCGTCGGCATCAAGGATCGGGTTATAGGCAGCCTGGATCCAGATCTGTCGGCCGCCCTTGCCGAAGCGGACAAATTCGTTGGCGATGAATTCGCCCTGCGCCAGCCGCTTCCAGAAGTTGGCGTAGTCCTCCGTCTTGGCATAGGCAGGATCGCAGAACATGCTGTGGTGCCTGCCGGTCACCTCGGCAAGCGAATATCCCATGGCGCTGCAGAAATTGGTGTTTGCGGTCAGGATCTCGCCTGTCGGGGTAAACTCGATGACCGCCTGCGACCGCGAGATCGCTTCCAGCTTGCCGGAATCCTCCACCGCCTTCTTTTTCGCCGCGGTGATGTCAGCCGCAAACTTGACGACCTTGAACGGCTTTCCGCCCTTGAATACAGGATTATAGGACGCCTGGATCCAGATTTCCCTGCTGCCCTTGGCAAAACGCTTGTAGGAACCGGCGTCATATTCGCCGCGTCCGAGGCGGGCCCAGAATTCACGATACTCCTGCGTTGCCGTATAGGCCGGTTCGCAGAACATGCTGTGATGCTTGCCGATGATCTCGCTCAGGTTGTAACCGAGCACTTTGCAGAAATTCTCGTTCGCCGTCAGGATGTTTCCCTTGAGATCGAATTCGATGATTGCCTGCGATCTGGAGATGGCGTCAAGAATATATTTCGAATCGGAAGATAGACTAAACATTTCCTGTCCCTCTGAAATGTTGAGCTTTCGCTGCTTCGGTCTTGCCTCGAGGCAATTCGGGCGAGGAACGTCGGCGCTCGGATACAAACCGTTAATCGTTTGTCGTATCCTGCCTACCAGAAGGCGTATCACCCTCATGCTTCGCAATCATGTTGATAGGCTGGTGGTTAATTTTTGATATAAAAGACATCGCTTATATTCGCGATTGTTGAAAAAAGTGAAGGTTGGCAAGTAAGAGGCGTGTAATGCACAATAAAAAACCGCCCGAAGGCGGCTTTTCGAAATTCAAACCAGCATCGAATCACGCTGCCAATTCATCCGTCTCGTTTTCCTTGAACATCTTGGCGAGGTTCAGGAAGCAGATCATACCATTTTCCGAAGCGATAATGCCTTCGCAATAAGCGCGGTCGAAGGAAGCGGTTACTTCGGGCACCGGCTGGACCTGGCTGGAGGAGATGGTGAGAATATCAGAGACGCGGTCCACGAGCATGCCGATGACCATGCTGTGGACTTCGGCGACGACGATGGCACTGCGCTCGTTGGCAACAGTGCTCTTCATCCCGAGTTTGTAGGCGAGATCGATGATCGGGATGACCGAGCCGCGCAGGTTCATGACGCCGATCACATCGGCCGGCGCATGGGGGATCGGCGTCGAAGGCGCCCAGCCACGGATTTCGCGGATGGTCGTGGTCTTGACGCAGAATTCCTGATCATGCAGGCGGAAGGCAATGATCTCGAGCGTATCGCCGCTGAAGCTAGTGGAATTGATCGTGGCCATAAAATTCTTCCCAACTGTCGTAAGCCAGGGCAGAAGCGGATGCGCCACCATTGGCGCGGACGAGCTTTGCCTTCACACCACGCGATGGCTTTGCGCTCGGCGAAGCATCGTTACGGTTATCGACGACATTAGCGGAAGAGTGTTGCCCAAATCTAAATCGGGAACCGGATTGCGAAGGTTTTCGATCTCGATTTACTTCAGCTGATCGTCTTTTCGATCTGCGAGACGGCCCAATCGACCTGCTCCCTCGTTATGACCAATGGCGGAGCGAGGCGAATCGTGTTGTCATGGGTATCCTTGGCGAGAAGGCCGCGCTCTTTCAACGCATGGCAATATTGCCGCGCGCCGCCGGCCTCGGGCTCCAGTTCGATCGCCATCATCAGGCCGCGGCCGCGCACGTCGCGGACGATGTTCGAGCGGATCGACCTCAGGCCTTCGAGGAAATAGTCGCCCATAACGGCGGCGTTCTCGATCATGCCTTCTTCCACGAGTACCTTGAGGGCGGTGCGCGCCACCGCGCAGGCGAGCGGATTGCCGCCGAAGGTCGAGCCGTGCTGGCCTGGTTTCAGCACGCCCAGCACTTCGGAATTCGAAAGCACGGCCGATACGGGATAGAAGCCGCCTGATAGTGCCTTGCCGATCAGCGTCACGTCGGCCTCGATGCCTTCATGCTCCTCGGCCAGCAGCTTGCCGGTGCGGCCGAGGCCGGTCTGGATTTCGTCGAGGATGAGCGTGACGTTGTTATCGGTGCAGAGTTGACGGATGCGGGTGAAATAACCGGCCGGCGGAATGATGACGCCGGCTTCGCCCTGGATCGGTTCGATCAGGGCAGCCACGGTATTGCCGTTGATCGCGGCCTCGAATGCCTCGGCATCGCCGAAGGGGACGGTGCGGAAGCCCGGCGTATAGGGGCCGAAGCCGGTGCGGGCATCGGGATCGGTGGAGAAACTGACGATGCTCAGCGTCCGGCCGTGGAAATTGTCGGCGCAGACGATGATTTCCGCCTTGCCTTCCGGCACGCCTTTGACCTCGTATCCCCATTTGCGCACCGCCTTGATGGCGGTTTCCACCGCTTCGGCGCCTGAGTTCATCGGCAGGATCTTGTGAGAGCCGGTCAGCGCCGCCAGCTCTTCATAGAGATAGGCGAGTTGGTCGTTGCGGAAGGCGCGGGAGGTGAGCGTCAATCTCCCCGCCTGCTCGACCATGGCGGCGAGGATCTTCGGGTGGCAATGGCCCTGGTTGACGGCCGAATAGGCCGAAAGGCAATCGAGATAGCGATTGCCGTCGGTATCCCAGACATGAACGCCTTCGCCGCGCGTCAGCACCACGTCGAGCGGCTTGTAATTGTGGGCACCGAGCCGCTGTTCCGTGGCGATCAGTTTTTCCGAAGTGTTCATGACCTTCTCCTCCTCAGGCCGGTCGGCCTCAAATCGAATGTTCTAGGCTGCGCGTGTCGGACGATCGAAGATGCGGCGGCCGAAGAGGCTTGCCGTCAGTTCCACCAGAATGCGGGCGCTCTTGCCGCGATCGTCGAGAAACGGATTGAGTTCGACGAGATCGAGCGACGAGACGAGGCCGCTGTCGGAAAGCATTTCCATGACGAGATGCGCCTCGCGGAAGGTCGCGCCGCCGGGCACCGTCGTGCCGACGCCGGGGGCGATATCGGGATCGAGGAAATCGAGGTCAAGGCTGACATGCAGCAGGCCGTTCGTCTTGGCGACGACATCGAGAATATGGCGCATGATCGCGCCGATACCCTGCTCGTCGATCGCGCGCATGTCGAAGACGTTGACGCCGTGTTCGTGGATTTCCTCGCGCTCGCGCGCATCGACCGAACGGATGCCGACTTGAAAGACATTCTTCGGGTCGACGAACGGACGGTCCTTCGGGAGAATCTCCGCGAACTCCGCCTCGCCGCAGAAGAAGGCGACGGGCATGCCGTGAATATTGCCCGAGGGCGACGTGGCGGGAGAGTTAAAATCGGCATGGGCATCGAGCCAAAGCACGAAGAGCGGGCGGCCCTTGCTGGCGGCATAGCGGGCCATGCCGGAGACGCTACCCATGGAAAGGCTATGGTCGCCGCCGAGAATTAGCGGGAAACGACCGGAAGCGGCAACATCGTAGACACTGCTTTCGAGCGCGCGCGTGAAGGCACCGACGATCCTCAGATTATGAGCTTTCGGATGAACCGGCAGGTCCATCGCCGGCACGATGTTGAGATCGCCATTATCGGCAACGTCATGGCCGAGTTCGATCAGTGTCTGGTCGATGCCGGCAATGCGTAGCGCAGCAGGGCCCATGGCCGCACCTCTGCGGCCGGAGCCTTCTTCCAAGGGTGCACCGATGAGGGTGACGGATCGCGATTGAGCGTTCATTCGAGGGCTCCTGTTGAGGCCTGTTTCGGCCGATAGTGTGATAAAGGGCTGGCAGCAAAAAGATGGAAAAATGCCAGAAATGGAATATGATTGCGCAGATTGATAAAGCTATTTTGACAAAGTGATCAGCGTGGACGATCTCGACATCGAACTTTTGAGCGCGCTTCGCCACAATGCCCGGATTTCCGTCTCCTCGCTGGCCGCGATGACTGGCGCATCGCGGGCGACGGTTGCCGCCCGAATCGACCGGCTTGTCGCCAGCGGCACCATCGTCGGTTTTACCGTTCGCACCAGTCATGAGACGCGCTCCGCCGGCGTGCGCGCGATCGTCATGATCGAGGTGCTCGGCAAGCTCGCAGACAGAGTGGCCGATCAGCTCAGGGGCTTGCCGCAGGTGCGTGCGCTCCACAGCACCAACGGCAAATGGGATTTCGTCGCCGAACTCGAGGATCGCGATCTTGCCTCTTTCGACGAGACGCTGCGCCGTATCCGGCTGATCAATGGCATCAATTCGACCGAGACGAATATCCTTCTCAAGACGAGCAAGACAGGTTTCTAAGCCGCCTTAATATTCCCGTTCGTAGACGATGCCCGCTTCACCCTCGCCGTTGCCGCCGGCTCCGCCGCGCAGTTTGACGCCGCGGCCGACATCGAGGTTGATGATGGCCTTGGCGCCTGCCGATCCGCCCTGCTGGAGTTCGAAATAGGTGCGGTCGTTGAGATAGCGGCCGACACTGACGCTCGTCTGGCCCTTGGAATCGGTGCTGACATCGAAATCGTCGACGCCGAGCTGGTTGCGCAGGCCTTCGAACAACGAGGTGGAGCGGTTGCCGGCCAGTTGGCTGACGGCGTCGGCGAGCTGGGCGATCTGTACCGGCGAGAGCTTCGACATCGACTGGCCAAAGATCAGCTGTGCCAGCACCTCGTCCTGCGGCAGTTCGGGCGAGGAGGAGAAGGTGATCGACGGATCGGTAGCGAGGCCCGCAACATCGACGGTCAGCGTCGTCGTGCCGGAGGCCGAGGTCGCTTCCATGTCGAGTGCCGGCGTCAGGTCGCCGGCAAAGGTGATCCTGCTCTTGTCGGAGAAATCCAGACGGCGGTTGAGAATGGTCAGCCGGCCGCGACGCATGGTGAAGCCGCCGGTCACGACAGGGACTGCCGCCGTTCCACGGATCGTCACGCGGCCGCCGAGTTCGGCATCGATGCCGCGGCCGCGCACGAAGATGTGCGAGGGTGCATCGATCTCGAGATCGAGGGTCATCACCGAGGATTTCTCGCCCGGCTTCCGCTCGCCCTCATCGCGCAACTGCGCAAGCACCGCCCGCGGCGCATTCTTATGTTTGATGTCGAGTTCCCGTAGCGAGGTCGGCAATTTTTCCGGAACGGTGATCGAGGTCTTTTCCAGCTGAAGCTTGCCGTTCAGCGTGGCACTCATGATCGGCCCGCGCAGGCCGAGCGTGCCGCTGACTGTGGAGACGACGAGGGTTCCATCGACATAAACCGCCTTGTCGAGCTTGATCGAAATATCGGCGGGAAAGCCGCCGGCCGGCTGAATGCCGATCGTGCCGCTTGCCGAGATCGTACCGCCGCCGCCGAGGTTGCCGCTGAGGCGCGAGATCACCGCCTGGCTGCCGTTGAAGGTCACCGTCGCCGCCAGATTGTTGACCGCAAGATTGCGCCGGACATCGACGAGTTTGGCGCCATTGGTGGCGACCGTGCCATTGATGACGGGCGCGGCGGCCGTTCCACCGATCCTCAGATCGACGGTTGCGACACCATCGGCGACGAAGCCCTGTTCAGCCAGTGGCGCGCCGAGCACGGCGAAGGGAAGATTGCCGTTGAAGTGCATGTCGATGGCGCGATTGCCTGAAATCACGATGCTGCCGCCGCCTTTCAACGACATGCCGGCGTCCCCGGCGAGGCTGGTGTCGACCGTCAGCCTGTTTTCGGCAAGCTTGCCTGAAGCGTCGATGCTAAACGGCGACAGTCCCGCGCCTTTCGTCTGGCTGGTCGCCGCGTTCTTCCAGTCGACCTTGAAGTCGACGGAGGGCGCCGATAACGCGCCGGTGGCCTTCGCGGTCGCCGAGACGGCGCCTTCGGCTGCAAGACCGGGAACGAAGCCGTTGGCGATGGCGGCCGGAACATTGGTGGCGTTCGCCGTAACATCGACCGAGCGGATCGAGGTGCCTGCGATGGCGAGATTGCCGGCGGCTTTCAGGGCAATGCCGCCGCTGCCGCTCAGATCGGCATCGAAATCGAGTCTGTCGCCGGCATATTTTCCCGTCGCCGCCAGCGCGAGGCGGGGGATGCCGGCGGCCTTGGTATGGCTGGTCGCGGCGTCCTTCCAGTCGAACTTGAAATCGACGATCGGATTGGTTGGTGTGCCGGAGGTGACGGCGCTTGCCGAAAGCGTGCCTTCGGCGCCGAGACCGGGGACGAAGGCATTTGCTATATTTGCCGGCAGGGCAGGGATATTTGCATCGACCGAAAGATCGCGGATCGCCGTTCCGGCAATCGTCACGCCGCCCGTCGCCTTGGCCAGCACGCCGTCCTTACCGGCAAGGTTGGCATCGAAATCGACCCTGTCATTGGCGAATTTGCCGGATGCCGCAGCGCTGAGGCCAGAGAGGCCGCTGCTTCTGGTCTGCGCGGTTGCGGCATTCTTCCAGTCAAGCTTGAAATCGACGGCGGGTTTCGGAAGCGCGCCGGAGGCGGATGCCGTTCCCGACACTGTGCCTTCCGCCGCAAGGCCCGGCACGAAACCATTGGCGAGTGCTGCGGGCAGATTGGCGAGATCGGCCTTGACGTCGAGGTTGCGCACCGACGTGCCTTCTATCGCGACATCGCCCACGGCCTTGAGGGAGAGACCGGCTTCGCCGCCGAGATTGGCATCGAAATCGAGACGGTTGCCGGCGAAACGCCCCGATGCAGCAAGAGCGAGGCCCGAGAGATGAGCGCTTCTGGTGTGGCTGGTTGCGGCATCCTTCCAGTCGAGCTTGAAGTCGGCTGTCGGTGCGGCGGGTTTTCCAGCCGCCGATAAGGTGCCCGATATCGTACCGCCGGCGGCAAGATCCAGAACAAAGGCGTTTGCGAGACTGGCCGGAAGATTGGCGATTTCGGCATCGACCTTCATGTTGTCGATCGCCGTGCCGGCAAGAGCGACATTGCCCGTGGTCTTTAGGGAGAGCCCCTTGTCGCCGCCGACCGCCACGTTGAAATCCAGCTTGTTGTCGGCGAATTTTCCTGACGCGTTCACGCCGAGGCCGGCGATGCCTGCGCGTCTCGTGTGGCCTACCGCGGCGTTTTTCCAATCAAGTTCGAAATTGGCAGCGGGCGCGGAAAGGGAGCCCATGGCCGAGAGCTTGCCTGAGACCACGCCTTCGGCGGCGAGATCGGGAACGAAACTGTTTGCGATGCTTGCCGGAACATTGGCCAGCGCCGCGTCGACCTTGACGTTATCGATCGTCGTGCCTGTCACGGCGAGATTGCCGGTTGCTTTCAGCGAAAGGTCGCGTGCGCCTGATACAGCCGCGTCGAAATCGAGCTTGTTGTCAGCGAACTTTCCCGAGGCCTTCACTGCGATATCCGCGAGCCCGGCGCGCTTGGTATGGCTTGTTGCGGCATTCTTCCAATCGATATCGAAATCAGCGGTCGGAGCGGAAAGAGAGCCGCTGGCCGAGAGCTTTCCCGAGATCATGCCTTCGGCGGCGAGATCGGGAACGAAGCTGTTTGCGATGCTTGCCGGGACGTTTGCCAGTGCTGCATCGACCTTGACGTTGCCGATCGTCGTACCGGTCACCGCGACATTGCCGTTTGCCTTCAATGAGAAATTATCGGCGCCGGCGATTCCCGCGTCGAAATTAAGCTTGCTGTCGGCGAACCTTCCCGAGGCCTTTACGGCGAGATCGGCAAGACCGGCGCGCCGGGTGTGGCTTGTCGCAGCGCCCTTCCAATCGAGATCAAAAACGGCGGTTGGCGCACCAAGGGAGCCGGAGGCGGCCACTCTTCCCGTTATCGCACCTTCGGCGGCGAGGTCAGGAACGAAGCCATTGGCGATACGGGCGGGCAGGTTAAGGATCTCGGCCCTGACATCAACCATTGGCGCCTTCGGATCGGCGAGCCCGACATTGCCGGCTGCCTTGAGCGAGAGGCCATCACCGCTGTTGACCGTCGTGTCGAAATCGAGCCTCTTGTCGGCGAATTTGCCGCCGGCGGTGATACCGAGCGGCGCGAGGCCTGCTCCTTTGGTCTGCCCCGTCGTCGCATCCTTCCAGTCGAGCTTGAAGTCGGCGATGGGCGCGGCCGGCGTTCCCGTTACGGCAATCTTTCCGGAAATCGTGCCGCCTGCCGAAAGGTTCGGTACGAAGCCGTTCGCGAGGGCCGCAGGCAGCTCGTGGATATCGGCATCGAGCTTTAATGTCTCACCAGCAGAGCCGGTGACGGAGACCGAACCGGTGCCGGTCTTCAGCGTCAGTCCGTTCAGGTTGGCGACACCGCCGGTGACCGTGACCCGCGTCGGTGCTGCGAGCTCGATAGGAATGTTGCGGGGGCTAGCCGAGAGCCGATCGAGGTTCAGGTCGACCTCACCGTCAGCCGTCTCGATGCTGCCGTTCGCCAGCACGGGATTGCCGTCATAGGCGGCATAGAAATCGAAGTGGGTATTGTTGTGCTGCTTGGCGAAGCCGAGCGAAAGGCCGCCAAGCTTGTTCGTTCCGGCATTCAGCTCGTCAGCCTTGATCGTGCCGTTTGCCGCGAGCGCGCCGAGATCGCTGATAGTAACATCGATAACCGGCTTGACGATCGCAATCGTGTCGCGGCGGATCGCGCCACCTGATGCCAGCAGCTTCAACGCGATTTTGCCGCCGTCGCCGCTGATGCCGAGCGATCCCTTCAGATCACCTTCGGCTTTCTGCCCGCCGAGGGCGGCGAGCAGGCCGATATTGGGGAAATCGAAGGTCAGCGCGCCTGTCGGCTCCAGGGACGGCGACAATTCGAGATTGCCGGTCAGCCGGTTGCCGCCGATATCGGCGGTCAGCGCCGGAATGCTCGTTTTGCCGTCCAGTGAAAGGATATCGCCATTGATGCCGATCGGCTGGCCGTCGATGGTCCCGGTGGCGGCGACCTTGCCCTGCGGTGCCTTGGGATCGGCGATGCCGGACAGGTCGATATTCACATTGGCGAGCGCGCGATCGGCCACCTCAAGGCTGGCAGCCTTGAGATTGGCCGTCACGGAGATTGCCGGCAGTTCGCCCCCGACCCTCACTGCATAACCGGCCCCGCCGCTGGCGCCCGCTATGAGCTTGCCGACATCGGGAAGCCGGCCGGAGAGATCGGCGTTCAACATCGAGCCGTCGAGCGCCACATTACCGGCGGCTTCGAGCGTGCCCGATGTCAGGACGATATTGCTGAATGCGAATTTCGACGGGATGGTCCCGGCCACCTGGCTTTCGAGGGAGATCGGCCCGTCGAACTTGCCTGTCACAGCAACCGGCAGGGCAGCCGGCTCAACGGTGAGCTTGACGTTGCCAGTCAGCGCCTGGTCCGCCATCCGATAGGAGCCGTTGAGGCTGCCGTTGATATTGGCGCTTTCGACGGTGGTGCCGTTGAAGCCGATTCCGGCGGGCGAAATCTGCAGCGGCGAGGCGATCGTCACCGGACCTTTGACGGCGCGATTGAGGTTCGGTTCGGTAAAGGTCACTTCGCCCGCAACGAGGCGCAGCTGGACGTTGCCGGAACGGCCGGCGAGATTGAAGGCGTCGCTCTTTGCCGTCAGCTTGGCGTTGCCGATATCGGCTTGGGGCAGGGTCGCGGAATCGAGCGAACCGCTGACATTCAGCCGGGCAGCCTGCGCATCGCCTGTCAGAGCAAGGTTGAGGCCCGATATCAGGAAGCGCGCTTCGCCGTCGGCAAGCGGCCAGCGGAAATCGACCGGACCGGATGTGCCGAGCAGATTGGCGTTCAGGCTGTTGTTGCCGGCTGGATCGAGCGTGCCCGACGCGGCGATCACGACGCTGCCGGTGGCGAGATTGCCGGTCTGGATGTCGATCTTGCCGCGATTGTCGAAGGTCGCGGCAAGGTCGATATTGGTCTGGCCGGCAAAAAGCGGCCGGAATGCCGATGGGAGAAGCGAGCTCAGGTCGCCGCCGCCTTTGAGGTCGAGATGGTGCACCCCATCCGCGGTGATCGCATGCCGGCCTTCGATCGCGGCGCGCTGCTGTCCGTCGAGGGCGGCCTGCAACTTGCCTTTCCAGTCGGAGATCGGCCCTTCTCCATCGAGATCGATATTGACGGCGGGACTGTCGGGCAGGCCGAGAAGGCCGGCGAGCAGCCCGCCTTTCGGCTCGGAAAGCTCAGCTTTCAGCCGCAGTCGGTTTTCGGCCGGCCTATAGGCGATGTCGGCGGTGAGCCGGGCATCGGGAACCTCGTGACGGCTGACATTGACGACGGCTTCGCCGCCGTTGCTGTTTGCCGACAGATTTCCTTGGGCGGCCAGTGTAAAAGCGCGCCCGGCAAAGGGTGCGGCAAGTTCAATGTCGGGCAGCTCGATGCGGTCTACATCGACCTTGATCGGAAGGCTGAAACCGCCGGAATTTTCGGCTCCGGGCCGCGACGGCAGAGTGCGCACCGGCTTGCGCAGCACGTCTATCGCAGCGATCTCGAAGCGTTTGGCGTGGAAGGTCCCCGTCAGCAGCGCAAGCGGGTTCCAGTCGATCGCAATGCCGTGAATTTCGGCGAAGATGCCTCTGGTATCGGAAAGCGATATTTCGGCGGCGCGAAGCCCGCCGGTCAGCAGGCCTTCCGGTTCGCGCACCGTGATCGTCATGTCCCGGTTGGAAAGGGTGGAAGCGATCCTTTCCGTGACGATGCGGGCGCCGAAAGTCGTGAAGCCGAAGATCGCAAGTGCAATGACGGCGAGAATCAAAATGGCGCCCAGGGCATAGCCGGTGAGCCGTATGATCCAGTTGACGATTTTTGCCAGCATTTGCATCGGCGCGGACACTACCCCGTTTTTATGACGGCTTACAGATCGGACAATATGGCGGTATCGACGACTCTAGAAGGATTGGCCGATACCGGCATAGATTCCATAATCTGTGCCATTTTCGTACTTGTTCAGCGGCACGGCAAAATCAAGTCGCAGCGGGCCGAACGGCGTGGCATATCGTATCCCGGCGCCGGCGCCGGCGCGGATATCGGAAAAACCGGGAAAGGTGCTGTCCGATACCGTACCGACGTCGATAAAGGGCACGATGCCGATCGTATCGGTGATCTTGATGCGCGCCTCCAGCGAACTGGTCACATAAGAGCGGCCACCGGTCGCATCGCCGGCGTCGTTATAGGGCGAGATTTCCTGAAAGCCGTATCCGCGCACCGAGCCGCCGCCGCCAGCAAAGAAACGCTGCGTGGCGGGAATATCCTCGATGCCATCGCCGCCGATCAGGACGCCGGCTGCGAGCTTGCCGGCAAGCACCAGGCCGTCCTCGGCACCGAACGGCAGATAGCCGGAGATCGACCCCTCGAATGCCGCATAGGGCGTGGCGTTGAAAATCTCGTAGCCGGGCTTTGCCGAGAGGGTCGCGCGATAACCTTCCGTCGGGTTGAACTTGTCGTCGCGCGCGTCGCGGTCATATTGGATCGGCAGGGTGAAGGTCAGGTGGTCATTTTGGCCAAAGGCGTCGTCGTCACGCTCCCAACTGATTTCGCCGCTCGCCGAGATGGTGTCCTGGTCGGTCAGTTCGTAGGAAAGACCGAGCGAGGCGGTGACGAGCTTCGCATTATAGGCATCCGGATTTTCGGTCTTGGCGATGATGCCGGCTTTCAGCGTGGCGGCAGGGAAGAAGGCGCCGGGCTTGGTGAAGAGGATGCCGGCGGAATAATCGAGGCTGCCGACGTCCGTCGTCTCGCCGAGCCGCGAGACCGAACCCTCGATCCTCAGCGTCTCGGCTTCACCGAACAGGTTGCGGTGGCCCCAATAACCCTGAATGCCGAGGCCGTCCGTGGTGGAATATTGCGCGCCGACACCGAAATAGCGCCTCTTGCCTTCCGAGACCTCTATCGTCATCGGCAGCGTACCATCAGGCGCCAGCGTATCGCCCTGGTGAATGGTGACGCTCGAAAAGACGCCGAGGGCGCGAAGCCGTTCGCCGGCCTTCTTCAGCGCCTCCGGGGAATAGGCCTCGCCCTTGTTCAGCCGGGAATAGCGCTGGATGAACCCAGGTTTGACGGTTTTTTCGCCGGTGACGCCGACATCGCCGATCGGGGCGACAGGACCGCCTTCGGCAGCAAGCACGATGTCGACCGTATTGCTCTTGTGATCGGCGACAACCTTGCGCTCGGTCAGTTTGGCGAAGGGCCGGCCTTGGCTCTTCAGCTGCTCGACGATCTTGTCGCCGGCCTTGATGATGGCGAGCGAGCCGGCCTCAGCGCCTGGGGCGAGATCGTAGTCGGCCGGGTTGCGATCCGCGGCATCGCCGCCGAACTGGACCTCGTGAACTTTGAAAACCGGGCCTAGAGTGACCTCGACGGTAACGGGGATCGGACCCGAGCGATCGAATGTCGGGTTGGGCGGCAGGTCGTCGATATTCTTGCCGTCGATGGTGATCGCAACCACGCCGCCATAGCGGGCCTTTTCGTACAAGGCGGCGATCAGCCGTTCACGGTCGTCACGCGCCTTGACGACGATGCCGAGATCGCCGGAGACCGGCTGTTTCTGGTCGCTGACAAGGCGGGAGCTGTTCTCCAGCGCTTCTTTCAGGTCGGGATCGGCGGTATCCGCTTTGAGATCGACCTGATAGCGCACAGGATCGGGTACCTGTTCGCCTTCGTCTTTATCCTTGCCGAAGATGGTGATGCCGAAAAGCTTGAAGGCGTAAGCGTCGCCGATCAGGACCGGTGAGAACGCAGCCGCCGCTGCGACCACCATCATGGTGCCTGTTCGCCGATACGCAGTACCTGTTTTCGGGCCTGTCCCTCTGATCCGCATCCGCCGCTTTTGGTTTACGCCTACATGAAGCTTCGTTGCCCAGCCATGAACAGTTTAGCGGCAAAATCGTGCGGGGTGTACCATTTTAAATTGCCAACGCACTAATTTAGCACAAAAAATCCCGGACGTGTGTCCGGGATTCCCTGATCTTACCGGTTTGCGAGTACTCTCAGCGCGGGCAAGTGTCGATGTAGCGGCGGCCGTAGCGGTCACGGTAGTAGCACTGGCCGGGCTGTTCGGCGACGCTGCCGATGAGGGCGCCGGACACGCCGCCGATAGCGGCACCGACCGCCGCGCCACGGACATTGCCGGTAACCGCACCGCCGATCACGGCGCCGGATGCAGCGCCGATGCCTGCACCCTGCTGGGTCGGCGTGCAGCTTGCAATCGACAGACCGATCAATGCGAGTATGACAGCTTTCTTCATTCCATTTCTCCTGGGTTATCGCCCATTGGGCTTAGGCCGTCCCTATCGTTTTTTGTCAGGCTAGCTCGAAAACTATGTCGGAAGAAAGGGTTGTCCACTATCGACACGATTTTTTTGCAGGACTGGCGCGAGGGTGTGGCATGCGGTTCCGCGAATTTCGATCGCCTTCCGTCCATCAAACTTATGGATTATCACGCGCATATTTTTTATCTGGAATCATTCAAAAATCTGGGCCTTTTGCCGCAGTTGATGTTAAAGCAAAGGGGTAAGCATTGACGCGCGGACGTTCGATCAGCAAGAACGATCGCGTGATACTGGAGCATATGATGGATTTCGAAGCGTTTTTCAAAAACGAGCTGGACGGGCTTCATGCCGAGGGCCGTTACCGCGTTTTTGCCGATCTCGAACGTCACCGCGGCCACTTCCCGCGCGCGACGCGCCATACGGCCGATGGCGAAAAGGAAGTCACGGTCTGGTGCTCCAACGACTATCTCGGCATGGGTCAGAACCCGAAGGTGATCGAGGCGATGAAGAACGCCATCGATCACTGTGGCGCCGGTGCGGGAGGCACCCGGAATATTTCTGGCACCAACCATTACCACGTCCTGCTCGAGCGTGAGCTCGCCGACCTGCACGGCAAGGAAGCAGCGCTGATCTTCACCTCGGGCTATGTCTCCAACTGGGCAGCACTCGGCACGCTCGGTGCGAAGATCCCCGGCCTGATCATCTTCTCCGATGCGCTGAACCATGCCTCGATGATCGAGGGCATTCGTTACGCCAAGTGCGACAAGGTGATCTGGAAGCACAATGACATCGCCGATCTCGAAGCCAAGCTTGCCGCCGCCGATCCGAAGGCGCCGAAGCTGATCGCCTTTGAGAGTGTCTATTCGATGGACGGCGATATCGCCCCGATCAAGGAGATCTGCGATCTCGCCGACAAATACGGCGCGATGACCTATCTCGACGAGGTGCATGCCGTCGGCATGTACGGCCCGCGCGGCGGCGGCATTGCCGAGCGCGAGGGGCTGATGGACCGGTTGACGGTCATCGAGGGCACGCTCGGCAAGGCCTTCGGGGTGATGGGCGGCTATATCGCCGCGTCGACGGCGCTTTGCGACTTCATCCGTTCGTTTGCCTCCGGCTTCATCTTCACCACGGCACTGCCGCCGGCGCTGGCCGCCGGTGCGGTCGCCTCGATCCAGCATCTGAAGGTCAGCCAGTTCGAGCGCGCCCGCCATCAGGACCGGGTGCGCAAGCTGCGCTCGCTGCTCGATCAGAACGGCATTCCGCATGTGCCCAATCCGAGCCATATCGTGCCGGTGCTGGTCGGCGATGCGGCGAAGTGCAAGTGGATCTCCGACCTGCTGCTCGATAATTGCGGCGTCTATGTCCAGCCGATCAACTATCCGACAGTGCCGAAGAAGACCGAGCGGCTGCGCATCACGCCGACGCCGCTGCATTCCGACGCCGATATCGCCAATCTGGTCGAGGCGCTGCATTCCCTCTGGTCGCGCTGCGCGCTGGCACGGCATGTCGCCTGATTTTCCCGCAATCGCCTGGGTTTGAATCCAGGAATCGGGACCTCCATCAGAGGTCCCGAGCATCATCGTTTGTTTCCTCGTTCTTTTAGCCGAGTAAGGTTATCCAGTGCGTCGCGCAGGCATCTGTGTCGGCTCCACGGAGAGATGACGCATTGCAATTCGGTCTGAACGATTTGGATCGGTCTTCTCCCACGCCTCCTTCCCGCAGCCCACACATCCTTTGATGTCTGCCGAATTGCATGAGAAAACCTTTTCTCACTTGACAGAAAGCTTGGTAAAAGCTTTTCTCAGACCACTTCAAAAGGAGGAAGGTCTGAACATATCGGGAGGAAAAAGAGGCAGGATCACCATACATGAGGTGGCGTCGGCTGCCGGGGTGAGCATCTCGACGGCGTCGAAGGCGCTCAACGATACCGGCCGAATGGGAGCGGAAACGCGCGAGCGGGTGAAGCGGATCGCCGGCGAAATCGGATATCGGCCGAATGCGCTGGCGAGGGGTCTTCTCAGCAAGCGCAGCTTCACCGTCGGGCTGCTGACGAACGACACCTACGGGCGTTTCACCCTACCTGTGATGGCGGGTATTTCGGACGCTCTCGTCGATCACGGGGTTTCGGTTTTCCTGTGCGCCATCGAAGACGATCCGGCGCTCGCCCAGACCCATGTCGATGCGATGCTGGACAAGCAGGTCGACGGCATCATCGCGACGGGAAAGCGCCTGGACAGGCGTCTGCCCGTCGACCTGTCGAACTTGAATGTGCCCGTCGTCTACGCCTTTACGGAGGGGACGCAGGACAGCGTGACGTTTCGTTCGGACGACGAACAGGGTGCGAGACTGGCCGTCGAATGGCTCATGAAGATCGGGCGGCGGCGGATTGCGCATATCACCGGGCCGGAGGACTTCTTTTCGGTGCGGGAGCGTGCCGGCGCCTATCATCAGGTAGCAGGTCACCGTGAGCCGGTGCTCTACGGCGTCTGGTCGGAAAGCTGGGGCCATGAAGCGATCGAGCAGCTTTGGAAGCGGCCCGGAGAAAAACCGGACGCGATCTTCTGCGGCAACGACCAGATCGCGCGCGGCGCGGTGGATGCCTTGCGCGAGCGCGGCGTCAAGGTGCCGCAGGACGTCTCCGTGATCGGTTTCGACAATTGGGAGATTGTCGCGGCCCAGACGCGGCCGCCGCTGACGACGGTGGATATGGAGTTGAAAGAGCTCGGGCGGCAGGCCGGATTGACGGTTCTGGCGCTCGCGGAAGGCCGGCCTGTCGAACCGGGTGTGCGGAAATTGCCCTGCCGGCTGATCGTCCGGCAGTCATGCGGGGGGTGAGGCCCCCAAGGAATGGGAATAAGGGAATGAACAAAGGCGCAGGGAGATGCGCCATATCGGGAGGAATGTCATGATCAAGCGTCTATTGGCGGCGACCGGCATCGCTACCTTGTGTCTGGTGTCGGCCGCATCAGCCGCCGAAAACGTCGAAATGTGGGTTCGCACGGGCATCGGCGACGCTTTCAAGAAGGTCGTCGAAGCCTATAATACCAGCCACGACAACAAGGTCGTGGTGACCGAAGTGCCGTTCTCCGAACTCGTGCAGAAATATGCGACGGCGATTGCCGGCGGGCAGGCGCCGGACGCACTGTCGATGGACCTGATCTACAATCCCGCTTTTGCCGCGGCCGGCCAGCTGGAAGACCTGACGGACTGGGCGAAATCGCTTCCCTATTTCAATTCGCTTTCGCCCTCGCATGTTCGCCTCGGCACCTACCAGGATCGGGTCTACGGCCTGCCGCTTTCTGTGGAAACGTCAGTCTTCGCCTGGAACAAGGATCTCTACAAAAAGGCCGGCCTCGACCCGGAGAAGGCGCCGGCGAGCTGGGACGAAATCACCGCCAATGCCGAGAAGATCCGCGCATTGGGTGACGATACCTACGGTTTCTATTTCTCCGGCGGCGGCTGCGGCGGCTGCATGATCTTCACTTTCACGCCGCTCGTCTGGGGCGCGGGCGCCGACATCCTGTCGGCCGACAGCAAGACGGCGACGCTCGATACGCCTCAGATGCGCAAGGCCGTCGACATCTACCGCAACATGGTCAAAAAGGACCTCGTGCCGGCGGGTGCGGCCAGCGACACCGGCGCCAACTTCCTGACCTTCACCAACGGCAAGATCGGCCAGCAGAGCCTCGGTGCGTTCGCCATCGGAACGCTGGTCACCCAGCATCCGGACATCAATTTCGGCGTGACGCTCATCCCGGGTGTCGACGGGAAGCCTTCGTCGTTCGCCGGCGGCGACAATTTCGTCATCACCAAGGGCACGAAGAGGATCGACGCGGTGAAGGAGTTCCTCGAATATATCTATTCGATGGACGGCCAGAAGATCATGGCGAAATACGGTAGCCTGCCGACGCGCGGCGATATCGCCGACAAGGTGCTGGATGGCCTCGATCCGCGCTTGCAGGTCGGTCTCAAGGCGATCAGTGTGGCCAAGACGCCCTATACGCTGCAGTTCAACGACCTGATCAACAGCGCCAACGGCCCGTGGGCAAGCTTCACCAACGCAGCGATCTTCGGCGACGATGTCGGTGGTGCGTTTTCGAGCGCCCAGTCGGAAATGCAATCGATCATCGACAGCGGCCAATAACTCTCCCAAGGCCGCGGCCGGGGAGCGGTGGCAGCTTCCCGGCCTATTTCAATTTGACAGATGCGGAGCGTTTCGATGACCGGTTCCGGTTCGAACACCCTATTGCCTCGACGCGAGCGACGGCGCAGATCGAACTGGCGCGGCCCTCTCTACATCGCACCGGCCATGGCGCTGGTCATCGTCTTCTTCGTCATGCCGGTTCTCTTCACGGGATGGATGAGCCTTCATAACTGGCCGCTGATGGGGGCATCGCGCTGGATCGGCTTCAACAACTATTTCCGCATGGTGAACGATAGCCGCTTCATGGCGGCACTGAATTTCACGGCCTATTACACCGTGATCGTTACCATCGCGATCTTCGCCGTCGCCTTTCCGCTGGCGATCTTCGTCGAAAAGGAACGGCAGTTCGTCAGCGCCTACCGCACGATCATCTTCCTGCCCGTGGTCGTCGGTCTTGCCACGGCCTCACTGCTCTGGGTCTGGCTCGCCAATGTCGACAGCGGCTTTATCGGTCCGGCCTTGAAAGCGCTCGGTCTTCTGGAAAAGAGCCCCAACCTGCTTGCAACCTTCGACACCGCGTTTCTGACGATCATTGTGATGGTCGTCTGGAAGATCGCCGGTTTCACCATGATCATTCTTCTGACCGGACTTCAGGCCATTCCGTCCGAGCTGACGGAGGCCGCCCGCATCGACGGCGCCGGCCGCTGGCAGCGCTTCCGGCATCTGACGCTGCCGCTGATGCGCAAGACGATCGCGCTGGCGCTGATCGTCTCCGTCACCGGCTCGATCCTCGCTTTCGACCAGTTCTACATCATGACGTCGGGCGGGCCGCAGAACAAAATGATCTCGGTGGTCTATTACATCTTCAACCAGTCCTTCGTTTCCTTCAACCTTGGCTACGGCGCAGCGCTCTCGATCGCCCTTCTCGCCATCCTTGTCGCCATCAGCATCGTGCAGCTCTGGCTGCTTCGCGTCGGAGAGGAGCGCCCATGACCACCTCAAGGGAGCGCCGCACACGCAAGGCCATCCGCGCGAAATCGGCCTATCATCTCACCGGCATGGCGATCTCGATCTTCTTCCTTGCGCCCTTCGCGGTGACACTGCTCGCCTCGTTCCGGCGGGGGACCGAAGCCAGCCAGCCGCCCCTGCCCCCATGGCCAACATCCGGCGTCAGCTTCGATGCCTATGCCTTGCTCGACACGTTCGGTGCCGGCATCTGGCAGCACATGATCAATTCACTGTTCGTCTCGGTCGCCACGGTGGTGCTGACCGTCGTCGTCAGCCTGCTCGCCGGTTACGGCTTCTCACGTTACCGGTTCCCGATGAAGAATGCGCTTTTCGTGCTGATCATCGCGACGCTGATGATCCCGTTCCAGTCGATCCTGACGCCGCTCTTCATCATCCTGGCAAAGCTCGGCCTCAACAATTCGCTGCTCGGCCTGACGCTCGTCTATGTGACGCTGCAGCTGCCCTTCTCCGTCTTCATGATGCGCAACGCCTTTGACGCCGTGCCGAAGGAAATCGAGGAGGCGGCGCGCATCGACGGGGCGCGCGATCTGAGGCTTCTCGCGCGCGTTCTCCTGCCGCTGGTGCTTCCAGGCGTGGCGACGGTCGCGATCTTTGCCTTCCTCAATGCCTGGAACGAGTTTCTCGCCGCACTCGTCCTGCTCTCCAGCAATGAGAAATACACCCTGCCAGTGCTGATGACGGCGGTTCGCGCCGGACGGCTCGGCGCCATCAACTGGGGAGCGGTGCAGGCCGGCGTCGTCGTCATGACGATCCCCTGCCTGATCGTCTTCCTACTCTTGCAACGCTACTATATGCGCGGGCTGATGGCCGGCGCCGTGAAATGATCTTAGGGAAAGTGGAGCCCATGACCATGCCAAGCAATGACCGCCAGTTCCGTCCCGTCGCCGTTCCCGATGTCGAACTCGGCGGGTTCTGGGGCAAATGGCAGGATGCCGTCTGCAATTCGACCGCCGAGACCCTGCTCGACCGCTGCGTCGAGGCCGGCATGCTCAAGGCGATCGACGTCAGCCAGCCAAGCCCCGGCGTCGTCATTCCCATTCAGCCATGGGGCGGGACGACGCAGATGTTCTGGGATTCCGACCTCGGCAAATCGATCGAGACCATCGCCTATTCGCTCTATCGCCGGCCGAACCCGAAGCTGGAGGCGCGGGCCGATGAGATCATCGACATGTATGAGAAGATGCAGGACGAGGACGGCTATCTGAACGCCTGGTTCCAGCGCGTGGAGCCAAGCCGCCGCTGGACCAACCTGCGCGACCATCACGAACTCTATTGCGCCGGCCATCTGATGGAAGCGGCCGTCGCCTATTATCAGGCGACCGGCAAGCGCAAGCTGCTCGATATCATGTGCCGCTTTGCCGATTACTTGATCAAGATTTTCGGACACAGCGAAGGCCAGATCCCAGGCTATTGCGGCCATGAGGAAGTCGAGCTTGCGCTGGTCAAGCTTGCCCGCGTCACCGGGGAGAAGAAATATCTCGAACTTTCGAAATATTTCATCGACGAACGCGGCACCGAGCCTCATTTCTTCACGGCGGAGGCCGCGCGCGACGGCCGCGCGCTCTCGGAGTATCATCAGAAGACCTATGAATATGCGCAGGCGCATCAGCCGGTGCGCGAGCAGACAAAGGTCGTCGGCCATGCCGTGCGGGCGATGTATCTCTATTCTGGGATGGCCGACATCGCCACCGAATACAAGGACGACAGCCTGACGGCAGCGCTGGAAACGCTCTGGGACGATCTGACGACCAAGCAGATGTATATCACCGGCGGCATCGGGCCGGCTGCATCCAATGAAGGTTTCACCGATTATTACGACCTGCCAAACGCCACCGCCTATGCCGAGACCTGCGCTTCGGTGGGCCTGGTTTTCTGGGCGAGCCGCATGCTCGGACGCGGGCCGGACCGACGCTACGCCGACATCATGGAGCAGGCGCTTTACAATGGCGCGCTGCCTGGCCTTTCCACCGATGGCAAGACCTTCTTCTATGACAACCCGCTCGAAAGTGCCGGCAAGCACCACCGGTGGAAATGGCACCATTGCCCCTGCTGCCCGCCCAACATCGCCCGGCTGGTGACGTCAATCGGCTCCTATATGTACGCCGTTGCCGACGATGAGATCGCCGTGCATCTCTACGGCGAAAGCACCGCCCGGCTGAAGCTTGCCAACGGTGCCGAGGTGGAGCTGGAGCAGGCCACCAACTATCCGTGGGACGGCGCTGTCGCCTTCACCACCAGGCTGACGAAGCCAGCTCGATTCGCGCTGTCGCTGCGCATTCCGGATTGGGCGGAAGGTGCGACGCTCAGCGTCAACGGGGCGATGCTCGACCTCGGTGCGCATGTTCGCGACGGCTATGCGAGGATCAATCGCGAGTGGGCGGATGGCGACCGCGTCGCCCTCTACCTGCCGCTTGCGCTTCGCCCGCAATATGCAAACCCGAAGGTGCGCCAGGATGCCGGCCGCGTCGCCTTGATGCGCGGCCCGCTCGTCTATTGCGTGGAAACAACGGACAATGGCGCAGATCTCAACGCCATCGTGCTACCCCGTGAACTGCCGGCCGCCGAAACGGTCGTGCTGAAGGACCTTAACGATGCCGTCGCTCTCGATCTCAAGGTCGAGCGCGAAGAAACATCCGATTGGGGCAGGCCGCTTTATCGCAAGGCTCCGGCCGAAAGGCAGGTCGCCACGGCGCGTTTCGTGCCCTATCATCTCTGGGACAACCGCGCGCCCGGAGAGATGCTCGTCTGGGTCCAGTCGGGCAAATAGGTCGCTTGGGGATGACGAACGGTATGGGTAACAAGAGCGTCGTGCTCCAGGACGTGCGGAAAAGCTATGGCAGTCTTCAGGTGGTCCACGGGATCGATCTGACGATTGCGGAAGGCGAATTCGTCGTCTTCGTCGGCCCGTCCGGCTGCGGAAAATCGACGCTGCTTCGTATGATCGCGGGCCTCGAGGACGTCACCGACGGAGAGATAGAGATCAAGGGGCGCCTCGTCACCGATCTCGATCCATCCGAGCGCGGCATCGCCATGGTCTTCCAGTCCTACGCGCTCTACCCGCATATGAGCGTGCGCGACAACCTGGCCTTCGGGCTGAAGATGGCGCGCACCAGTCCCGCCGACATAGAGACCCGCGTCAAGGCCGCTTCCGCAATCCTGAAGATCGACCATCTTATCGACCGGCGGCCCGGACAGCTCTCCGGCGGCCA
The DNA here is from genome assembly GCF_024721175.1 of Rhizobium sp. Pop5. NCBI lineage: Bacteria > Pseudomonadati > Pseudomonadota > Alphaproteobacteria > Hyphomicrobiales > Rhizobiaceae > Rhizobium > Rhizobium sp. Pop5. Next base: position 3,667,569 of record NZ_CP099399.1, on the reverse strand, counting down.
GCGCCAGCGCGTGGCGATCGGCCGGGCGATCGTGCGCAAGCCTGACGTCTTCCTGTTCGACGAGCCACTCTCCAATCTCGATGCGGAACTGCGCGTTTCCATGCGCATCGAGATCGCCCGTCTTCACCGCGAACTCGGCAACACGATGATCTATGTCACTCATGACCAGACGGAAGCGATGACGCTCGCCGACAAGATCGTGGTGCTGCGCGACGGACGCGTCGAGCAGGCCGGAACGCCGCGGGAAATCTACGAGGACCCAGCCAATACTTTCGTGGCGGGCTTCATCGGCTCACCTCGGATGAACCTCCTGAACGCCCGCTGGGGCGAGAGAGGCCTCGTGGACGTCGCCGGCTCTCGTATCGAGAGCGGCTTAAGCAGGACAGACGGGCCGGCCGGAAACGCGTTGACGCTCGGCCTGCGGCCGGAGCATCTGAAGGTGGCGTCCGACCGTTCGGGTAAACTGACGGCGACCGTCGATTTCTCGGAATATCTCGGGGGAACGCAATATCTCTATTGCCAGCTGGCCGATGGTCAGTCGCTGACTGTCGAGCACCGTTCACCGGTCAGCATCGCCGCAGGAGAAGAGGTCAGCCTGCTGTTCGAGCCATCGGATTGCAGGTTGTTCGATGAGGGCGGCAAACGGCTGCGGTAATCATCGCGCGTCCGAAAGCTTCAGCTGGCGGCATCGAGCCTCATTAGCTCGGCGGCCCTGTGCCGGGCCTGCCTGTCGGCAGCGAAGACATCGTCCATGCCGGATGCCGCCGGCAGGTGGGCGAGATCATCCATGACCTTTTCGGTGATGTCGGCCATGGCAAGGAAGGATAGCCGCCTCTCGATGAAGGCCTCGAGCGCCACTTCCTTCGCGCCGTTCAGAACCGCGCCCTGAACGCCGCCGCGTGTCATTGCAAGCCGTGCAAGCCGCAGAGCCGGAAAGCGCCGCTCGTCCGGCGCCTCGAAATCGAGCCGCGCAAGCTTGGCAAAATCCAGCCGCTCGACCGGCAGGTTCGGCCGGCGCGGAAAGGAGAGCGCATAACCGATGGCTGTGCGCATGTCGGGGGCGCCGAGCTGCGCCAGAACCGAGCCGTCGGTATAGCCGACCATGGAATGAATGATCGACTGCGGGTGGAAAATCACCTCGATCTGTTCGGGCTTGAGCCCGAAAAGGTGCCGGGCCTCGATCATCTCAAGCGCCTTATTGAACATCGAGGCGCTGTCGATCGAGATCTTCAATCCCATCGACCAGTTCGGATGGGCGCGCGCCGTTTCCACCGTCACGCCGGCCATCTCCTCCAGAGATGCGGTGCGGAAGGGGCCGCCCGATGCGGTCAGGATCACGCGCTCGATGGCGGGGCGTTGGTTTTCTTCCAGCACCTGGAAAATCGCATTGTGCTCGCTATCGACAGGAAGCAGCCTGCCGCCGCCTTGATGGATCGCCTTGATGAAGAGATCGCCCGCCGAGACCAGGCATTCCTTGTTGGCAAGGGCGATATCGGCGCCGCGGCGCGCGGCCGCGAGGGTCGGCGCCAGACCCGCCGTGCCGACGATTGCCGCCATCACCCAGTCCGCTTCGCGGTCAGCCGCTTCCATGAGGCCGGATTTTCCGGATGCGACGGCAATGCCGCTGCCTGAGAGTTCATATTTCAGGGATTCGTAATGCCGGTCGTTCGCGGTAACCGCCAGCCCTGCGCCGAAGGATCTGGCCTGGCGGGCAAGCAGCTCCACGTTGCCGTTGCCGGTCAGCACGGAGATTTCGAATTTCTCCCGTCCGCCCAGATGTTCGACGACATTGAGGGTGTTGCGGCCAATCGAGCCGGTCGAGCCGAAGATGCTGAGGCGCCGCGGCGCGGTGTTGCCGGTCATCATTTAGAATTTCGCGAAAAATTGCTCTCGTAGGCTCAGGCTCTACTAGGCTTTGGAGGGAGCGGCAAGTGTGCGGTGCAGCAGATTTCAACCGCCAAGGGGTTTACAGAGCGCCGGCTGGATGTGATCCTTACAGCATTCCCAAGGGAATCGAGCTTCCCAGCGGTCGTCACGGCCGTCAGGATATCGGGGGCGCTGCGGCGTCCGTCAAAGGCACGTCAGTGTCATAGGCCTCCGGCCAACATTAAATCGAGGATGAAACCGGGATGGACGGCTTGGCCGCAATCCCGCCCGTGCGCGTTGCGAGCGCTTTCCCATAAACCGCGCGCCGGTTTCGGCGCCGCCGTCAGTGTCAGGTCAAAACGATCGGATCTCATGAAGATATTCAAAACAGCATGCATTCTTTTCGCCATCCTGCCTTCGGCGGTGCCGGACGCAAAGGCGGACGACCTGTTGATCTGGTCTCCGGCCAAGCTTTCGGAGCGGTCCTACAAGGCGACGATGGGTTTTCGCCTGCCGGCAGAGTGGGAAACGAGCGCCGGCGCCGATATCGGTCTTGCCTCGACCAAAGGCGGGGCGCCGCTGCCCGAATCCGGACAAGCCATGCTTTGGGGCAAGATCAGTAAGACGACCGTCACCCCGGCAGGCCAATCGCAGGAGGGCGCGAGTGTCAGGGTCGATACGTTGCGCGGCAGCGGCGCGCTGATCCTCAGCCGCTCACGCAGCTGGATCCTCTCGGAGTCGCTCGACATGCAGTCGAGCCGGTCCATCAGTGTCCAATATGACACCGTCGATGCGCGGCAGGCTTCGGTAACGGCGTCGCAGGCGCTGAAGCTCATCCATCCCTGGACGGGAACTTCGCTTTCGGCGGGAACGGGCGTCAGCAACGCCGGCGGCGACTTCTCGAGTACGGTGGCGGTCAGCCAGGCCATTTTGCCGAACCTCAATCTCGATGCCTCGGTGAATAATCCGTTTTCGGGAGGCGAGGCCGGCAGCGTCAATCTGCGTTATCGCGTGCAGTGGTAGCGGCACTGAAACCAAACTCCGTCGAACGGCGTTTGCTAAGCAGATTTCACGGAGAAGCGGATCATGGTTTTCAAGGAACAGACATTTCACGGGCTCGAGCCTGAGATAGACGCGGAAATCGCCAATCGTGCATCGCTCGAGGCTGCCGTTGCCAATGCGCTGGCGATCGCCGGCGGTATCGATGCCTCGGATGTGGAGGTGACGATGGAGGAAAGCCAGATCGTGCTGACCGGCACCGTCGGCACGGTGGGCGAAATCGAGCGGGCAACTGTCGTCGCCAGGGCTGTCGAAGGCGTGCAATCGGTGCACAACCGGATTCTGCTTGGCGGAGCTGGGATCAGCGACGCGCATTGACCGCCGAAGCACACGCCCGAGATGTGCGTGCGGAATGCGCGTTCATCAACCGGCGAAGCGCTCGACCAGGAAGGAAGAGCCCGCCAGGCGATCCGTCTTCCCGGTGGTAACCGGCCCCTGCGGCTGATGGGCTATGGCAAGCAGCAGGGCGCTGACGGCGACATAGGCGATCGCCAAAAGAGTCATCTTGATACGCATGATGAATCCTCCTGTTTCGCGGGTAAACGCGGCTGATATTGCGAAGTTCCTCATGGCGAAATCAGACGGAAAGCCCGGCCGGGGAGGATCGGCCGAGCGTTTCATATGTGCATTCCCTTATCGGCAGATTCGGGTTTCCTTGATGACCGTATGGCCATGGCGGCGGATCCTTTCCGTCTTGGTGAAGCACTCCTCCGAGACGCGGCGCGACATCATGTGATGACGGTAATAGGGGCTGTAGCGGTAATAGGGACGTTCCGAATCGCGGTAGTAGGAACGTTCCGGATCGCCGTAATAAGGACGTGCGTTATCCGTGGTGATGGTGACGCTCGCCGCCTGGGACGGCATTGTGGAAAAGACGGACGCTGCGGCGAGCGTGCAGGCGAGGATAAACTGTTTCATGACGGCTCTCTCTTTCTGAGTTGGTCATAGTCTCAACTCGACCGAAGCCTTGTCGTTCAATCACATAGCGTTACCGATTGTGTCGAAGGTGGAAACCTTTGCCGCGCCTGCTCGTTAGAGCGCCATGGGTTCTTTCGGACGCACAAAGGACGCTCTAACACTTTGAAACTGCGCATCGAGCTTTCCGAAAATCGATTCCGCTTTCGGGCCGATGCGCTAGCGCAGGTGGACAGCCGGAGGCATCGATCATGAGACCGATTGCAAGGATCATCGCCGTCGCAGCCGGAGTTGTGGGCGGGATGGTCTTCTCGCAGGCGCCGGAATTTGCCCAGCAATACCGCCAGCGCATCGGCGGGGCGATCGACGAACTGCGCGTCATCGTCGAGGATTTCAGCCAGCAGGCCGCCACACACCATCTCGACCGCCAGGAGGCGCTGAACGCCTATGCGCAATCCTCGGACGACTTCCTGCGCGACCGCGGCGTCTCGATGCAGAGCACGATTACTCGCTACGAGACGCTGCTGTCGCAGCAGCAGAAACTCGGCACAGCGGCTCCCGTCGCCAAGCCTTTCGTGCTGGTGGGGAATGCGGACGATGTGGTGTTCGCCAATACCTGGCGCGATTTCGTGCCCGGTGTGCCGGTGAGCTTTGCGGGTCTTGTCTGGGGTGCGATCGGCTTTATCGGTGGATGGGTTGTCGCAGCGGTGCTGGGATTGGGAACGCGGTGGGTTGTGAGAGGACGACGAGCCCTTCGTCAGGTGCTGTAAGTCAACACGAAAGACAATGTGGCTCGGTGCCGATTTGCAAAACGAGACTGGTCATTCTAACTACTCCCGCAGCACGCGAGGAAGGCCAAGGACAATGCAAACCATTTGGAAAAAGCCGGTGACGATCGCCCTTGAAGGGCCGGATCAATGGGTGGTGATTCAGACCACCCAGGCTGCGACCTGGGCGCTGATTGAAGACTGGCCGACAGATGAAGGTCCCGCCCTGGATCGAGCTTGCGCCGTCTGCGCGGATGTCATGTCTGGAAAGCGAAGCCGAGAGGAGGCGCGGCAGGCATTCATAGAGGCTGCGATTGAAGCAGGAATTCCGATCAAGGAATGAGAGAAGACGCCTCGACTGGCTTCTGCCGCCTGGTTTGCGCGGCGCACGCCGACGTCGAGTTCCCATCTGCTCAGGTGAGGCGCTGAAAAAATGGTGATCCCGGCGCGATTCGAACGCGCGACCCCCAGATTAGGAATCTGGTGCTCTATCCTGCTGAGCTACGGGACCACTGGACGCCATGCATACAAAAGGCTTGGCGCGAAGCCAAGCCTTAATTCTTGTCAGAGGCCGAGGCGTTGTTCGGCGAGGCGGACCCAGTAGGAGATGCCGTGCGCGATGACGTCGTCGTTGAAGTCGTAGGCCGGGTTGTGCAGGCCGGCGCTATCGCCATTGCCGATGAAGATGAAGGCGCCGGGACGGGCGTTCAGCATGTAGGAGAAATCCTCGCCGCCCATCATCGGATCGATCTCGGGATTGACGTTGCCCTCGCCGGCGATGGCGCTTGCGACGGCGACCGCATGTTCGGTCTCGTCGGGATGGTTGACGGTGACGGGATAGTTGCGGTGGAAGCTGATCTCGGCCTCAGCGCCGTGGGCCGCGACCAGGCCCTCGACAATTTGCCGGAACCGCGTTTCAGCCAGCGTGCGCACTTCGGGGTCGAGGGTGCGGACGGTGCCGGCGAAGGTGGCGTCGTTCGGAATGACGTTATGGGCGAAACCCGCATTGAACTTAGTCACCGAGACGACGACCGAGCGCAGCGGATCGGCGGTGCGCGAAGCGATCATCTGCAGATTGGCGACGATCTGGGCGCCGATGACGATCGGGTCGATGGTGCGGTGCGGCTGGGCGGCGTGGCCGCCGCGACCCTTGATGGTGACGGTGAATTCGTCGGTCGCCGCCATGATCGCGCCCTTGCGAATAGCAAACTGTCCCACGGGCAGGCCCGGCAAGTTGTGCATGCCATAAACCTCTTCGATGCCGAAGCGCTCCATCATGCCGTCCTTGACCATCAGATTGCCGCCGCCGCCGCCCTCTTCGGCAGGCTGAAAGATGACGGCGATATTGCCGTTGAAATTGCGGGTCTCGGTCAGGTATTTCGCCGCGCCAAGCAGCATGGCGGTATGGCCGTCATGACCGCAGGCATGCATCTTGCCTGGTGTCTTCGAGGCCCACGGCTTGCCGGTGATCTCCGTCAGCGGCAAGGCGTCCATATCGGCGCGCAGCCCGATCGTGCGGCTGCCTTCGCCCTTGCCCTTGATCAGGCCGACGACGCCGGTGCGGCCGATGCCGGTGACGATTTCGTCGACGCCGAATTCCTTGAGTTTTTCAGCGACGAAAGCGGCCGTGTTTTCCACCGCGAAGAGAAGTTCGGGCCGCGCGTGAATATGGCGGCGCCATTCGGCGACTTCGTCCTGCAGTTCGGCGGCTCTGTTCAAAATCGGCATATCGGCGTTCCTGTTATCAAATACATTCCTGTTACGGAATCCTGGCAATCGTTGATCGCTTCACAAGGGCGTGAGGCTCATGCAAATTACTTCGTCAATGACCTTTGCCATGTCATAGCCATATAGGCTAGATAGATGAAGCTTTCGAGATTTCCTGATATCTGAAGGATGAGCCGTGCCGACGAGCCACTTTGGTTTATTTGCCGCTTCGCGGCAGCTTAGCTTCATAGTTGCCGCGACTGCCGGTTTTCTTGCCTCCGTCCCGCTCGCCCAGGCCAATCCGCATATTCTCGTCGACGTGCAGTCCGGCCGCGTGCTGGAACATGAAGAAGCCTTCCGCAAATGGTATCCGGCCTCGCTCACCAAGCTGATGACCGTCTATACGGTGTTCGATGCGATCCGCGCCGGTCAGATCAGCCTCGATACGCCTATCGTCATGAGCAAGCGCGCTGCCGCGCAGCCGGCCGCCAAGATGTATTTCAAGCCGGGCCAGAAGCTGACGCTCGACAGCGCCCTGAAGATCCTGATGGTGAAGTCGGCCAACGACATAGCCGTCGCGGTCGCCGAAGCCGTCGGCGGCACGCAGGAAGCTTTCGTCACGCGGATGAACGGCGCGGCGCTGAAGCTCGGCATGACGGATTCGCATTTCATCAATCCCAACGGCCTGCCCGGCAAGGGGCAGTATACGACGGCGCGCGACCTGGCGGTGCTGACGGTGGCGCTACGCCGTGATTTTCCGCAGTATGCCGGCTATTTCTCGCTGGAGGGCTTCACGACAGGCCAGCAGAACGTGCCGAGCCTCAATCTGCTGATCGGCCGTTTCGCCGGTGCTGACGGCATGAAGACCGGTTTCATCTGCGCCTCGGGCTTCAACCAGATCGGTTCTGCGACGCGCAACGGCCGCACCCTCGTCTCGGTCGTGCTCGGCACGGACAGCCTGGCTGCGCGCGCCGATGCCACCGCGAACCTCTTGCAGAAGGGCTTTACCACGCAGCCCACCGCGGGTGATACGCTCGGTTCGCTGAAGCCTTACGGGCAGGGACGGGATCAGGTCGCTGATATTACCGCCGATATCTGCAGCGCCAAGGGCGCCAAGATACGCAGCGAAACGCGCGACGAAGTCGGCCGCATGAAGATTCAGTCGCCCTACATCCAGGAAATGGATCACGAGCCGCAATTCGTCTTTGCCGGCCTCATTCCGGGCCAGGATCCGCAGCCGGCTCCGCAGCCGGAAAAAGTGGCGGGCGGCGATACGGCAGGAACGATCGCCAACGTGCCGGTGCCGTTGCCGCGCCCGACAGCTTTCTAAGGTAAAATCGACATGAGCGCGCTCAACGACAGAATTCCGGTCACCATCCTGACCGGCTTTCTCGGCGCCGGAAAATCGACGCTGCTCAACCGCGTCCTCAAAGACCCTGTCATGAAGGACGCGGCCGTTATCATCAACGAGTTCGGTGATGTCGGCATCGACCATCTGCTGGTCGAAAGCTCAGGCGATCTGATCATCGAGCTGTCGGACGGCTGCCTCTGCTGCACGGTGCGCGGCGAGCTTGTGGATACGCTGGCGAACCTGATGGATGCCGTGCAGACAGGCCGTGTCAAAGCGGTGAAGCGGGTCGTCATCGAGACGACGGGGCTCGCCGATCCCGCCCCGGTCATGCAGGCGATCATGGGAAATCCTGTGATCGCGCAGAATTTCGAACTCGACGGCGTCGTCACGGTCGTCGACGCGGTGAATGGTCTGCAGACGCTCGACAATCATGAGGAAGCGCGCAAACAGGCCGCGGTGGCCGACCGGCTGATCATCTCGAAAAAGTCGATGGCCGGGCAAACGGATGCCCTGGAAAAACGCCTCCGCGCGCTCAATCCGCGCGCCGCGATGATGGATGCCGACGGCGCCGAGGCGGGCAGCGCTGCAGTGCTGGTGAACGGGCTCTACGACCCCGCGACGAAGATCGCCGATGTCGGCCGCTGGCTGCAGGATGAGGATGCGCATGAGGCGCATCACAATCACGACCACGGTCATGATGGACATCACGATCACCATGGTCATCACCACCACCATCATCATCATTCGGATCAGGATCCGCACGACGTCAACCGGCACGATGCCTCGATCCGGTCCTTCTCCATTATCGAAGAGAAGCCGATCGATCCGATGGCGCTCGACATGTTCGTCGATCTCCTGCGCTCGGCCCATGGCGAAAAGCTGCTCCGGATGAAGGCGATCGTTTCCGTCTCCGACCGGCCGGAGCGGCCGCTGGTGCTGCACGGTGTCCAGAGCATCTTTCATCCGCCGGTGCGGCTGCCGGCCTGGCCAGACCCGCAAGACCGGCGCACGCGCATGGTGCTGATCACCAAGGACCTGCCCGAAGCCTTCGTGAAGGACCTTTTCGACGCCTTTCTCGGCAAGCCCCGTATCGACAGGCCGGATCGCCAGGCGCTGTCAGATAATCCGCTTGCCATCCCGGGATTACGAATTTAGCCCTTACGGATCAGGAAGCGGTGGCCGTTTTCGGTCTTTTCCGTTTCGACCAGTTCGTGACCGTCTTCATTGCAGAAATGCGGCATGTCGATCACCGCTAGCGGATCGCTGGTATCGACGAGGATGAGCGTGCCGCTCGCCAAGTCGGCAAGCTTCCTGCGCGTCTTCATGACAGGGAGGGGGCATTTCAGGCCGCGAAGATCGTAGAGAACGGGGTTCAAACCGTTCAGTTCCGCGCCCAGAACTTCCAGAACGGCTTCTTTGCCGCGGCTTCGGCTGTTTCCTGCGGTTCGGGCGCCGCAAAGGCCAGCGGGTTCTGTTGCGGCACCGGCACAACGGCAGGTGTTGCGGCAGCGACTGCCATTGCTGGCGGTTCGGCAGGCGCTGCGGGGGTGGCGCCCGCGGCGGCCTTGGTCGTGAGGCTCTGGGCGGTGCGCTTGGCCATCAGGTCTTCGAGTTCGGCGACCTTGACCATGCGGCCGGCTTCGAGCGACGTGCCGGTCGGCGCGAAGGCGAGCTCGCGGCCCTTGCGTGTCTTGGCGACCACGGCTTTGCGCTCGGCTTCGCTGGGATCGTACCAGGCCATGCCGTCGAATTTGCTCATCGCCTTGGCATAGTCTGCATCATAGGTCTTGCCGTAGGAGGCAAGGGCGGCCGTCAGCGCCGGGGGCGTCGACATGGCCGGGCACTTGCCGCCGGCGTTGAAGGCGCCGCCATCGGTTGCCTGCTGGTTGAAGACGTATTTCTTCTCGCAGACGTTCACCTCTGGCGGGCGCTTCGTCACTTCGAAATTGTCGTAGCCGACCTTCAGCATCTTCCAGAAGTCGTAGCTCGGATCGAGGCGATGCTTGACCATGTTTTCCGCCGTCATGCGGAACGGGAAGGCCTGCAGCTGCACTGTCGACTGGCCGCCCTTGAAGGCGTCGCGGGCGAAAGCATAGATTTCGAGCACCTGCTGGTCGGTCATCGAATAGCAGCCCGACGACGAGCAGGCGCCATGAATCATCAGATCGGAGCCCGTGCGGCCGTTCACCGCGTCGTAGCGGTTCGGGAAGCCGGTGTTGATCGCCAGATAATATTTCGAATTGGGGTTCAGGTTGGCACGCGTCAGCTCGTAGAAGCCTTCCGGCGCCTGCCGGTCGCCGGTCTTGACCTTGGGACCGAGACGGCCCGACCAGGCACAGATCTTGTAGCCGGCGATCTTGTCGAAACGGTTGTCGGTCTTCGCCTTCCAGATCTCGAGCGCGCCTTCTTCCTTGAAGATGCGGATCATGATCGGCGAATTGCGGTCCATGCCCTTGGCGGCGATGTCGGCAAGAATATGGGCCGGAAGCGGCTGCTCGACCTTGTTCTTGACGGTGGAGAGATCGACCTGTGCGGTTTCCAACGCATCGTTGCAGCCGGAAAGTGCCAGCGCCATGAGCGAAACATAGGCAAAATGACGTATGCGCATCCAAACTAGCCCGTAAAGATTATGCTACCCCGGTCCGCCTATCGAGTCCGGGCACGAAGCGGAATCATAAGCGGCTTATACTTCACAAATCCTTACCAGCCTATGACGTGTCAGGAACGCCCCCGCAAGCGCAAATGTTAGAGATAACATTAATGTGGCCAAGGTTTGGCCTCAATCCCCAAGGGGCGCGGTCTTATCCTAGAGATTGCGGCCCATGTTGAGGAATTTCTGGCGCCGTTCGTTGCGCAATTGCTCGCCGGAACGCGATGCCATTTCGCCGAGCGCATTGGCGATCACATCGCCGGTTGCCGCAATCACGCTGTCGGGATCGCGATGCGCGCCGCCGAGCGGCTCGGAAATGATGCCGTCGATGACGCCGAGCGATTTCAGGTCTTCGGCAGTGATCTTCATGTTGGTCGCCGCTTCGCGGGCGCGGGTGGAATCGCGCCAGAGGATCGAGGCTGCGCCTTCCGGCGAGATGACGCTGTAGATCGAATGCTCGAGCATGTAGACCCGGTTGCCGGTGGCGATCGCGATCGCGCCGCCCGAGCCGCCTTCGCCGATGACGACGGAAACGAGGGGAACCTTGACGCCAAGGCACATTTCCGTCGAGCGGGCGATCGCCTCGGCTTGGCCGCGCTCCTCGGCGCCGACGCCTGGATAGGCGCCTGCCGTATCCACCAGCGAAATGACGGGCAGGCCGAAACGGTCGGCCATTTCAAGGATGCGGATCGCCTTGCGGTAGCCTTCCGGGCGGGGGCTGCCGAAATTGTGCTTCAGGCGGGTCTTGGTGTCGTTGCCCTTTTCCTGGCCGATGACGGCGACGGGCTGGCCGCGGAAGCGGGCAAGGCCCGCCTGGATCGCGGCATCCTCGGAAAACTTCCGGTCGCCGGCGAGCGGCGTGAATTCCTGGAACAGCGTCTTGGCGTAGTCGACGAAATGCGGGCGCTGCGGATGGCGGGCGACCTGCGTCTTCTGCCAGGCGTTCAGCTTGGAATAGATCTCGACGATCGCCTCACGGACGCGAACCTCCAGCCTGCCGATTTCATCGGTGGTGTCGATGCTCTCGTCTTCCGTTGCGAGCTTCTTCAGCTCGATGATCTTGCCTTCGAGGTCGGAGATCGGCTTTTCGAAGTCGAGATAATTGTGCATGAGGTGCGTTTCCGTTCCTTGTGCCCGGGGCGTTTTCCTGGCTCCGCCCCATGTCGCCGGTCCTATTCGTGCTTTTTCGCCTGTTTGGCAAGGGGGTGATGCATCTGGACGAGCTGCTGCAGCCTCTCTTCGAGGACATGTGTGTAGATCTGAGTGGTCGAAATGTCCGAATGGCCGAGGAGTTCCTGCACGACGCGCAGATCGGCACCATTGGCAAGCAGGTGGCTTGCAAAGGCGTGACGCATGACGTGCGGCGAAATCAGCGACGGCGTCAGGCCGGCGCGGATCGCAAGGTTCTTGAGGTCCCGGGCGAAAACCTGGCGCGGAAGGTAGCCCTCCTTGGAGGCGGCGGGAAACAGCCAGGGGCTTTCCCGCGGTTCCTTGGCCGCTGCGTTTTCCGCCGCCAGCAAGCGCCCGTAGGATTTGAGAGCCGATATCGCCGATTGCGACAGCGGCACCAGCCGCTCCTTGTTGCCCTTGCCTCGGATCATCAGGAAGCGGCCCTCCTGATCGAGCACGCGGGCGGGAAGCGAAACGAGTTCGCTGACGCGCATGCCGGTGGCATAGAGCAGTTCCAGAAGCGCCAGCATGCGCAGGCGCTGCAGCTGGCCGGGCGCCGGATCGTCTGCCTCAGCCTCGGCCTGCGAAAGCAACCGGCTCACTTCCTCCACGCCCATCGTCTTCGGCAGGGGGCGTCCCTTCTTCGGCGCGTCGAGAATGCCTGTGGGATCGTCGGTGCGAATGCCTTCGGCATAGAGGAACTTGTAGAATTGGCGCATGGCCGCAAGCCGGCGCGCCTGCGAGGAGGGTTTGAAGCCCTGGCGGGCGAGCGAGGAGAGATAGGCAGAAAGATCGGCGGAGGCGGCTTCGATGAGCCTTATGCTGCGGCCGTTCAGGAAGGAGAGGACGTCTTCGAGATCGCGCTCGTAGGATTGCAGCGTGTTGGCGGCCGCGCCGCGTTCGGCGCTCATCATTTCCAGGAAGGATTCCACGTGGATGCGGCCGAGATCCCTCATATCCTCACTTCCTCGTCGCGTCGATCGTGCCCGTCGCAGGCGGGTTGACTCGCTCCGACGGGATGCGGATCGTCACGTCGCGCTGCCGCGGTTCGACGAAGGTGACAAGCGCCCACATCGCTCCGTAGACCGTTCCGGCGAGGATCGCGCAGAAGAACAGGAAACGGAACAGGGTCGGCATCCGGCAACTCCTTCATGCTCTGGTTCTGTTATAAGAAGCGTATTCGCAAGTGCAAGAAGCGCTCTTCAAGCCATGATTCCCTTGTCCGCGACTTGACGCTCCACCTGCATTTGTCGATACGGTTTGCAAACAAAGTGTGAATGGACCGATGAGTGACCCACTGCTGACCGTTGCCGACAGCCTGAAAGACAGAGTTCGCGCTGCGCTCGGTTCACGCAATCTGATCCTCGTCGGCCTGATGGGTGCTGGAAAATCCGCCGTCGGGCGCATCGTTGCCAGCCAGCTCGGCATTCCCTTCATCGACAGCGATCACGAAATCGAGCGTGTTTCGCGCATGACGATCGCCGAACTTTTCGCGGCCTATGGTGAGGAAGAGTTCCGGGCGCTGGAGACGCGGGTGATGAAACGGCTCCTGAAAAGCGGGCCGCGCGTCGTCTCCACAGGCGGGGGCGCCTTCATCAACGAGCGGACGCGCAAGCATATCAAGAAGGGCGGCCTTTCCGTCTGGCTGAAGGCGGATCTGGAGGTGCTCTGGGAGCGGGTCAACAAGCGCGACACGCGGCCGCTGCTCAAGACCGAAAACCCGAAGCAGACGCTCGAAAACCTGATGACTGCGCGTTATCCGATCTACGCGCAGGCTGATATCACCGTGCTCTCGCGCGACGTGCGCAAGGAAATCATGGCCGACGAGGTGCTGAAGGCCGTGATCGAAGCTCAGAAGGAAAGTGCAGCGTCATGAATGCGATACCCTCCGCCCCCGCCGCCCAGACGGTGCATGTGCCGCTCGGCGAGCGCGCCTACGATATCCTGATCGGGCCGGGGCTGATCGCGCGCGCCGGCGCCGAGATCGCCTCCCGTCTCAAAGGCCGCAAGGCGGCTGTTATCACCGACGAGAATGTGGCGCCGTTCTACCTCGACGCTCTCGTCGCGAGCCTCGATGCAGCTGGCATCGTTTCTGCCGAAGTCGTCCTGCCGGCCGGCGAGAAGACCAAGAGCTTCGAACATCTGGTCAATGTCTGCGACAAGGTGCTCGAGGCCCGCGTCGAGCGTAACGATTGCGTCATTGCGCTCGGCGGTGGCGTCATCGGCGACCTCTCGGGATTTGCGGCCGGCATCGTGCGGCGCGGCGTGCGCTTCGTGCAGATGCCGACTTCGCTGCTGTCGCAGGTCGATTCCTCCGTCGGCGGCAAAACCGGCATCAACTCCCGCCACGGCAAGAACCTGATCGGCGTCTTCCATCAGCCGGATCTGGTTCTTGCCGATACGGATGTGCTGAATTCGCTCAGCGAGCGGGAATTCCGTGCCGGCTACGCCGAGGTCGCGAAATACGGGCTGATCGACAAGCCTGACTTTTTCGCCTGGCTGGAAGCCAACTGGAAGGCGGTTTTTGCGGGCGGCTCCGCGCGGATCGAGGCGATTGCCACCAGTTGCCAGGCAAAGGCAGACGTCGTCGTCGCCGACGAGCGCGAGAACGGCCAGCGGGCGCTGCTCAATCTCGGTCATACGTTCGGCCACGCGCTGGAAGCGGCGACCGCCTATGACAGCCGCCGCCTGGTGCATGGCGAAGGCGTTTCGATCGGCATGGTGCTGGCGCATGAATTCTCCGCCCGGATGAACCTCGCAAGCCCCGACGACGCGCGGCGCGTCGAAAAACATCTGAAGGACGTCGGCCTTCCGACCCGCATGTCCGAGATTCCGGGCGACCTGCCGCCCGCCGAAACGCTGATGGACGCGATTGCCCAGGACAAGAAAGTCAAGAGTGGCAAGCTCACCTTCATCCTGACGCGCGGCATCGGCCAGTCCTTCGTCGCCGACGACGTTCCTGCCTCCGAAGTGATCAGCTTTCTCCGGGAAAAACATCCTTGACGACAATCGAAGGCGCTCTGGCATTTCTAGCGGCATATTGGCCGGAGATTCTTTCGATCACGGCGCTCGTTCTGATGTCCGCTTTTTTTTCCGGCTCCGAGACCGCGCTGACGGCCGTTTCGCGCAGCCGCATCCATACGCTGGAGGCAAACGGCGACGAGCGCGCCGGCCTCGTCCGGCAGCTGATCGAGCGGCGTGACCGGCTGATCGGCGCGCTGCTCATCGGCAACAATCTCGCCAACATCCTTTCCTCCTCGATCGCCACCAGCCTTTTTCTCGGACTGTTCGGCAATTCCGGCGTGGCGCTGGCGACGCTGGCGATGACCGTCATCCTGGTCATCTTCGCGGAAGTGCTGCCGAAGAGCTGGGCGATTTCGACGCCTGACCGTTTTGCGCTTGCAGTGGCATTTCCGGCCAGGCTCTTCGTTGCCGTCGTCGGCCCGGTCTCCTCCTTCGTCAATGCGATCGTGCGGCAGATTCTTTCGCTGTTCGGCATCAATCTGTCGCGGGAGGTGTCGATGTTGACGGCGCATGAGGAGCTGCGCGGCGCCGTGGATCTCCTGCACCGCGAGGGCTCGGTCGTGAAGGCCGACCGGGACCGTCTGGGCGGCGTGCTCGATCTCGGCGAGCTTGAGCTCTCCGACATCATGGTCCACCGCACCGCGATGCGGGCGATCAACGCCGACGATCCGCCGGAAGCGGTGGTGCGCGCCATCCTCGAAAGCCCTTACACGCGCATGCCGCTGTGGCGCGGCACGATCGACAACATCATCGGCGTCGTCCACGCCAAGGATCTCCTGCGGGCGCTTGCCGAGCCGAACATGGAGCCGCAGAACCTCGATATCGTGAAGATCGCGCAGAAGCCGTGGTTCGTGCCAGACAGCACCAACCTCGAAGACCAGCTCAACGCTTTCTTGCGCCGCAAGCAGCATTTCGCCGTCGTCGTCGACGAATATGGCGAGGTGCAGGGCATCGTGACACTGGAGGATATTCTCGAAGAAATCGTCGGCGATATTTCCGACGAACACGATATCGAGATGCAGGGCGTGCGCCAGGAGGCGGACGGCTCGGTCGTCGTTGATGGCGGCGTGCCGATCCGTGACCTGAACCGCGCGCTCGACTGGAACCTGCCCGACGAGGAGGCAACGACGATCGCCGGCCTTGTCATTCACGAATCCATGACCATTCCCGAAGAACGCCAGGCCTTCACCTTTTACGGCAAGCGTTTCGTCGTCATGAAGCGGGAGAAGAACCGCATCACCAAGCTGCGCATCCGCCCTGCGCAGGAAGACGACACGAAATCCGGCTGACCTCGCTTGGATTGCGGGCGGCCGATATCCATATAGGCTGTGCCGCTACCAGCGGGTCGGTTCATCGGGTGCTGCCGGTTCGACGGCGAGCGCATGCAGTCCGGCATCAAGCTCGGGTTTCAACAGGTCGGTGATCGCCCGGTGGCGCGCCAGCCGCGACATGCCGGCGAATTTTGCCGAAACGATCCTTACCCGCATGTGGGTTTCGCCGGTGCCTGTCATGTCGGGCTGATGGCCGGCATGCAGATGGCTCTCGTCGATGACGCTCAGGCGTTCGGGGGCGAAAGCTTCGACAAGTTTTTCTTCGATGCGGGTCCGCAGGGTCATCATTCGGTCTTGCTGCTTCGCGAAAAAGGTTCCCACCAAGCCAGCAACAATTCCATTTGTCAATTCTTGTTGTCGCTTCGCGACAGTCCCATAATTAGCGCCGTCATGAGACTCGATTCCAAATATTTCGACCGCATCCGAACACGCCGCAAACGCGAGCAGGAGGCAGAGCAGGCGCCGCCTACCTGCCAGTGGGACGGCTGCGACAAGAAAGGCGCGCATCGCGCTCCCGTGGGGCGCAATGCGGAAGGCCAGTTCTTCTTGTTCTGCTTCGAGCATGTCAAGGAATACAACAAGGGCTACAACTATTTCTCCGGCCTTTCGGACGGAGAGATCGCCCGATACCAGAAAGAGGCGATCACCGGCCATCGGCCGACATGGACCGTCGGCGTCAACAAGTCAGCCAAGGACAGCCCGCTGCATTCGGAAGTCCGTTCCGGCGCCTATTCGCGCGTTCGCGATCCCTTCGGCTTCGTGAAGGAAGGCGGCGGCAAGGGCAGCGGGCCGCGTTTTCCCCAGGCGCGCAAGCTGAAATCGCTGGAGAGCAAGGCCTTCGACACGATGGGCCTTCACGCCAATGCGACGTCGGCCGAGATCAAGAGCCGCTACAAGGAACTGGTCAAGAAGCACCATCCCGATGCCAATGGCGGCGACCGCGGCTCGGAGGAGCGCTTCCGCGCCGTCATCCAGGCCTATCAATTGTTGAAGCAGAACGGTTTTTGTTAATTCCCGTCCTTGCTCTTGGGCTTCAATCGGGTATGGTCCAAATCGGCTGAGGCCGCAGGCAAACGCGGCGCATATTTGCGTGTTCTCCTGACATCGCCTCCGCCGACCTTCCGGACGCGGCGTTTCTTGTCCGGGACTCTTTCAAGAATGCTCGCAAGCGGTCATTATCCCGCCGAGGTTTCGTTTCAGTCCCGGAGAAGTATCGCCGACGTTCCGACCTGGACGGGCGCGGAAAAATCGCGGCGTCACGGTTGCGACATGGCCTGAGACAGTATGGCCGGGTGGCTTCACCCGCCTTGGAGACATGATGAGCAAGATCGACCTCGATATTTCACAACTGCCCGACACTACCGTTTCGGTCCGCGAAACCTTCGGCATCGATTCCGACATCCGCGTTCCCGCCTACAGCAAGGGCGACGCCTATGTGCCGGACCTCGACCCCGACTACCTGTTCGACCGCGAGACGACGCTCGCCATTCTCGCAGGCTTCGCGCATAACCGCCGCGTGATGATCTCCGGCTATCACGGCACGGGCAAGTCCTCGCATATCGAGCAGGTGGCGGCTCGCCTCAACTGGCCGTGCGTGCGCATCAACCTCGACAGCCATGTCAGCCGTATCGATCTCGTCGGCAAAGATGCGATCGTCGTCAAGGACGGGCTGCAGGTCACGGAATTCAAGGACGGCATCCTGCCCTGGGCCTATCAGCACAATGTTGCGCTCGTCTTCGACGAGTATGATGCCGGCCGCCCCGATGTGATGTTCGTCATCCAGCGCGTACTGGAATCCTCCGGCCGCCTGACGCTGCTCGATCAGAGCCGCGTCATCCGGCCGCACCCGGCGTTCCGTCTGTTTGCGACGGCGAACACGATCGGTCTCGGCGACACGACCGGCCTCTACCATGGCACGCAGCAGATCAACCAGGCGCAGATGGACCGCTGGTCGATCGTGACGACGCTAAACTACCTGCCGCATGATCACGAAGTGAATATCGTCGCCGCCAAGGTGAAGAGCTTCGGCAAGGACAAGAACGGCCGCGAGACGGTTTCCAAGATGGTGAGGGTCGCCGACCTGACACGCGCCGCCTTCATGAACGGTGATCTCTCGACCGTCATGAGCCCGCGCACGGTCATTACCTGGGCAGAAAACGCCGAGATCTTCGGCGACCTCGCCTTCGCCTTCCGCGTCACCTTCCTTAACAAGTGCGACGAGCTGGAGCGCCCGCTGGTGGCCGAGCACTATCAGCGCGCCTTCGGCGTCGAGCTGAAGGAAAGTGCCGCCAACATCGTTCTCGGAGCCTGAGGCCCGACCGATCATGGCAGCTCGCGGTGACAATTCGAAAGCAAAGCCCGGTGCGCCCGTCGACGTCGAGCCGCTGCGCCGGGCGATCTCAGGTTGCGTGCGCTCGATCGCCGGCGACGGCGATGTCGAGGTGACCTTCGCCAATGAACGGCCGGGTATGACCGGCGAGCGCATTCGGCTGCCGGAGCTTTCCAAGCGGCCGACGGCGCACGAGCTGGCGGTCACCCGCGGGCTCGGCGATTCCATGGCGCTGCGCCTCGCCTGTCATGACGAAAAGGTGCATACGACGATGGCGCCGCAGGGCTCGGACGCCCGGGCGATCTTCGATGCGGTCGAGCAGGCGCGTGTCGAATCGATCGGCACGCTGCGCATGGAGGGCGTGGCGGCGAACCTGCGCTCCATGACGGAAGAGAAATATTCCAAGGCGAATTTCACCGGCATCGAGCGTCAGGAAGACGCGCCGATCGGCGAAGCCGTCGCCATGATGGTGCGCGAGAAGCTGACCGGCCAGCGGCCGCCTGAAACCGCCGGCAAGGTGCTCGACCTCTGGCGTTCCTTCATCGAGGACAAGGCGGGTCCGGAGCTCGACAACCTCACGAATGCGATCAACGACCAGCAGGCCTTCGCCAAGGTCATCCGCAACATGCTGTCGGCCATGGAGATGGCCGAGGAATACGGCGACGACGACAGCGAAGCCGACAATGACGACCAGTCGGAGCAGGAAGACCAGCCGAACGGCGACGAGCAGGACCAGGACGAGGTCGACGAGGATGCCGGCACCGATGCCGCCCCCGTCGAGGACAGCGAAGTCTCCGACGAGCAGATGGAGGACGGCGAAACCGAAGGCGCCGAAATCTCCGACGACGACATGATGGAAGAGGGTGAGGACGATTCGGAAACGCCGGGCGAGACCCGCCGTCCGAACACGCCTTTCGCCGATTTCAACGAGAAGGTCGATTATCACGTCTATACCGAAGAATTCGATGAGATCATCACCGCCGAAGAGCTTTGCGATGCCGCCGAGCTGGAGCGCCTGCGCGCCTTCCTCGACAAGCAGCTTGCGCATCTGCAAGGGGCGGTCGGTCGTCTTGCCAACCGGCTGCAGCGCCGTCTGATGGCACAGCAGAACCGCTCGTGGGATTTCGACCTGGAGGAGGGCTATCTCGATCCGGCCCGGTTGCAGCGTATCATCATCGATCCGATGCAGGCGCTTTCCTTCAAGATGGAGCGCGACACGCAGTTCCGCGATACCGTCGTCACCCTGCTCATCGACAATTCCGGCTCGATGCGCGGCCGGCCGATCACGGTTGCCGCCACCTGCGCCGACATTCTCGCCCGTACGCTGGAGCGCTGCGGCGTCAAGGTCGAGATCCTCGGCTTCACGACGAAGGCCTGGAAGGGCGGGCAGGCGCGCGAAACCTGGCTCGCCGGCGGCAAGCCGCAGACGCCGGGTCGCCTCAACGACCTGCGCCACATCATCTACAAATCGGCCGACGCACCCTGGCGGCGGGCACGCTCCAATCTCGGGCTGATGATGCGCGAGGGCCTGCTCAAGGAAAATATCGACGGAGAGGCGCTGATCTGGGCGCATAATCGCCTGCTCGCCCGTCGCGAGCAGCGCCGCATCCTGATGATGATCTCGGATGGCGCGCCGGTCGACGATTCGACGCTGTCGGTCAATCCGGGCAACTATCTGGAGCGGCACCTTCGCGCCGTCATCGAGCAGATCGAAACTCGTTCGCCTGTGGAACTGCTGGCGATCGGTATCGGTCACGACGTGACGCGCTATTATCGCCGCGCCGTGACGATCGTCGATGCCGACGAGCTGGCCGGTGCTATGACCGAGCAGCTTGCCTCTCTCTTCGAAGATCAATCCGCCCAGCCGCGCGGCGGCCGGCTACGCCGTGCCGGCTGACGCCGCTGGAAGGGAATGCATGGGATGACTGCCAAGCGCCTTTGCCGCGCGGCGGCGGTTGTCCTTTCCATCGCGGCCGGCGCATCCAAGGCATGCGCCGGCGCCGAGATACCGGTCATTAGCCGGCAAATCTCGGATTTCAGGATCGGCTCGTCCGAGACGAAATTCGGCCCGCTGGAATTTCTCGGCGGACTGGAAATGGTTTCCAGCAAGGCGTTGTTCGGTTCGCTCTCCTCCATTCGCTTCCGCCCGGACCAGAAACATTTCGTCGTCGTGCTCGATACCGGCCAGTGGCTGACCGGCAGCATCGAACGCGATGCCAAGAGCAGGCTTTCCGGTCTTTCGAATGTCGAAATCACTCCGATGAAGAACCGCTCCGGGCGCAGCTTTGAGGGTAAGGGTCAGATGGATGCGGAGGGCCTGGCATTCGACGCAGACCGGGTCCTGGTTTCTTTCGAGCAGATTCATCGCGTCGATATCTATCCCGATCCAGGTTTTGCCGAATCGGGCGCGATCGGCACCCTGCCGATCCTCATCCCTCGGAAGATGCTGAGCGACAATCGCGGCATCGAAACCATCGCCGTCGCGCCTGAAACCAGCCCACTCAAGGGCGGTGTGGTCATCGTCTCCGAGCGCGGTCTCGACAGCGAGGGCAACCGGATGGCGGCCATTCTCAGTGGCCCGCTGAAAGGGCTTTTCTCAGTCAAGCGGGACGGAAGCTTCGACGCCACGGATGGCGCCTTCCTGCCGAATGGCGATCTGCTGCTCCTGGAGCGCCGTTTCAACATGGCCGAAGGCATCGGAATGCGCCTTCGGCGCATCAAGTGCGCCGATATCAGGCCCGGCGCCGTCGTTGACGGCGAACTTTTGCTCGAAGGCGATTTCAATTCGCAGATCGACAATATGGAGGGACTTGACGCTTTCCAGGCAGCTGACGGCACGACCCACATCATCATGGTGTCGGACGACAATCACTCGATCCTGCAGCGCAATCTGATGCTGGAATTTCGACTGACCGAATAGCTTGACGCTCGATGCGTCAGACTGATGTCATATGCCTTGGCTATCGGAATGAGCCGCAAATCGGAAAATCAGCATTCGGAGAGAAATCTTGGTGCATATCCATGTCATGGGCGCGTCCGGCTCCGGCACGACATCGCTCGGCCTTGCGCTTGCCGAAAAGCTCGATATCGCCCATCTCGACACCGACGATTTCTTCTGGTTGCCGACCGACCCGCCGTTCACGACGCCGAGGGATGCCGATGAACGCATCCGGCTGCTCCTCGAGGCGGCGGCGCAGTATGACGGGTGGGTGCTCTCCGGATCGGCGCTGAAATGGGGGAGGCAGATCGAGCCGTTCTATGACCTGATCGTGTTCCTGAGGATCGAGCCGGACCTCCGGATGGCGCGAATCCGTGCGCGGGAGATCGCCCGATATGGAGAGAGGATCGGGCCTGGCGGCGACATGGAAGTCAAAAGTGGGGAATTCATGGAATGGGCGGCAAGTTACGATACATCAGGTCCCGAACGCCGCAGTCTTACTGCGCATGAGCAATGGCTGGAAACGCAGACCGCGCCGGTCTTGCGCCTCGACTCGTCGCGAGAGATCGATGGTCTGGTCGCTGAGGTGCTTCTGCATCCCGCAATCGCCGCCGGTGCGGTCCGGCGGCGTCGATAATTTAGCTGGCGCGGGCGGCCTGCATCGGCCGCAGCACATTCATCAGCGCGCCGTATGGCAGCAGCATGACCAGGCCGACGATCATCTTCACGGCGAAATCGCCGATCGCCCAGGAAATCCAGCGTGGGGCTTCAGCAGCCAGAACGCCGAGGATCGGTGCCGACTCGAGCGCGAAAGGCTCGTTCGGACCGAGGAAGACGAAAAACGCGGCAAAGGAAAGCGAGAAGAACATCACCGTATCGAGCGCCGAGCCGATCAGCGAGCCGACGAGCGGCGCGCGCCACCAGGCCTGGCGACGAAGGCGGTTGAAGACGGCGATATCGAGCAGCTGGCCGGCGAGATAGGCCGAGCCGGAGGCGACCGCTATGCGCGGCGCCGAGGTGAAGAAGGAGAGGGTGACGCCGACGACGAAGCCGGCAAAGACGACCTTGCGGGCGGCCTGCGGACCGAACTGGCGGTTGGTCAGATCGGTGATCAGGAAGGCAACCGGGTAGGAGAAGGCGCCCCAGGTCAGAATATCGGCGAGATTGATGCCGGCGACTTCGGCGTTCAGCGGGAACTGGACGAGGAAGTTTGAAGCGACGACGACGAGCGTCATCAGCGCGACATAGGCAAGGGTATAGCGGGTCTTCAGCATTTTTTTATCCTGGGTGATGCCACCAGTTGGAGTGCTCAGGCAAAGCAAAAGGCTTGTCCGGTATTACCCGTTCAAGCCTTTTGAAGCCGTATGAAAGAATGGCAGAAGCTTACGCAGCAGCGGCTTCGGCAGTCTTCTTGACGATCTGACGGCGCAGCAGGCGCGCACGCATCGACAGTTCGTTCTCGCTTGCCTTGATCAAGAAGGCATCGAGGCCGCCACGGTGCTCGACGGAGCGAAGAGCGGCAGCCGAAACGCGAAGACGATAACGCTGGTTCAGCGCGTCGGAAATCAGCGTGACCTGGCACAGGTTCGGCAGGAAACGGCGCTTGGTCTTGTTGTTGGCATGGCTGACATTGTTACCAGTCAGGACGGCCTTGCCGGTCAATTCGCACACGCGGGACATGGAACACCTATTCTTGTTTTTCTCGGGCCATCGAATTGCCATTCCCGGCAAAACCGGGCTCGCAATCCAACAGGCATGATTGGAAAGTTGCGGTTCTATAGTCAGAGAGCCTGCTCGCGTCAAGCCAAACCTTGGCCTTTCCCGCAATTCTGTCAAAAAGCTGCTGTTTTCTTCCCTTCACGGCGGGAGTATAGAGCGCTCAGCATGGGCTGCCTGCGCCCGGTAAAACAAGGCTTTGTTCATGGCTCATTCGGGCAGACGAATTTTCATTTCGGCCGTCGCCGCGCTTCTTGCCATACCGGCATCGGCGGCCGAGATCCAGCATCGGACGGAATATCGGGTGGCGCTCGCCGGCCTGCCGATCGCGCGCGCAGCGTTCCTGACGCAGATCGAGGACGATCACAGCTACAAGATCGCCGGCGACATCAATTCCTCCGGCCTTGCCGACCTCGTCACCAAGATCCAGGCAAAAACCAGCGTCACCGGCGTCGTGCGTAACGACAGGCTGCAGGCGCTGAAATATTCGCTTTACTACAAGAGCGGCAAGAAGGCCCGCGTCTACGAAGTCAGCTACCGCGACGGCAACATCATCTCAGCGACGACGACACCACCGCCGAAGCGCCCGAAGAACTGGATCGACGTCACGCCGCGCGACATGCGTTCGGTGCTCGATCCCATCTCCGGCCTTGTCTTCACCGGGGATACCAAGGTCTGCTCGCAGACGCTGCCGATCTTCGATGGCGAGACGCGCATGGATCTGGTGCTTTCGCCGAAGGGCGACGAGGATTTTTCGACCGATGGCTTCAAGGGCAAGGCGGTCGTCTGCAGCGTGCGTTTCGTGCCGCGGTCCGGCTACAAGAAGGGCCGCAAGGACATCGACTATCTCAGCAAGAGCGACCGTATGGAAATCTGGTTTGCCAAGTCGGAGGCGGCCAATGTATATGCTCCGGTCTATGTGCGCATTCCCACGGAATATGGAATGGTGACGATCACGGCCGTCAAATATGGCAGTGTCGGCTGACGGAGCTTTCGCCTCCGTGAAGGGGGACAGATGAAGCTTCGCGCGACGGCGATCGGTTTTGCGGCCATTCTGATGTGGTCGTTCCTGGCGCTCCTGACGGCTTCTTCCGGCAAGATGCCGCCATTCCAGCTTTCGGCCATCTGCTTTGCGATCGGCAGCATTCCGGGCCTTGTCGTGCTGATCCTCAACCCCGCGCGGCGGGCGCTGCTGAAGCAGCCCGCCCGGGTCTGGATCACCGGTATTGCGGGTCTCTTCGGCTATCACTTCCTCTACTTCACCGCGCTCAGGAACGCGCCCGCAGTGGAGGCAGGGCTGATCTCCTATCTGTGGCCGCTTCTGATCGTCGTCGGCTCGGCGCTTCTGCCGGGAGAGCGGCTGCGCTGGTATCACGTGGCGGGCGCGCTTGCCGGGCTTTGCGGCACCTTTCTGATCGTCGGTCGCAACGGCATCGATTTCGATGGAGCTTACGCGGTCGGTTACGGCGCCGCCTTCCTCTGCGCCTTCACATGGTCGGGCTATTCGCTGCTGACACGGCGTTTCGAGGCCGTCTCCACGGATGTCGTCACCGGCTTCTGCCTTGCGACCTCCATCCTGTCTTTCTTCAGCCATCTTGGCCTGGAGGCGACCGTCTGGCCGGAAACCAGCGTCGAATGGGTCGCCGTCGTCGGGCTCGGCCTCTTCCCTGTCGGGGCGGCCTTCTATGCCTGGGATTACGGCGTCAAGAATGGCGATATCCAGATTCTCGGCGCGGCAAGTTATGCCGCGCCGCTGCTTTCGACGCTCATCCTGACGCTGTTCGGATTTGCCGAGCCGAGCTGGCGCATTGCTCTTGCCTGCCTGCTCGTCACCGGTGGAGCGGTGCTGGCTGCCCAGGAAATGTTCCGCCGCAAAATTCCGGCGCAGTCTGCGGCGGCGTAGCCCTCAGCCGCCGGGCTTCCAATCCGGCGGGGCCATCTCGAAGCTCGAAAATACGAAGCCGGGAGAGACGGTGCAACCGACCAAGGTGAAATCGCCGAGGGTTTCTGCCGATTGCCACCAATTGGCGGGAATGATCGCCTGTGGCCGCTCGCCGGCGGAAAGGTTCGTTCCGAGTGTCAGGATTTCGCTTGCCCTCCCGTCTTCCGAACGATGCAGCGCCAACGGCGCGCCGGCGTAATAGTGCCAGACCTCGGCCGCGTCATGGACGCGATGCCAGTGCGAGCGTTGTCCCTTGGTCAGCAGGTAATAGATCGCCGTCGAATAGCCGCGCTCCCCGCCCGAGACATCGCGGAAGGTCTGGACGTACCAGCCCCCTTCCGGATGCGGCTGCATACCGAGTTCGCGGATGATCTCTTCCGGCGACATCAGAAATTATCCTTGCGCTTGCGGATCTCGGCAAAGACCTCCTCGTTCGTCTTGCCTTCCATGACCAGATTACGGCGGATCACCGGATCGCCGGCGCGCAGGAACGGGTTGGTTTCCTTTTCCAGGCCCAACATCGTCGGAATGGTGAATTTGCCTTCGGCGCGCAGGGCCTCGATCTCGGCGGCCCGGCTCTTCAGGCGCTCATTGTCGGGATCGACCGTGAGCGCGAAACGGGCGTTGGAGAGCGTATATTCGTGGCCAAAATACACGGCGGTCTCATCCGGCAGCACGGCGAGCTTCTGCAGGGAATGCCACATGTCGGCGGCGGGGCGTTCGAACAGGCGGCCGCAGCCGAGCGCAAACAGCGTATCGGCGGCAAAAAGCAGCTTGTCGTCGACGAAGTGATAGCAGATATGGCCCGCGGTGTGGCCGGGTGTTTCGATGACATTGACCGTGTGGTCGCCGAAAAGGAACCTGTCGCCGTCGGCCATCGTCCGGTCGAGGCCGGGAATGGCGACCGCCTCGTTGATCGGACCGATGATTTCGCAGCCGAACCGCTCCTTCAGCGCCAGGTTGGCGGCGACGTGATCGGTGTGGTGATGGGTGGTGAAGATATGGGTGATCTTCCAGCCGCGGCGCGTCACCGCTTCCAGGATCGGCGCCTCCTCCGGCGCATCGATCGCCGCGGTAAAGCCTGTTTCCGGATCGTGCACGAGAACGCCGAAATTGTCGGTGCGGCAGAGAAAAACGTCTAATTCCAAAGGTTTCATCTTCAAATAATCCCTTGTCCCACGACTCTCGCGGGAATGTAGAGAGTCCGGCCTTGAAGTCCAACCGCCCGCTGATAACATTTATCGCAATGCACGCCGATATTGTCGACCTACGTCAGTTCTATCACTCCGAGCTCGGGCGCCTTGCCGAGCAGTCGATCGCCATGGCGCTGTCCTCGCTCTGGGTGCGGCTACCACAGGAGCGTCTGGTCGGCCTCGGTTATGCCGTGCCCTTCCTCGACCGTTTCCAGGCCGATACCGAGCGCACCTTCGCCTTCATGCCGGCCGGGCAGGGCGCGGTGAACTGGCCGATGGGCTCGCTTTCGTCGACGACGCTTGTTTTCGATGAGGAACTGCCGCTGCCGGATTCATCGATCGACCGGGTGCTGATGGTGCATTCGCTGGAATTTGCCGAGAGCCCGCGCGAGACGCTGAAGGAACTCTGGCGGGTGCTGGCGCCCGGCGGACGGCTGATCATCGTCGTGCCGAACCGGCGAGGGGTCTGGGCGCGCATGGAGCATACGCCCTTCGGCTCGGGCCGACCCTATTCGCGCGGCCAGCTGACGCATCTGCTGCGCGAGACGAATTTCACCCCCGGAGCAACCGCCGAGGCGCTGTTCTTTCCGCCTTCCAAGCTCAGAGCCATCTTGCGGCTTCGCCGCGCCTTCGAGCGGATCGGCCGGACACTGTGGCCTGCCTTCTCGGGCGTCATCATCGTCGAGGCGCAGAAGCGGCTCTACCAGGGGCTGCCGGTCGCCGCGCGCGCCTCGCGCCGCGTCTTCGTGCCGGTTCTCGCACCCCATGGCGTACCGACAACGCGCAGCCGGTGATGCCGTTCCCGGCACTCGACAAGAACGGCATTCCGCTTTAATGGCACTGGGTCATTTTCCGGAAAATCCAAGGTCGACCCATGAGCGTTGAGATGAGCAAGCCCGTTCCGCGTCCCGGTATTCTCGATATCGCAGCCTATGTGCCGGGCAAGGAACATGCGCCGGGTGTTGCCCGCGTCTACAAGCTTTCGTCCAACGAAACGCCGCTCGGCGCGAGCCCGAAGGCGATCGAAGCCTTCAAGGCGGTCGCCGATAATCTGGGGCGTTATCCGGACGGGCAGGCGATCGAACTGCGCGAGGCGATCGCCGCCGTGCATGGCCTCAATCCGGCAAACATCCTCTGCGGCAACGGTTCCGACGAACTCCTCGGCCTGCTCTGCCATGTCTATCTCGGCGCCGGCGATGAAGGCATCATCACCGAGCACGGCTTCCTCGTCTACAAGATCCAGATCCTGGGCGCGGGCGCGACCCCCGTCGTCGTTCGGGAAAAGAACCATACCGTCGATGTCGACGCGATCCTTGCCGCGGTAACGGAGAGGACGAAGATCGTCTTCATCGCCAATCCCGGCAATCCCACGGGCACCTATGTTCCCGTCAGCGAAATCCGCCGCCTGCAGGCCGGGCTGCCGAAACATGTCGTGCTCGTGCTTGATGCGGCTTACGCCGAATATGTGCGCCGCAACGATTATGAGGCCGGCATCGAGGTCGTGTCCTCCAACGCCAACGTGGTGATGACCCGCACCTTCTCGAAGGCCTACGGTCTTGCGGCGCTGCGCGTCGGCTGGAT
The DNA here is from genome assembly GCF_024721175.1 of Rhizobium sp. Pop5. Lineage (NCBI taxonomy): Bacteria > Pseudomonadati > Pseudomonadota > Alphaproteobacteria > Hyphomicrobiales > Rhizobiaceae > Rhizobium > Rhizobium sp. Pop5. The sequence continues at coordinate 3,640,030 of NZ_CP099399.1, read as the reverse complement.
GTATGCGCCTGCCGATATCGTCGATGCGGTGAACCGCGTGCGTGCTCCGTTCAACCTGAATGCAGCGGCGATCGCCGCCGGTGCGGCGGCTATTCGCGACCAGGCCTTCGTCCAGCAGGCCGTCTCTTTCAACCAAATGTGGGTGGAGACGCTCACGCAGGCCCTCGAAGCAATCGGGCTGAAAGTGACGCCCTCCGTCGCCAATTTCGTCCTCATCCATTTCCCCGAGATCGACGGCAAGCGCGCGGCGGATGCCGACGAGTTCCTGACGCGCCGCGGCTACATCCTGCGCGCCATGCGCGGCTACGGCTTTTCCAATGCGCTGCGCATGAGCGTCGGGCCGGAAGAGGCCAATCGTGGTGTCATGGCCGCCCTCGGCGAATTCATGGGACGTCAGGCATGAGCGTGCAGTTCGATCGCATCGCGCTGATCGGCATCGGCCTGATCGGCTCTTCGCTCGCCCACGACATCCGGCGGCTCGGCCTGACGAAAGAGATCGTCGTTGCGACACGCAGCGCTGATACGCTGAAGCGTGCGGAAGAGCTCGGCCTTGGCGACCGCTACACGACGTCCTCGGCGGATGCCGTCAGGGATGCCGACCTCATCATCGTTTCGGTTCCGGTCGGCGCTTCGGAAAGCGTGGCGAAAGAGATCGCTGGAAGCCTGAAGCCGGGGGCGATCGTTACCGATGTCGGCTCCACCAAGGCTTCCGTCATCGCGCAGATGCAGCCGCATATGCCTGAGAATGTGCATTTCATCCCCGGCCATCCTCTGGCCGGCACGGAGAAATCCGGCCCGGATGCCGGCTTTCCCGGCCTCTTCGAAGGCCGCTGGTGCATCTTCACGCCGGTTGCCGGCACTGACGAAGCGGCGCTGAAGCGGCTGCGCGGTTTCTGGGAGGCGCTCGGCTCGAAGGTCGACGAGATGGATGCGGAGCATCACGACAAGGTGCTGGCAATCGTTTCGCACCTGCCGCATATCATCGCCTACAACATCGTCGGCACCGCCGACGATCTGGAGACGGTGACCGAGTCCGAGGTCATCAAATATTCAGCCTCCGGCTTTCGCGATTTCACCCGTCTCGCCGCCTCTGATCCGACGATGTGGCGCGACGTCTGCCTGCACAACCGCGATGCGATTCTCGAAATGCTGGCGCGCTTCTCGGAAGATCTCGCCTATCTGCAGCGCGCGATCCGCTGGGGCGAGGGCGACAAGATTTTCGAACTTTTCACCCGCACACGCGCCATCCGCCGTTCGATCATCCAGGCCGGCCAGGATGTCGACGCACCGGATTTCGGCCGCCCCCATCCACTTGATAAGAAGTAGCGGCCAACGCTTGAGAGGCCGGATCGGCTAGATCGGCGGAATCCGGCCGAGCGGGATGAAGCCGCTGACGGTGGCGTTGCCGTGATCGACGACGAGATCGACCGAGACCTTGTCGCTGCCGTTGGCGAGCGCCTTCAAGAGCTTCGTCGCCGTGTTCACCGTCGAGGCGATATCCGGGAACGCCTGTTTCAGGCTATGGCCCCAGGGGCCGAGCTGTTCGATCTCCAGTTTGAATTTTCCCGACAGGAAGCCCTGTTCGTCGAAGGAGAAGGGGCCGGTCAGCGTCATGACCTTTCCGTCGCCGATGTCGGCCACGATACGGCGCAGTTCGCCGTTGGCGCCATTGAGGCCGTTCGGATCACTGCCGTCGATCAGGCCGGCCTTGCCGGCGACGGTCAGATCGATGCTGGCGGAAAGTTTCGGGAATACCTGCGGCCAGTCCTTGATCGCGGTATTTGCATCCTCAACGGAGATCGCGCCATCGAGATCGGCTCCGTTCTGGCGGAGATGAATTTCGGTGTGGGCGGCATCGAAACTGATGGTCTGGCCGGTGAAGGAGGAGACTGCCGTCGCCTTCAGACCCTCGATGACCGTTGAGCTGCGGTCGATGCCCTTCAACCTGGTCGCGAGGCTTGATTGCAGGTTTGCCCATTGAGCCGAGATCGAAAGGCCGTTGGTTGTGCGGATTTCCGCGGGCGAATCGAGCTCCCAGACGATATGGCCGGGCGCATAGACCTGTGCTGCCGAACGGAGCGCCCCGAAGGTGGCCGAGACGCCGTTGACGTTGTCGTCGACGTCGATCTTGGAGCAGAACAGGCCGATGCGGAAGGGATAGCCGCGGAACTCGATATCGGCGCATTCGCCGCTGACGCCCGCCGGATTGCCTGGCGCGATCGCTTTCAGCACCGTCGTCTTCAGTGCCGATGCCGCATAGAACCAGCCGCCGGTATAAAGTGCTATTACCAAGAGGATGCCGCCGCCCAGCAACCAGAATTTCTTGCCGCTGCCAGATTCGCCGCTGCCGGATCGGCTTGACGCTGCCATGATGTTCTCCAATGGTGAGTCGCAAATGTGATTCCGGTCTGGCGTGCGATATGGACGAATTTTGGGTATTTGGCTACGGCTCACTGATGTGGAATCCGGGCTTCGAGTTTTTGGAAAGGGCAGAGGCTCTGGTGCATGGCTACAGGCGTTCGCTCTGCGTTCGCTCCTTCGTCCACCGAGGCACCCGGGACAATCCCGGCCTCGTTCTCGGCCTCGACCGGGGCGGGGCCTGCCGCGGCATGGCGTTCCGCATTTCGCCGAAAAATTGGAACGAGGTGATCGACTATCTCCGCGCCCGCGAACTCGTCACCAATGTCTATCTGGAGCGCCGGGTGCGGCTGCAGTTTGCCGGTGGCCGCAAGATAGAAGCGGTCTCCTACATCGTCGATCGCGACCACGAGCAATATGCGGGCAGCCTCGATGCACTGGAGGCGGCCCAGGTGGTGAATGTCGCCAAAGGCCAGTCCGGCCCGAACGATGCCTATGTCTTCAACACGCTCGCGCATCTGAAGCAGATGGGCATTCGCGACCATTGGCTGGAGCAGGTTGCCAGCGAAGTGGAGCGGTTGCGCGCCGCCTGATCTCAAGCCGTCGCGGCTGTCTTCAGCTTGCGCAGTTCGGTGAGCCTTTCGACTGCCGTTGGCGGCAATGGCAGATGCGGATTGCGCTCGACGGTATCGATGAGGAGTTCGTCGCTTGCCCGCTCCGTCACCTCGATCAACTGAGCGAAGAAGGCATCCGGGTCCATCCCCGGCATGATCGGCGGCAGGATCTTCACCTTGAAGTGGCCGGGATAGCGCCGGAAGCTCCGCCGTGGCCAGAAAAGGCCGGGATGCATTGCAATCGGCACGACGGGGAGGCCGAGATCGCGGTACATGCGCGCGATGCCGTATTTATAGACCGGCTCGGCGCCCGGCGGGCGGCGGGTGCCCTCGGGATAGATGATGAGCTGGCGGCCGGTCGAAAGCTCTTCCTTCGTGCGTTTCAGCACCTCGACCATCACCTTGCCGCGGGCGCCGCGGTCAACCGGGATCATGCGCTGCTTCTTGGCATACCAGCCGAAGAGCGGAATCCACATCAGCTCGCGCTTCAGGATATAGACCGGGTCCTTCAGTCTTGGCAGCAGCGCATAGGTATCCCAGAAGGATTGATGCTTCGGCGCAAGGATGTAGCTTCCATCAGGTAGGTTTTCCAGGCCTTCGATCTCGAAGGTGGTGCCGACGATGATGCGCATCAGCCAGTGGTTGGAGCGTGCCCAGTTCTTCGGGATCGCATAGGCCGTCAGGCGCGGTGCCACGAAATAATAGGGCGAGAGCACGATCATCCGGATGATGAGGTTGGCATAGAAGATCGTGTTGAAGAGAATGGAACGCAGGGCGATCATGAAGTTTTCCCGAGGCATGCTCACGCGACCGGCCTACACGATATTGACCGTCATAAAAAGCGTTTGATGACGCGCCGGAACAGGATTCAGATTTCAGGACAGGCCCAAAATCTGAATCCTGTTCTAAATTAAAGAGTTGGAGCATGATGCCGTCCGAAAACCGCTCACACTTTTCGGCGTCATGCTCCGGCAAAAGCCTCAGTCCGAATCGGAAAGACTTGCCGAGCGCAGCCCGGTGTGGCGCCCGAAGCCGGTGACGTTGCGGGCGCCGGCCAGCAGCACCTTCACATATTCGGCGAGCATGACGCGCATCGCGTTCGGATCGGTGAACCAGTTGCGCGTCTTCAAATCCGAATTGACCACCGGATAGGGGATGAACTCGATGTCGGGATCGACGTAGGAGAGCTCGGCGAGGCTGCGCGGCATATGATAGTTGTTGGTGACGACGATGACACTCCTGTATCCGTTGGCATGGATCCAGTTGGAGGCCTCTTCGGCGTTGCCGATCGTGTCTATGGCGTCGTGGCCGATATCGACGCAGCAGGAGAAGAGATCGGCCGAACCCTGCGTCATCTTGCGGATCTGCCTCGGCGTCGTCGTCGGGTGGACGCCCGAGATCAGCAGCCGTTTGCCGGCGCCCTTCTGCAGCAGTTCCACGGCCTGATCGATGCGCTGATAGCCGCCGGTCAACACGACGATCGCATCCGCCTTCGGTTCGGGCGGCGGCTTCAGTGTCGTCACGGAGTCGGCGAAACGCAGGAAGCCGCCGAACACCAGGGCAATCGCCAGCACGCAGGCAAAGCCGCCCCAGCGCAAGAGGCGGCGGATCGGCCCACGCCGCGGCGGCAGACCCGCCGGGCGATGAAGCTCCGGGTCCTGCCGAATCGGATCGCGTGTCGTATGGCCCATGGTCATGAATCGTGATTATACGCTGATTGCGGCGCGGAACAGACGCTTTCATGACAAAACGGCATGGTTGCGATCAACTTGCGATGCCGTCTGTGCGCGTCGGGTCCGAACGCAATGTATCGATTTCGTAGATCGTCCGCATGACGGTCAGCCGCGCCGTGACGGTCGTCAGCAGGGCGATGACGATCATTGTCGCGAAGATGCCGGCATAACCGAGCACGCCGACGGAGAAAGTGCCGAAGAGCGCGGTGGCCTGATCCGTTTCCGGGGTCGCCAGCGTGCGGCTCTGCCAGAAGCCGGCGGTGGCGAAGAAGAGCGCGGCAAGCGCGCTGCCGATCGCCGAGCCCTTGAGGCTGATCTTCAGGAAATGTTTCTGGAATTCGGTAGCAACGAAAGAGCTTTCGGCGCCGACGAAATGCAGCACTTCGACGATGTGTCGGTTGCCCGACAGCGCGCCGCGCGTGGCGAAGACGACAGTCAGCACCATCGCCGAGAAGACCAGCAGCAGGATGCCGGTGCCGATCATGACGGTGGTATGTGCCATGGACACCAGCCGGTCGACCCAGGTGCGGTGATCGTCGAGGCTCGCTTGCGGGATGCTGTCCTTGAGGAGCGATCGCATCGCGTCGAAATCCGGCGGATTGCTCTCGTCGATGGTGATGACGACGAGGCGAGGAACGGGCAGGTCCTTGAGGTCGAGACCGGGGCCGAGCCAGGGTTCGAGCAGGCGGGCGGTTGCCGCCTCGTCGACGATCTGGCCGCTTTTAGTGCCGACGAAAGTCATGGCCAGGTCGCGCGCCTGCGTCAGCGCCTTTTCCATGTCGAGATTGTCGTCCGGCTTGATCTGGATGGTGATCTCGCGGGAGATCTGGCTCTCCCAGCTTGCCGCAGTCGAGCGCACCATGCTGACACCGCCGAGCGTCAGGCAGGCGAGAAAGGCCATGATCGCAATGACCACCATCAGGGCATTGCCCTGGATGTTGGAAGGCGGCAGAATCGGCGCGGTTGGGCGCACGCGCATTTCCGGCCGCTTCTGTTCCGCCTTGACGGGCGCCTTCTCCCGGTTTCTCGATGGGGGCTCAGTCATAGATATCGAGATGCCCCCCCGAAAGGATCATGCGGCGCGCTTCCACCTGCTCCATCAGCGCCAGATCATGCGTCGCGATCACAACGGCGGTGCCGAGCCGATTCAGCTCAAGGAAAAGATTGAGCAGGCGCCTGGCCATGGGTGGATCGACATTGCCCGTCGGCTCGTCGGCCAGCAGAACTTCCGGCCGGTCCATCAGCGCCCGGGCAATGGCGGCGCGCTGCTTCTCGCCGCCAGAGAGGACCGGCGGCAGGACGTTGATGCGTTCGCCGAGGCCGACCCATTTCAGAAGTTCCAGGACATCGGTCTTGTAGGAACTCTCCTCCTTGCCGCGCACCCTGAGCGGCAGGGCGACATTCTCGTAGGTTGTGAGATGGTCGAGGAGGCGGAAATCCTGGAAGACGATGCCGACCCGGCGGCGCAGCAAAGGCAGTTCGGGACGGGGGATTTCGGAAATGTCGCGGCCGAACATGCGGATCAGGCCGCGGGTCGGCTGCAGCGACATGAAGAGCAGCCTGAGCAGCGATGTCTTGCCGGCGCCCGATGGGCCGGTCAGGAATTGAAAGGATTTCTTCGGAATGTCGAAGGTCAGGTCCCGGAGGATTTCCGGGCCCATGCCATAGCGCAAACCGACATTCTCGAAGTGGATCAACGGGCAGCTCAGTCTGTTCTTGGTTTCACCGCGTGACTTGTTAACCAACACCGTTAACAGCCGGTAAATTTTGCCGGAAAGACGCCCGTTTGATGGCAATCTTTGCGAAGCATTAACCATTAAAATTTACGACTGAGCAGGATTCGTTTCAATGCCAAGATTCTCCCTGGCATCGAAACCATGTGGACATCTGCGAGGCAGCCACCATGGAAGCATCCTCCTTCAGTCGTCAGGCGCCGGGCGCGGCCTATGATTTCCTGCCGCCGGAACCCGCACACCGTCAGCACCGCAGGGCGCGCCCTGCGGATATTTCCGATGCCGAATTCGTGACGGTCGGGAAAGTCCGGTCGCAGGAATTCAACGCGAGAACCCACAACGACAACCGCAGACGCATGGCCGCCGTAAGCGCCGCACAGCCGCCCTTCATGCTGGCAATGGCTGCTTGCGCTCTGCGAGCCGTCGAATCCTGGCTGCAGCGCGCCTCCATGCACAGTTTCGCAGCGCTGGTGCTGACGCTCGCCGTGCTCGTCTTCGGGCTTGCGGGCGGCTTCTCCGGCCTTTCCAGCGGGCAGGCCTCTTCCGGAGCGCCGTTGCACTTCACCCATGTGACGGTGACGCCGCGCGATGCAAACGGCATGCGCGTGCTCGTCATCAACGGCATCGTCGAAAACGAGAGCGGCACGACGCAGACGGTGCATCCGATCCGTGCAGATCTCGTGACGGACGAACGGCTGACCGCCAGCATCGTCATCGATCCGCCGGTCGACGTTATCTATGGCGGCCAGAGCCGGGGCTTTTCGGCGCGTGTTCAGCATGGCGGAGGCAAGGTGCCGGAAGTCCGGCTCACCTTCCTGCCATAGGCACGGCCGGCGGTGTAATGCAGGGCTTTCCCGCCACAGGTCGCGCCAATCGCGTTAATTTCCTGGCCGGCGAGGCTGTTTCAGGCCCGCATATGTGCTAACGGCTTACGCTTCTTTTCATGGAGCAAGCCCCTATGCCTGTCGTGCGCGGAAAAAACATCGAGCCGCTCTTCACCGCCGAGCAGATCGCCGAGCGCAATCATGCGATGGCACGGGAGATCGCCAACGGCCCGACCAAGGACCTGCTCGTCATCGCCGTGCTCAAGGGGTCGTTCATTTTCGCCGCCGACTTGATTCGCGCCCTGCATGACACCGGGCTCGCCCCGGAGGTCGAGTTCATTACGCTCTCGAGCTACGGCATCGGCACGGTTTCGCAGGGCGTGCGCATCGTCAAGGATATCGACAGCGACGTGCACGGCCGCGATGTGCTGCTGATCGACGACATCCTCGAATCCGGCCGCACGCTGCTCTTTGCCAAAGAGCTGCTTTTCGAACGCGGCGCGCGTAACGTCACGATCGCCGTGCTGCTCGACAAGCGCGTCAAGCGCAAGGAAAAGCTGGAGGCTGACTATGTCGGCTTCGAATGCCCCGACTATTTCGTCGTCGGCTACGGCATGGATGTCGCCTATGCCTTTCGCGAATTGCCGTTCGTCGGTGTCGTGACGGGGGACGCCTGAGCGGCAGCCGATCAAGACGGGTTGTTAACCATTCCGTCCATCGCTTCGTCATCTTTACCGATCGAAAAGGAAAGTCTGGTGATTTCCGTCGCGGGGCTGAAGACGGAGCAATGCACATATGGCAAGAATTCTGATTACGGAAGACGAGGACTCCCTGCGGTCTTTCGTAGCCCGGGCCCTGCGGCTCGACGGTCATGAGACCGATGAGGCAGCCGACGGCGCCGAAGGGCTGGAGAAGCTAAAGGACGGGGTCTACGATCTCCTGCTTTCGGATATCCGCATGCCCGTGATGGATGGTATCGAGCTTGCCCATCAGGCAAAAGACGCCTTTCCAGGCCTGAAGATCCTGCTGATGACCGGCTATGCCGAGCAGCGCGAGCGGGCCGACGACCTTGCCGAAAAGATCATCGACGTCGTCGCCAAGCCATTCGCGCTTCCCGATATCCGCAAAGCCGTCGCCCGGGCGCTCGTCGCCTAGAGCGAGCGCCTCTCGATCACTGCACGGCGGTGTGAGGCTTACTGGATGTCCAGAAGCCGTTCGAGATACCGCCGTTCCATCTCCTGCGGGGGATTGTTGCTGAGCTTCTCGCGGATCGCGTCGAGGATTTCTCGTGCACGCTGGACGTCGATTTCGTCAGGCACCTTCACCTTGTTGTCGCCGAGATCCGGTCCCTCGGTACGCCGCAGCCGTCCGAGCGGATCGCGGCCATTCTGCTCGCCCTGGCCCACCTGGCCATTTGGGCCTTGCCCCTGCTGGCCCTGCTGTGCCTGCATCATCTGATTCATCATGTCGCGGGCACCCTGGCGCAGCGCTTCCAGCGCGCGGCCCTGATTCTCGACGGCCGTGTCGCCGCGGCCCTGGCCGAGTTCACGGCCGGCGCCTTCCATTTCGCGTTGGGCCTGGCCGAAGCCCGGGCCGGGTTTCATGCCCATCTCACCCAGCTTTTTCTGCAATTCGCCGAGCTGCTTGCCGAGCGCGTCCTGCTGGGCGCGCAACTGTTTCAAGGCTTCCCTAAGCTGCTCTGAAGTCATCTGGTCGGAGGGTTGCTGGCCCTGACCCTGCTGGCCTTGCCGCTGGTTCTGCGGCTCGCCGTTCTCTCCGGGGTTCATCTCGTCGAGCAGCGGGTCGTTCTCGCCCATATCAGGTTCGCCGCGCTGCATGCGGTCCTTGAGCTGCTGATCGAGGCGGAAGGTCTGCTCCATCAGCTTCTGCTGGTCACGCAGGATCTCGCCGAGCTTGTCGATCTGCTTGCGGGCCTCGCTGTTTTCCTGGCCTTGCTGGCCCCGCTGCGGGCGGCCCGCCTGCAGATTGTTCATCATGCGCTGCAATTCCGACAACATCTGCTGGGCGGCGTCGCGATTGCCGGAACGGGCAAGATTTTCGATCTGGTCCATCATCCGTTCCAGATCCTGCTGGCGCAGGAAGTTCTGCGCATTCTGGTTCGGCTGCATCGGCGCGTTCTGCATTCGCTGGGCAAGCTCGCTCAGGTAATCCTGCATCGCCTTGCGCAGCTCGTCCATCAGCTTCTTGATCTCCTCGTCCGGTGCATTGCGGTTCAACGCATCGGCAAGCTTCTGCTGGGCTTCGCGCAGCTTGCGCTCGGCAAGCGAAAGATCGCCGTCCTCCATGCCGAGCGCGATCTCCCAGAGATACTGGGCCGTATCCTTCAGCGCATCCTCACCATTAGCGAGCTTCATCCGCGCCAGCGCGGATTGCAGAAGCAGGTAGTTGGTGAGCTTGGGGATCGTCTCCTCCGGACGAATGGTCAGTGCCTCGTTCAACGCGATCGCCTGCGGCATCCTGCGCGTATCGAGCGCGAAAACCTGCCGCTCCTCGGCGACTGCGGCAGCCAGCGGCTCGTTGAAGGGCCGCGACGGCAGCGTCATCTCATAAGGCGGGCTGCGGCCGGTCTGGCCGGCCCCGTCCTTGGCGACGAGGGTGATGCGCACGCGCTTGCCGGAAAGCGGATGTTCGGTCAGGTTCCGGCTGGTCACGCCCTTGGCGTCGCGAGCGTTGCGGCGGGGAATCTCCAACCGATATTCCGGCAACGGATAGAGCGGCGTTGCGCTCGGATCGTTTTCCAGAGGAACGATCTCGGCGTGGGCTTCCTGCACCCCGTAATCGTCCTTGACGGTGAAGCCGATTTCGAGCGCACCGTTGACGCTCGGCTTCGGCATGCCATCGAAGGCGATCTCCGGCGCCTTGTCGGGGAGAACGTTGAAACTCCAGCGGCGGCCGTTGACCTCCAGCGCACCGTTTTCCTCAAGCTTCATGACGTGCGTCTGAGCGAAAAGAGCCTGGCCAGCGGGGGCGCCGTCCGGCTGCCCTCCGGCGGGTGCCGCCGGCTGCTGCGGCTTTGTGTCGGTCTGCACAGCAATATCCTGAGCTTCGCCGTTCGCTTTGCGGAACACGACCTTCTCGGCCGTCGTTCCACCGCTGACGCGCACGGTCAGACCCGAAAACTGCGGAATGCCGATCGGCGCTCGCTCGCTGCCGTCAGCTGTGAGATAGACCGGCGCGCGGCCGGTATAGGAAGGCGGCGTCACCCAGGCGTCGATGCGCACCGCCGGATCGACCGTCACCTGCTCGGTTGCGGCCTGAAATGCGTCACTGACCGAGCCACCGTTGATCGACAGCGAATAGCCGAAGGCGGTGACGAGCAGCAGCGCCGGGATGGCGCGAAGGGCGAAACGGTCATGTGCGGCGATATCGGGCTTCGGCGTGCCGGCATCGAGGGCGGCGATCTTTTCGGCCATGCGCGCCTGGTGTTCGCGCCAGAGTGCATACGCGAAGCGCGAATCGAAGGCCGGCTCGTCTTCCTGGACGGTGATCGGCTGGTGCGGCAGGCCGTTGCGCTCTTCCAGCATCCGGTCGGCGTCGGCGACATCAGGCCAGCGCAGCTTGCGGAAGGGGAGGAGCGAGGCAAGGAAAGCGGCGGCGAACGCGATCAGCAGCAGGATGCGCAGCCAGTCGGGCACGCTACGGAAGAGTCCGAACCAGGAAGCGCAGAGATAGAAGGCGATTACCGACAGGACCGGCATCAGAGGCGGCAGCAACTGCTCGAAGAAGAGCACGATGCGCGCCAGCATACGTTTCGCCGTCACTAGTCGGGCGAGCGAAGGGCGGAGCGCAAATGCACCTTTCTTCTGCCTTGAGGGGCTTGTCATCGGTCCGGTCTCCGCGATCTGGCGTTCTGGTACAGAGGGCGCTTCCGGCGATTGCGGGGCAATACGCTCATGAACGAAAGGATAACACTGTTTGTGGCGAAGGCGAGGGCGAGCGGCCGGCAATACCGGCTTTTCACGTTTATTCGCCAAAAAGTGATGATCTTATCAGTCGAGCCAGGCCGGAACCGAATCGAGGCTGATCAGCTCGGCATAGGTTCGGCGCGGGCGAATCACATGGAAATCACCGCCCTTGACCAGTACCTCGGGCACCAGCAGGCGGCTGTTGTAGGTGCCTGCCTGAACCGCACCATAGGCGCCGGCGGTGCTGACGGCCATAAGGTCGCCGGGCTTCGGCATCGCCATTTCTCGGTCGAGCGCCAGATAATCGCCGGTCTCGCAGACAGGGCCGACCACGTCGGCGCGGATGCGCGGGGCGTTCGCCGCCGAAATCGTCACCGGGCGGATCTCGTGGTAGGCCTCGTAAAGCGTCGGGCGGATGAGATCGTTCATCGCGCCGTCGACGATGACGAAGGTCTTTTCGCCGCCGTCCTTCACATAGAGGACTTCGGTCACCAGGATGCCGGCATTGCCGACGATCAGCCGACCGGGCTCGGTGATGATCCGGCAGTTCAGGCCACGCAGCTGGTTCTTGACGATTGCCGCATAGGCGTCGGGCAGCGGTGGCGGATTGTTGTCGTCCTTATAGGGGACGCCGAGGCCGCCGCCGATATCGACGTGGTGGATGGTGTGGCCGTCGGCGCGCAACGTCGCGACGAGATCGCGCAGCAGCTTGAAGGCGTCGTCGAAGGGCTGCAGCTCGGTGATCTGGCTGCCGATATGCATGTCGATGCCGGTGACCTCGATGCCCGGCAGCTTGGCGGCATGGGCATAGATGGCGCGGGCGCGCTCCCAGGAGATGCCGAACTTGTTTTCCTTCTTGCCGGTCGAGATCTTCGCATGTGTCCTCGCATCGACGTCAGGATTGATGCGGAAGGAGACCGGGGCCTTCTTGCCAGCGTTGACAGCGCGCTGGTTGAGGATTTCGAGTTCCGGCTCGGATTCGACGTTGAAGCAGTAGATGCCGGCCTCGAGGGCGAAATCCATTTCCTGCGGCGTCTTGCCGACGCCCGAAAACATGATGCGCTCAGCCGGAATACCGGCGGCAAGCGCGCGGCGCAGCTCGCCTTCCGACACGACGTCGATGCCGGCGCCGAGGCGGCCCAGCGTCTTTAATACTGCCTGGTTCGAATTCGCCTTCATGGCATAGCAGACCATGGAGTCGACATCGGCGAAGGCTTCGGAGAAGACGCGGTAATGGCGCTCCAGCGTCGCGGTGGAGTAGACGTAGAAGGGCGTGCCGACCGCCTTAGCGATCTCGGGAACGGGAACGTTCTCGGCGTGGAGGATGCCATCGCGGTATTCGAAGTGGTTCACGGGGTTCGCGCCTTACAGAAGGGGATCGAGAAGGAAAGGTTTGTCGACGGTGCCCGGCTGTTTCGTCGGTTTGGAAACGTCGCCTTCCTTCGTTGCCTTAGCACTCGGTGGATCGAGGTCGCCCTTGCGTCCGCATCCGGCAACGGCAAGGCCGATGACGGCGAGCACCGCCGTCAGGCGGATGAGGTGCGGCAAGCTCTTCTGCATGGGTATCCTCTTGTGCGGCATATGACTGGGATCTTCATAGCGAAGTTTATCAGCGTTGTGCACCCTGATTGTTGGGCGGTTTTCCCGCGCCGGCGGCAAGGGTGGGGCGGGTTTTCACCCGCCCGATATCTCTCAATTGCGGGCGCGCCAGAAGGCGATCTGCTTGCGTACTTCGGAGGGCGCCGTGCCGCCGAAGCTCTTGCGGCTGGCGACCGAGGCCTCCACGGTCAGCACGTCGTAGACCTTGTCGGTGATATCGGCATGAATCGCCTGCAGGTCGGATAGCGACAACTCCGAGAGATCGCAGCCCTTGCTTTCGGCAAGCGCGACGGCGCGGCCGGTGACGTGATGGGCATCACGGAAAGGCAGGCCCGCTTCGCGCACCAGCCAGTCGGCAAGATCGGTCGCCGTCGAATAGCCGGAGCCGGCGGCCGCCTTCATCCGCGCGGTGTTGACGGTCATGTCGCGCACCATGCCGGTCATGGCGGCGATCGCCAGTTCCAGGCTCTCGGCGGCGTCGAAGACCTGTTCCTTGTCTTCCTGCATGTCCTTGGAATAGGCGAGCGGCAAGCCCTTCATGATCGTCAGCAGCGCCACCAGCGAGCCGTTGATGCGGCCGGTCTTGGCGCGCACCAGTTCGGCCGCGTCAGGGTTCTTCTTCTGCGGCATGATCGACGAACCGGTCGAAAACGCGTCGGAGAGGCGCACGAAACCGAATTGTGGGGTCGACCAGATGACGATCTCCTCGGCAAGACGCGACAGGTGCATGCCCGCGATCGCCGCGATCGACAGAAACTCGATGGCGAAATCGCGGTCGGAGACCGTATCGATCGAATTGCGGGTCGGCTCGCGGAAGCCAAGTGCCTTGGCGGTCATATGGCGGTCGATGGGATAGCCGGTGCCGGCAAGGGCGGCGGCACCGATCGGGCTTTCGTCCAGATGCTCGATGGCGTGGCGCACGCGCGAACGGTCGCGGCCGAACATCTCGACATAGGCCATGCAATGATGGCCGAAGGTGACGGGCTGGGCGGTCTGCAGATGAGTAAAGCCCGGCATGACACTTTCGGCATGTTCCTCGGCGCGGTCGAGGAAGGCGGCGATCAGGTCGGTCAGCATCCGTTCGGTCTTCTGCAGCTCTTCCTTCACCCAGAGCCGGAAGTCGAGCGCCACCTGGTCGTTGCGCGAGCGGGCGGTATGCAGCCGGCCGGCGGCGGGACCGATCAGCGTCGCCAGGCGTGCTTCGACATTCATGTGGATGTCTTCGAGCTGCCGCGAAAATTCGAAGTTGCCGCTTTCGATTTCTGACAGGATCGTGTTTAGCCCGTGAACGATCTTGTCCTTATCTTCGGCCGAAATGATCCCCTGATGGGCGAGCATCGTCGCGTGGGCGACCGAACCTCGGATATCCTGGGCGAATAGCTTCTTGTCGAAACCGATCGAGGCATTTATCTCCTCCATGATCGCGTCCGGGCCGGAGGCGAAGCGCCCACCCCACATCTGGTTGGAGGATTTGGTGTCCGTATTGTTCTCGGCCATGGAAAATGCCCGTCCTGGAGAATGAAATGACGACGAAAAAACCCTTCGGCCTGCCGTCCGTAAAACTGATCGCAATCGCCGCCGTTGCAGGCGTCGTTGCCGGTGCGGCAGCGGTATACGTGAAGGAGACGGGGATTGGCAATGGTATCAGCGATAGCGCCTCGGCCGAATGCCCGCTGACGAAGGAGCGAGCCGCCAATCTGACGCCGCTGATGAAAGGGCAGGTTGCCGCCATGGTTGCCGCCACCGAGCCACGCAAGCTGACTGCGGTCTCCTTCAATGGCCCGGACGGCAAGCCGTTGTCGCTCGACCATTTTGCCGGCAAGACCGTGCTTCTCAATCTCTGGGCCACCTGGTGCGTGCCCTGCCGCGAGGAGATGCCGGCCCTGAACGCGCTGGAAAAGAATATGGGAAGCGACAGGTTCCAGGTCGTGCCGGTCAATATCGATACCGGCGACGATGAGAAGCCGAAGGCCTTCCTCAGCGAAATCGGCGTCGATGCGCTGCAGCTTTACCGCGACAATACGATCGGTGTCTTCAACAGCCTGAAGAAGGAAGGCTTGGCGTTCGGTCTTCCGGTCACGCTGCTGCTTGACGACAAGGGATGCTTGATCTCCGCCATGAACGGTCCCGCCGCCTGGGACAGCGAGGATGCCAAGGCGCTGATCAAGGGTGCGATCGGGTCGTAAGAAGGTCGATTAGGAGTCTCCGTCCCCTCTGATGAGGAACACTCCCGCAATTCCGATAAGGACGCAGCATTGCAGCAGGAACATGGGCGTTTCGGTCGACATGGCATTTCCTCCCCTTCACGGCAAGGAAAGCATTTCGCGAGCGTTTGTTCCACTCGCCCTTTCTAGGGATGGCCTACTTACCGCGTCGGGACCGGCACTTCGCCGCGATAATCATAGAAGCCGCGGCCGGATTTGCGTCCGAGCCAGCCGGCTTCGACATATTTCACCAGCAGCGGGCAGGGGCGATATTTCGAATCTGCCAAGCCGTCATGCAGCACTTGCATGATCGAGAGGCAGGTGTCGAGACCGATGAAATCGGCAAGCTGGAGCGGCCCCATCGGATGGTTGGCGCCGAGCTTCATCGCCGTATCGATGGCATCGACCGTGCCGACGCCTTCGTAGAGCGTATAGATCGCCTCGTTGATCATCGGCAGCAGGATGCGGTTGACGATGAAGGCCGGGAAATCCTCGGCGACGGTGACGGTCTTTTCCAGCGTGCCGACGAATTCCTTGGCGGCGGAGAAGGTCTTCTCGTCGGTGGCGATGCCGCGCACCAGTTCGACCAGCTTCATCACCGGCACCGGGTTCATGAAATGTATGCCCATGAAGCGTTCGGGGCGGTCGGTGGCGGCGGCCAGCCGGGTGATGGAAAGGGAAGAGGTGTTGGTGGCAAGCAGTGCCTCCGGCTTCAGCACCGGGCAGACCTGCGTATAAATCTTGCGCTTGACGCTTTCGTCCTCAGTCGCGGCCTCGATGACGAGATCGGATGGAGCGAGATCGTTGACGTCGGCGGAGCCTGATATGAGCGACAAGGTCGATTTACGTTCCTCATCGGTCATCTTGCCGTTCGTCACCAGCCGGGCGAGGTTGCCGTTGATGGTGGCAAGGCCGGATTCGATACGGTCCTGCGCCAGATCGTAGATGTGAACCCTGTAACCTGCGGCGGCCGAAACATGCGCGATGCCGCAGCCCATCTGGCCGGCACCGATAATCCCAATATTCTTCAACACCGCACTCATCTCCAAACCCCCGCTCGGCATTCGCCCCCGCGCTGCCGCATTATTTAGCAATACTGCCGGGCGAAGGATCGCCCGGCAGCAGTAGTAGCCCGATAAGAGACAAATTTCCAGTCATTCGCAAGTGCGAAAGAAAGGCAATCGGCCCGCTCAGAGCGCCTTTTCGAGTTCGGGCAGGACGTCGAAGAGATCGGCGACGAGGCCGTAGTCGGCGACCTGGAAGATCGGTGCCTCCTCGTCCTTGTTGATGGCGACGATCACCTTGCTGTCCTTCATGCCGGCCAGATGCTGGATGGCGCCTGAAATGCCGCAGGCGATATAAAGCTGCGGCGCCACCACCTTGCCGGTCTGGCCGACCTGCCAGTCGTTCGGGGCATAACCAGCATCGACGGCGGCACGGCTTGCGCCGACGGCAGCACCGAGCTTGTCGGCGACCGGCAGGATGACTTCCCTGAACTTCTCGGCAGAGCCGAGGGCGCGGCCGCCCGAGATGATGACCTTCGCCGAGGTCAGTTCCGGACGGTCGGAGGCCGACAGCGCATCGGAGACGAACCGCGACAGGCCCGGATCCGAGATCGCCGGGATCGCCACGACGGCGGCCGAACCGTTTGCCGGCGCCGAGGCGAAGGAGGCGGTGCGCACGGTGATCACCTTCCTGGCATCGCTGGCCTGCACCGTCTGGATGGCATTGCCGGCATAGATCGGACGCTTGAAGGTGTCGGATGACACCACCTCGATGATCTCGGAGAGCTGGGCGACGTCGAGAAGGGCGGCAACGCGCGGCAGCACGTTCTTGCCGACCGAGGTCGCAGCCGAGATGATCGTGTCATAGGAACCGGCGAGCGAGACGATCAGATCGGAAAGCGGTTCGGCGAGATTGTTGGCAAGCTCGTCGCTTTCGGCAAGCAGCACCTTGGTCACACCGGAAAGCTTGGCCGCCGCATCGGCCGCAGCCTGGGCAGCCTTGCCGGCGACCAGCACATGAATATCGCCGCCGATCTGAGAAGCGGCGGTCAGCGCCTTGGCGGTCTGGTCGGAGAGGCTGGCATTGTCATGGTCGGCCAGAAGAAGAATGGTCATGATATTTACTCCTGTTCCGCCTGATTAGAGCACGCCGGCTTCGTTCTTCAGCTTGTCGACCAGTTCGGCGACCGACTTGACCTTGACGCCGGCCTTGCGGCCACTCGGCTCCTCGGTCTTCAGCACCTTCAGCCGCGGCGTCGTATCGACGCCGAAATCAGCCGGGCTCTTCTTGTCGAGCGGCTTCTTCTTCGCCTTCATGATGTTTGGCAGCGAGGCATAACGCGGCTCATTGAGCCTGAGATCGGTGGTCACCACCGCCGGCAGCTTGATCTCGATCGTCTGCAGGCCGCCATCGACCTCGCGGGTCACCGTCGCCTTGCCCCCAGGGACAGCAGCTTCGATCTCGATCTTCGAGGCGAAGGTGGCCTGGGCCGTGCCCAACAGGGCTGCGAGCATCTGGCCGGTCTGGTTCGAATCGTCATCGATCGCCTGCTTGCCGACGATGATCAGGCCCGGCTGCTCGGCGTCCGCCACACCCTTGAGGATCTTGGCGACGGCGAGCGGCTCGACAGCATCGTCGGTCTCGACGAGGATCGCCCGGTCGGCACCCATGGCCAGCGCCGTCCGCAGCGTCTCCTCGGCCTTGGCCGGGCCGATCGAGACGACCACCACCTCCTCGGCCTTGCCGGCTTCCTTCAGCCGCAGCGCCTCTTCCACCGAGATCTCGTCGAACGGGTTCATCGACATCTTCACATTGGCAAGTTCCACACCCGTGCCGTCCGGACGAACCCGGATCTTCACGTTGTAGTCGACAACCCTCTTGACGGGCACGAGAATCTTCATGGGGTCCTTCCTTCGAGAGAAACTGGCTTCAGCGTTTTTAGGAAAATGCGCGCTTAGGCGCCGCTCCGATTGTCGATTGGCGACATGGATACGCGTTTTTCCTCCAAACACAACGCTTCCATGACGCTGACAGGCCATTTGCCCCGGCAATATATAACGTTTACGTTCACGTCAATATCGCTGCCGACCTCGACCCCAGCGAAGGCGCTGTACCGTTCGTTCGTCTGTGCCGGCCGCGACGGAGGGGCCGCCGCCGGCCTCGTTTCTCACCGCTCGGGGTGTCAGGATTTTCCGATCGAAGAGCGGCACGTCGGACCGGCGCAAGACGAGGATCAAAAGAGCGCCGGCAAGAATGCCGCCGACATGAGCGCCCCAGGAAACGTCGCCAGCGGATGCGATCGCCAGCATGAGGAATTGTTGGCCAATCCACAAAAGCAGCGGCACGAAGGCCGGCAGCGGCAACGGCACACGGAAGAACACCAGCACCCAAACCCTGACGCGCGGATGCAGCATGACATAGGCGGCAACGACGCCGGAGATTGCCCCCGATGCGCCGACCAGCGGCGCTTCCGAGGTCGTGCCCAGTAGCCCGTGGCAGATTGCGCCGGCGGCGGCACAGGCGAAGTAGAAGAGCAGGAAGCGCAAATGCCCCATCGCATCCTCGACATTATCACCGAAGACCCAGAGGAAGATCATGTTGGAAGCCAGATGCCAGAAGCCGGTATGGACGAAGGCGTAGGTGAGGTAGGTCAGCGGCTCCGGCACGATTTCGAGGCCCTGCGCCAGCACCGCGTGGCCGAAAGCGATCGCCGGGATGTAGCCGAGAGCGACCGTCGTTGCCTGGGCGGCCTGTTCGCTCTCCAGGCTGGTCAGAATCCAGACCGCGACATTCAGCGTGATCAGCGCGAGCGTCACCCACTGAACCTTGATATGTTTCAGCGTATTGGCATCATGAAGTGGTATGAACATAAAGCCCCCCGGCGATCCTGATCGCGGCAAGCCTATCTGTTTTTTCCCGGAACCCAAAGCACATCCGCCTGGCCTCCGTCATTTGCGTGACGGGCCGCGACGAAGAGGAAATCGGAGAGGCGATTGACATATTTCATCGCCGCCTGGCCGACGATTTCGCCGTCGGTGCGGACAAGCGCCACCATCAGACGTTCGGCACGGCGTGCGATCGTGCGGGCAAGATGCAGATAGGCGGCAGCCGGCCTGCCGCCGGGCAGGATGAAGGATTTCAGCGGTTCCAGGCCGGCGTTCAACCGATCGATATCGCGCTCGATGCGATCGACCTGCGTCTCGACGATCCGGAGCGGCTCGTAGGCCGGCGGCTCGCCGGTATCGGGTGTGGCGAGATCGGCGCCGAGGTCGAAGAGGTCGTTCTGGATCGCCATCAGCATGGCGTCGAGATCGGGCAGGCCTGTTGTGTGCAGGCGCGCCAGGCCGATCGCCGAATTGGCCTCGTCGATCGTGCCGTAGGCTTCGACGCGCAGGTCGTCTTTTGTCCGGCGCGGGCCGGAAACCAGCCCGGTCGTGCCGTCATCGCCTGTTTTCGTGTAGATCTTGTTGAGCTTGACCACGGTTCCCCCTTTTGAGCCCGGTTAGGTCGGACGGCCGCCGCCGGTCAGCCAGAGCGTCAGCATGATCAGGATGACGGCGATCGCCTGCAGCAGGACGCGAAGCTGCATCAGCTTGTTGGAAAGGTTGGCATCGCCGCCCTTCATCATGTTGAAGAGGCCGCGGATCAGGACGAGGGCGACGGCGCCCATGACGATGATCGCAAGGATATAGGTGACTGTGGACATGGCATTCAGCTTTCTCAGTCCGTCCAGCGCATCAGGCGGTAGAAGAGATCTGCCGGAAGCAGCCGCTTCAGGACCATGCCCTGTTTAGCCGGAGTCGTTACAGGATAATGTGGCCTCGGATTTTTCGAGTTCAATGCGTGTTTCAATACGGAATAGACCGCTTCCGGGCCGAGCTTATGGCGATTGACCGGTCCTGATCCTTCGAGCCTCGCCAACTGGCGCTGATAATCAACCGCGTGCGGGGACTGTTCGAGGTCGATATGTTCCTTGATCTTTACGAGCGCATTGGCGGTGAAACGTGTCGCGATCGGTCCCGGCTCGATCAGGCTTACGTGGATGCCGCTGCCCTGCAGTTCCATCCGGAGCGTGATGCTGAGGCCTTCGAGTGCAAATTTGGAAGCGATATAGGCGCCGCGATAGCGGTAGGGCACCATGCCGAGGATGGACGAGCATTGCACGATCCGCCCCTGGCCTCGGTTACGCATTGGCGGAATAACCTGCCGTGTCAATTCGTGCCAGCCGAAGAAATTCGCCTCGAACTGTTCGCGCAGTGCCGCTGTCGAAAGGTCCTCTACGGCGCCCGGCTGGCCGTAGGCGCCATTGTTGAAGAGCGCGTCGATGCGGCCGCCGGTGCGCTCCAGAACCGCGCCGACCAGCTCGGAAATCGTCTCGGCCCGGGTGTAATCCATCAAGAAGGCTTCGATGCCGTCGGCTTCCAGCCCGGCGAGGTCTTCCGTTTTGCGCACCGTCGCGAAGACCCGCCAGCCATCGGCTTTCAGCGCCCGCGCGCAATGAGCGCCGATACCGGACGAACATCCGGTCACGACGATGGTGCGCTCTCCCGCCATGGAATGATTCCTGTACAAAATGGGACTCGTTTCCCATATTCGGCCAAAGGATACAATCTGGAAAGCCGGAGACGGAATGGCGAAGGTGCTGCGCACGATCTACGACGTGGTCTATGATGCGATCTGCCACCTGATCGAGGACGACGGCTTCGCCATGGCAAGCCATGTAGCGCTATCGAGCCTGCTTGCGGTTTTCCCCTTCCTGATCTTCGGCACGGCGCTCGCAAGCTTCCTTGGCGCCGATCAGTTTTCTTCGACCGCCATCCACCTGATCTTCGATACATGGCCCGAGGCGATCGCCAAGCCACTCGCCGACCAGGTGCTGCAGGTGCTGACCATTCCGCGCGGCGGGCTGCTGACAATCTCGGTGCTGGCGGCCGCCTATTTCGCCTCGAATGGGGTCGAGGCGCTGCGCATATCGCTCAACCGCGCCTACCGGGTGCAGGAGACGCGGCCGTGGTATTTCACCCGTCTCGCCAGCCTCGGCTACGTGCTGATTGCCGTCATTATCTTTGCGGCGATCAGCTTAGTGCTGGTCGCCTTGCCGCTGGCTCTCGATTATGCGCGCGGCTGGTTTCCGCTATTTGCCGATACGCTCGATATCGTCTTCAGCTGGCGCATCTACGGCACGCTGGTGGTGCTGACGATCGCTCTGCTCGTCGTGCATCTCTGGCTGCCGGCCGGCAAGAGGCGGGTCTTCGACGTCATTCCCGGCGTGCTGCTGACGCTGCTTCTCTGGCTCGCAGGCGCGCTGATCTTTGCCTATTATCTCGCGACTTTCGCCAATTACACGGCAACCTATGCCGGTCTTGCCTCCGTCATGATCGTGCTGATCTTCCTCTACATGGTCAGCGTCATCTTCATCATCGGGGCGGAGGTCAATGCGGCGCTGATCAAGTTCCGCGTCTTCCGGATGTTCTCCCATACACTTTCAATCGTCGGCCGGCAGCGCGTCGCGAGGAAATCAGAGCCCGACAAGGCGGCGAATGTCGGCCCCTGACATGCCCCGAGTGCGCAATTCCGCAAGCCCGCTGTCGCCTTCGCTCTTCGAAAGCTTGCGGCCGCCCGCGTCGAGAACGAGACGATGATGGTGATAGAGAGGCTGCGGCAGGTCGAGCAGCACCTGCAGCAGCCGGTGCACCGAGGTCGCGTGGAAGAGATCGAGCCCGCGCACGACATGGGTGACGCCCTGCAGTGCGTCGTCGACGACCACGGAAAGATGATAGCTCGACGGGGCGTCCGACCGCGACAGGATGACATCGCCCCAGACTTCAGGCTCGGCGGCGATTTCACCTGATCTGCCGTCGCCGGTTTCCGTCCAGAACAGCAATTCTCCGATCAGATCGAGCGCCTTGCGCATATCGAGCCGCCAGGCGTGTTTCTTGCCGGAGGCGAGAATTTCCCGCCATTCGTTCTCCGGACGCTCACGATCGATTGCTGGATAATGCGGGGTGCCATCGGGGTCGCGCGGCCAGGGTTCGCCCGCCGCTTCGTAGGCGGCGACCCGTGCCTTCACCTCGCCGCGCGTCAGAAAGGCCGGATAGACCAGGCCGCGTTCGATCAACGCATGCAGTGTTGCCTGATATTCGGGAAAATGTTCCGACTGGCGTCGCACCGGGCTTTCCCAACCGATGCCGAGCCAGTCGAGATCGCTCAGGATGCCGGCCTCGAATTCCGGCGTGCAGCGCGTCAGGTCGATATCCTCGATGCGCAGCAGGAGGCGGCCATGCTCGGCCTCTGCCATATCGCGGTTCAGCAAGGCCGAGAGCGCGTGGCCGAGATGCAACGGTCCGTTGGGGCTCGGCGCAAAACGAAAGACAGGTTTTTGACGCTCGCTCGTGGTCATGCTTTCCTCTGCCACGAATTCGGGTTTCGAACCACTGCGAGGTAATGTGCAGATCATCCGCAATGAAGACGACGTCAGGCAGGGGCTGGAAGCGCTGCTCCGCCTCGATCCGCGCCTTGCGCCGATCGCGGCGGATGCCGGCCCCGTTCCGCTCAGGCTGCGCGAGCCGGGTTTCGCCGGCCTTGCCCATATCATCGTGTCGCAGATGGTGTCGCGCGCCAGTGCGGAGGCGATCTGGCGGCGCATGCTGCCGGCGGACGGACAGCTGACCGCCGAAGGCTACGTGCTGCTTCACCCCGAGGCATGGCGGGAATTCGGCCTGTCGCGGGCCAAGGCCGAGACGCTGGCGCGGATCGCCGAAGCGGTCGCCTCCGGCCGCCTCGATCTCTCCGGGCTCTGCCTGAAGCCGCCGGGCGAGGCGCTCGGCGAACTCACCGCGCTGAAGGGTATCGGCCCATGGACGGCCGAGGTCTATCTGATGTTCTGCGGCGGCCATGCCGATGTCTTCCCGGCCGGCGACGTCGCGCTGCAGAACGCTGTCGGCGTCGCCTTCGGCCTTGCGGCCAGGCCGCAGGCAAAAGCGCTTGCTCTTCTCGCGGAAGCCTGGTCCCCGTGGCGTTCGGTCGCGGCCCGGCTTTTCTGGGCCTATTACGCCGCGAAAATGCGGCGCGACATGGTGCCGGTCGGCTGATCGGCCACACTCTTCAAATTGCCTTTATCCTCTGAATTTATTGGACTTCACAATCCTGTAACAACCGGCCTAATATACAGGTGCAGATGCCGAATCGATCAGGAGAGTCCCTTGACGATTGCAGTCTCCCCACAGGCCCTGCCGGCGCTCGTTCTGAACGCTGACTACCGGCCGCTGAGTTACTACCCCTTGTCGCTATGGTCCTGGCAGGACGCGATCAAGGCGGTATTTCTCGACCGTGTGAACATCATCGCAGAGTATGAACATTCGGTCTCCTCGCCGAGCTTTTCGATGCGGCTTCCGAGTGTCGTGTGCCTCAAGACTTACGTTCAGCCGTCCCGCAATCCCGCTTTCACCCGGTTCAACGTCTTCCTGCGTGACCGGTTCGAGTGCCAGTATTGCGGCGCCCATGACGATCTGACCTTCGATCACGTCATCCCGCGCGCCCATGGCGGCGAGACGACCTGGGAAAATGTCGTGGCAGCCTGCTCGCCCTGCAATCTGCGCAAGGGAAGCAAGCTTCCCAAGCAGGCAGGCATGTTCCCGGCGCAGAAGCCCTATCAGCCGACGGTGCAGGATCTGCACAATAACGGCCGGCTGTTCCCGCCGAACTATCTGCACGACAGCTGGCTCGACTATCTCTACTGGGATACAGAACTGCAGCCCTGATCGATCAGATCACGCAGACTTGCGGACGCCGACGAAAGCGAAGACTGCGAGCAGAATTCCTGCGATCACATTCCAGCCTGCAAAAGACAGGCCCAGCACCCGGAGCGCCGCATCGGTGCAGGACGGGCCTTTGATCGTATTGAGCTCGGTGAGGAGATCGCCGGCATTGCTCGTCATGCTGCTTGCGCTCGTCGAGCAGGTGGCAGGCCCCGGCCAGAAATGCCATTCGACGCCGGCATGATAGACGCCCATGCCCGCCGTCACCAGCATCAGGATACCGGCCGCCAGAATGAGCGCCCGGGTGATCCAGTTCGGCAGGCCGACGAGCGAGAAGATCGCGCCAATGATGGCAATCGGAATGGCGTAATAATAGGGCTGGCGCTGCAGGAGGCAGAGCGCACAGGGAATATAGCCGCCGATGTATTGGAAACCGAGCGCCGTGCCCACGATTGCCGCCATGCCGATGGCGAGCAACAGGGAGTAGACAAAGCCGGGACGGGCAAGCGGCGAGGAAGTGGCAGTCATGGCGGAACTCCGCAAAGTGAGTCTAGTGAGCGAAAGAGCGGTAGCCGACGTATAGCACGATCACGGCACCGGCTCCGATGCCGACGATCTGGCCGAGACGCTTCTCGATGAAATCCCGGATCGGCTCGCCATAGCTGCGCAGCAGCCAGGCGAGGAACAGGAAACGTGCGCCGCGCGCAACGATTGCCGAAACAATGAAAAGACCCAGATTGACGTGGATGACGCCGGACAGGATGGTCACGATCTTGATCGGCGGCAGATGTGCGAGACCTGACGTGACGAGCAGCAGCAGGATCGTCTCGTAGGTGACATAGGCCTTCATCTGTTCGAAGGCATCGAGCTTGCCGTAGAATTCGAGAATCGGCCGAGCCACCGTCTCATAGGCGTAGTAGCCGAGCGCCCAGCCGGCGATACCGCCGAGCACCGAGGCGACGGTCGCTATCACAGCGTAGCGATAGGAGCGTTCCGGCTTGGCAAGCGACATCGGCAGGAAAAGCACGTCGGCGGGAACAAGAAAGACGGAACTTTCGACGAAGGCGATGACGGCGAGCCAGACTTCAGCCGATTTGCGCGAGGCCAAAGACATGGTCCAGTCGTAAAGTCTGCGGAGCATCCCGTTCCCTTCCTGTTGCGGTGCGAAAAGCTTTAGGGGCCGCAGGCGGTGCTGTAAATGCTCGCCGTTGCCTTCTCGTCACCACCGTTTAAAAATTTTCGTGATCCGGTGCATCGGGGTCTCTCGCAAGATTTCACGGGATTGCGAATCGGCCATTCTACGGCAAGCTTTTTTCGGGTCGGCACACAGGGTGGCGTAAAATGATATTCAAGGTGATCGAGGGCGGCCGTGGGCAGGCCGCGTTGGCGAACGAGCGCCCTGGGGCGGGCTGCGGACCAAGCCCGGAGGACGTGCAGCGGGAGGCCGCCCGGCGGCTCAGCGAAAGCGGCTGCCATCTCTCCCGCGTCCGGGAATTTGCGACCGGCGTGCCAATGCCGGCAGCGCTCAAATATATGTCGCTGCAGATCGATTTCGTCGCCGAGGCGCTATTGCGGCTCGATCCCATCCCGCTGGATTTTCGCTCCGACGCCTACTGGCCGGTATCCTCTTGAGTCAAACAGAGCGGCATGATTGCTTGTTTCAGGACAGGTCCATCGACTTTTCCCATTGCTGGCGCAGGACATTCATTTCCGTACGTTTCTCGGCCATTTCGCTGACGATGGCGCGCAGATTGGGATGGCGTGACATGAACATATTGAAGTCGCGTCGTTCCAGCACCTCGAATTGACAGAAGTCCACGGCGATGACGTCGGCGCTGCGCCGTCCGCCGGTCAGAAGCGCCATTTCGCCGAAGAAGGAGCCCGGTTCCAGGCGGATCGCGCCGCTGGCAAGCCGCACTTCCACGGCGCCCGAAGAAATGAAAAACATGCCGTCGCCACGGTCGCCGCGGCGGATTACCCGTTCGCCGGGCGGTGCGGATTTCGCCTTGAAGAGCAGCAGCAGCTCCTCCTGTGCGTCCTCGTCAACCTGGGCAAACAACGGAAAGGTTTCGATCAGCTGCTGCATCTTTAGCTGATGCTGGCGTTCGCGCTCCTCGCCGAGCGCCCTGATCTTTTCAAGTTCTTTCCCGAGCTTCTTCTGCCTGCGCCTGCCGTAATTTTCCCAGAGGACCGGCCATTTCGAATGCATGTATTTCTTCAGGCTGTCGGTCGAAAAGATCACGATCGGATTGAGGGTGATCGACAGGATTGCGGCGGCAAGGATCAGATCCTGGCCCTCTTGCGGCAGGAGCCCGAGCGACACGCCGAGGCCGGCGAGAATGAAGGAAAATTCGCCAATCTGGGCAAGGCCGCCGGCCAGCGTCAGTCCCATGCCGATCGGATATCTGAGCAGCATGACGATGAGGAAGGTAATGATGCCCTTGCCGAGGATGATGAGCGCCAGCGCGCCGATCACGGCCAGCGGCTGGCGCACCAGGATCGAGGGGTCGAAGAGCATGCCGACGGAGACGAAGAACAGCACGGAAAAGGCGTTCTGCAAAGGCAGAGAATCGGCGGCCGCCCTATGGCTGAGCTGGGATTCGCTCATGACGACACCGGCGAAAAAAGCGCCGAGCGCGAAGGAGACGCCGAAGATTGCCGCGGAGCCAAAGGCGATACCGAGTGCAATCGCCAGAACCGTCAGCGTGAAAAGCTCGCGCGAACCTGTGCGGGCGATCATCGTCAACAGCCAGGGGACGATGCGGGGACCGAGGAAGATCGCCATCGCTGCGAAGGCGACCACCTTCAGCAGCGTCAGGGCGATCGTCAGCGCCAGCGGCAAGTCGCCGAGACCGTGGGTCGTATCTACGGCGTGGCCGCCCAGAAGTTCTGCAAGCGCCGGCAGCAGAACCAGCGCCAGCACCATCGCTAGGTCCTCGACGATCAGCCAGCCGACGGCGACGCGCCCGCTCGGCGCGTTGACGAGGTTGCGCTCCTCGAGCGCCTTCAGGAGAACGACGGTGCTCGCCACGGACAGGCTGAGGCCGAAAACGATGCCGGCGCCCAAGCTCCAGCCGAATAGCTTGCAGAGACCGATGCCGAGCAAGGTGGCGAGAATAATCCGCCCGATCGCGCCCGGTATGGCGATGCCGCGTACGGCGAGCAGGTCAGAAGCGGAAAAATGCAGGCCGACGCCGAACATCAGAAGGATGACGCCCATTTCGGCAAGCTGGCCGGCAAGGGCGGTATCGGCGACGAAGCCCGGCGTGAACGGCCCCATCAGGATGCCGGCCATCAGATAGCCGACGAGCGGCGGCAGCCGAAGCCTATCGGCGCCGTAACCGAGAACCGCCGCGAAAACGAAACTGACGGCAACCGTTGCGATGAGCCCTACTTCCTGATGCACGTCTACTTCTTCCCCGTGATAACGGCCGCCACTCTGTACGAAGCGCAAGCAAAATTAAACAGTTGATTTTGGACAATCAGGCTGTCGCTCCCCGCATGCTTGCCCGTCGCCAATGTTGGAACGACTTGCGTCCTGTCACGTTGCCCTTTCATCAGGAGAAGGAGAAATGAGATGCGAAAGATAATCCTGAACTGTACTGTTGCGGCCCTTGCCGCCTGCTCTTTTGCCGCGCCTGCTGTCGCCGACAGCGTCTATGTCAGGGAGCATTCCTATGGCGACGATTATCGCCATGAGCGGGTCCGGCCCGGCGTCACCATCAGTGATCGCGGCATCACATTCGGCGCCGTGCGCGAACGTGATCACCGCCGCTACCGCGACGACGGCTGCGAAACCCGCAGTGTGACCCGCCAGACCGACGAAGGTGAAGTCACCAGGACGGTCCGTCGCTGCTATTAATCGAGATAGGCGACAATCACGAAGCCCGGCTCCCTTGCGAGCCGGGTTTTCGTCTTTTCGGCGCGGAGACGTCGATGTGGTGGTGGAAATCGTTTGTAGGTGCTATGAGCGCGCCTTTGGTAGAAGCGCGTTCCCAGCGCAAACACCTCCCACACAGGATTTTTCAGTATGATTGAACTTACGCCATCCCAGATCGCCGCACTCAAACTCGCGCGGGATGGAGATCTTTACCCTCAGCCGGCCAACAAATGGACGCACCAGAACGCGACGGTGACCTATGCAAAATCCGACCGGTGGAAGGAGCGACCTCAGAAAGTGAAGTCGGTCACCGCAAAGACGCTGGGTGAGTTGAACGAGCCGGGTTTCCTCGAGAGACGGCACTTGGACGATGACGCATCAAAGGACGTCTATGGCATCACCATGGCCGGCAAGATGTGGCTGTTGAAGAACAAGTAGTTTCTTGGTTGCGAAGATGATGTGCAGCTAAGCGGAGCGTTGTCGAACCACTCTGCCTTCGCTTAGCTGCTCTCTTCGGCCTGCAGAGCGAAGGCTGGTGCCCCATGCCGGGGTCGAACCAGCACTTCTTTCGAAACTCGATTTTGAGTCGAGCGCGTCTACCAATTCCGCCAATGGGGCAACGGATACCGACGGGCGGCTGTCTAACATGCGAGCGCGCCGGCGCGCAAGACTCGCGAGTGAAGTTATCAGACTGATTGGGTAGAGAGATCCGGCCTCGTTTCGAGGCCGGATGCTTGCAATATCAATGCGCGGCGGCCGGCACGGGATTGGTCAGGCCGGATTTCTTCAGCGTAATCGCCAGGATCGATGCCAGCAGGCAGAAGGCGCCCGCGACGAAGAAGGCTGGCAGGTAGCTCGAAAGCTCGGTGCGCGAGAGGCCGGCGCCATAGGCGGCGGTGGCGGCGCCGAGCTGATGGCCGGCAAAGACCCAGCCGAAGACGAGGCCGACCTTTTCGCGGCCGAAGCGGTCGGCGGCGATCTTGACCGTTGGCGGCACGGTGGCGATCCAGTCGAGGCCGTAGAAGACGGCGAAGATGGAGAGGCCGTAAAAGCTGAAATTGCTGAAGGGCAGATAGAGCAGCGAGAGGCCGCGCAGACCGTAGTACCAGAACAGCAGCCAGCGATTGTCGAACCTGTCGGACAGCCAGCCGGAGCCGATCGTGCCGAAGAAATCGAAGATGCCCATGACAGCGAGCACGCTGGCGGCAGCCACCGGGACGATGCCGAAATCGCCGCAGAGGGTGACAAAATGGGTCTGGATCAGGCCATTGGTGCTGAGGCCACAGATGAAGAAGGTGGCGAAGAGGATCCAGAAGGTCGAGGTCGTCGAGATTTCGCGAAGGGTGGTGATCGGCGTCATCAGTGCCGCGCCGAGTGTGGTGGCGGCCGGGGCAGGCGCGATGTGAGTCTCTCCGAGGGAGGGCAGGTTCACGTCCGAGGGACGGTCACGCATGAAGAGGAGGACGAGAAGGGCGGCTACCATAATCATTGCACAGACGAAGAATACGGTGGCGCGCCAGCCGTAGCGTTCGGTAAGTTCCGCCATCAGCGGCAGGAAGACGAGCTGTCCGGTCGCAGAGCTTGCCGAAAGCATACCGACGACGAGGCCGCGATGCTTGACGAACCAGCGCGTGGAGACCGTCGCCGCCAGCACCATGGCCGTCAGGCCGGTGCCGAAGCCGACAACGATGCCCCAGAGCGCCAGCAGATGCCAAAGCTTGGTCATGAACAGCGAGCCGATAAAGCCTGAGCCGATCAGGGCCAGCGCAAAGACGATGACCTTGCGGACGCCGAAATAGTTCATGAAGGCGGCGGCGAACGGGCCCATGAAACCGAAAAGGATCAGGCGGATCGCAAGCGCGGAGGAAATCTGCGATGTTTCCCAGCCGAACTCGTCCTGGAGCGGCTTGATGAGAACGCCGGGGGCGCCCATGGCGCCCGCCGTCACCAGCATGGTGAGGAAGGTGGCGGCAACGACGACCCAGCCGTAATGGATGTTGCGCCGGGCAAGGGAGGAGGCGAGAGCTGCGGAAACCATGAGCACAATCCGTTAGAATTCAGCTTCGGGAAGATAGGAGAGAGCAATTTACATGATGGTCATCATATTTCTTGCCTATTGATGATGGACGTCATATATTTTGTCAAGCGACTATTTCTGGAGACGACAATGCGGGTCAGCCGCGAGAAATTTGCCGAAAACCGTGAGAAGATTCTAAGCGTTGCCGGCGTGCTTTTTCGCGAGAACGGTTTTGATGGTGTCGGCGTCGCCGACATCATGAAAGCGGCTGGACTGACGCATGGCGGCTTTTACGGCCACTTCAGCTCGAAAGACGACCTGGCGCTCGAGGTCAGCCGCAAGCTCATCGACAGGGTGGAAGAGCGCTGGAAGGAGCATATCGCGAGCTCACCGGAGCGGCCGCTGCAAGCGCTTCTCGATCACTATATCCATTGGCGCACAGTCGACGATCCCGGCGGCAGCTGCGTTTTCGCGACACTGATCCAGGAGGTGAGCCGCAGCCACGGGGCGGTTCGAGAGATTTTCAGCCATGGGCTTTCCGCGTTGGTCGACACGCTCGCCGATATTGTTCCCGGCGAAAATGATGGAGAACGTCGCGCCAATGCCGCCACGACGCTTTCATCAATGATGGGCGCAGTCATCCTTGCCCGCGCGGTCGAAGACAGGGCGCTTGCCGAGCAATTCCTGGTGACAATGCGCCGGCAGCTCGATCCTGGCCGGACATAATCTCACTTGCCGAAAGTACGGTTTCGATTTCCCTCTCCGCATGGACGAAGCGGGATTTGACGCGATATTTGAAAGCCGGAGCGGGTGGAGGCTATTTGAAGCCTGCAACGGCGTGGGGGATGTAGGGCGCTTCCAGTGCGGCGATTTCCTCGGTTGTCAGCTTGACCGAGAGAGACGCGGCGGCGTCCGCCAGATGGTTCGGTTTGGACGCGCCGATGATCGGGGCGGTGACTGTGCTTTTCTGCAGAATCCAGGCGGTCGCGACCTGAGCGCGTGATATGCCGCGGGCCTTGGCGATTTGCGCCACCGCCTCGACGATCCTGCGGTCGGCGTCAATGGACTGCGTGTAGAGCGTCTTGCCGAATTCATCGGTTTCGCTGCGTGCCGTCGTCTCGTCCCAGTCGCGGGTGAGGCGGCCGCGGGCGAGCGGGCTCCAGGGAATGACGGCGATCTTCTGATCCTCGCACAGCGGCAGCATTTCGCGCTCTTCCTCGCGGTAGAGCAGGTTCAGGTGGTCCTGCATGCTGACGAATTCGGTCCAGCCGTTCAGCCTGGAGACATAGAGCGCCTTGGCGAATTGCCACGCATACATGGAGGAAGCGCCGATATAGCGCGCCTTGCCTGATTTGACGACGTCGTGCAGCGCTTCGAGCGTTTCTTCGATCGGCGTCGTGTAGTCGAAGCGGTGAATCTGGTAGAGGTCGACGTAATCGGTCCCGAGGCGGCGCAGGCTGTTGTCGATCTCGTCGAAGATCGCCTTGCGCGACAAGCCGGCGCCGTTCGGCCCCGGCCGCATGCGGTTGAACACCTTGGTCGCCAGCACGATGTCCTCGCGCTTGGCGAAATCCCGAATGGCGCGGCCGACGATCTCCTCGGAAGAACCGTTGGAATAGGTATTGGCCGTATCGAGGAAATTGATGCCGAGATCGATCGCTTGTTTGATGATCGTTCGGCTTTCCTCCTCCCTGAGGCTCCAGGCATGGTTGCCGCGGCCTGGATCGCCAAAGGTCATGCATCCCAGGCAGATTTTCGACACTTCGAGGCCGGTCTTCCCAAACTTTACATATTCCATGAAACGACTCCGTGATGAATTCCCGTGATCCCCTGCCGCTTTCCATGATCTAGTGCGGGACGGCGAAAGTCGCAGCGCGCCTGGCGAAGAATTTGTTCCCTCACGTGCGCAACAATCCGTGATGACCTGCAGCAGTGCTTGTCATCGCGTCCCGTCGGCCGCTTGCGCAATTGCAGCACAAGGTGTTAGCTGCTGCAGCATTCACTGGATTTTGCCTATGATACTGCCGCCCCATGATCGCTACGACGATCTCTATCGCGATTTCTCGTGGCGGATTCCTGAGAACTTCAACATCGGCCGCGCGGTCAGCGACGACTGGGCCGCCCGGGCGCCCGAGCGAGTCTGTCTCGAGCATTTCAGCCCGGATGGCCATCACCGCACGATGACCTATCGCGCGCTTGCCGACGATTCCTCGGCTTTCGCAAATGCACTGGTTTCGCTTGGGATCGAACGCGGGGACCGCGTCGCGCTGCTATTGCCGCAATCCTTCGAGACGGTGATCGCGCATGTGGCGATCTACAAGATGGGTGCAATCGCGCTGCCGCTGGCGCTGCTCTTCGGCGTCGAGGCGCTGGAATATCGGCTGAAAGCAGCGGGTGCGGCGGCCGTCGTCACCAATGGCTTCGGCCTAGAGCGCATCCGTCAGATCCGCGACCGCCTGCCGATGCTGAAACACGTCGTCGGTATCGACGGAAAAAATGACGACGCATCTGCCTTTGCCGAACTGGTGGATACTCATCCCTCCATCTTCGAAGTCGCCGAAACAGGTCCCGACGATCCGGTGCTGATGATCTTTACATCGGGCACGACGGGGCCGCCCAAAGGCGCGCTGCATGGCCATCGTGTTTTGCCCGGCCATATCCCGGGTATGCAGTTTGCCCATGAAGGTTTCCCGCAGGCCGGCGACAAGGTCTGGACGCCCTCGGACTGGGCCTGGGCGGGCGGCTTGCTCAACGCCCTGCTGCCGAGCCTTTTGCTCGGCGTTCCCGTCGTCTCTTCGCCGGCGCAGAAATTCGATGCCGACATGGCCTATCGGATCATGGCCGAGATGAAGGTGCGCAACGCCTTCATTCCGCCGACGGCGTTGCGGCTGATGCGGTCCGTTGCCGATCCACGCTCAAAATATGATCTGGTGCTGCGCACCATCGGTTCGGCAGGGGAGGCGCTGGGGCGTGAGACTTACGAGTGGGCGCGACGCGCGCTCGACATCACTGTCAACGAATTCTATGGCCAGACGGAATGCAATTTCGTGCTGTCGTCGAGTGGTGCATATGGCGTGACCAAGGCCGGCGCGATCGGCCGGGCGGTGCCGGGGCACCGCGTCGCGATTGTCGATGAGACGGGCAGGGAATTGCCAGCGGGCGAACCGGGACAGATCGCCATCGCCAGTCCCGATCCGGTCATGTTCCTCGGCTATTGGAACGATGCTGCGGCGACCGAGAGGAAATTCGTCAAGGACTGGCTGCTCACCGGCGACATCGGCCGGCAGGACGAAGACGGTTACGTCACCTTCGAAGGCCGCGACGACGACGTCATCACCTCGTCGGGATATCGTATCGGCCCGGCCGAAATCGAGGATTGCCTGCTCGGCCATCCTGCCGTGCAGCTTGCAGCCGCCGTCGGCAAGCCCGATGCCGTGCGCACCGAGATCGTCAAGGCCTATATCGTGCTGTCGCCCGGCCATTCCCCAAGCGAGGCGCTGGCCGCCGATATCAGGGAATGGGTGAAGATGCGGCTTTCGATGCATGAATATCCGCGCGAGGTGGAATTCATCGAGTCCCTGCCGTTGACGACCACCGGCAAGGTGATCCGCCGGTTGCTCCGCGAAAAGGCGGCGGCGGAAGGTTAGCTTCGCCCCGCAAGCGACATGATCTTCTCGCGCAGCATCTTCGCCATATTGCGGGTGCTGCGATACATATGAAGCTGGGCTGCGACCTGGCGCATGTCGCGGTCGCCGTTCTGCGTAAGCCCGATCACCAGCGTTCCCATTTCCTCGCGCTCCTGCCAGAAGCGGCTCATGATCGGATGGTCGGAGACGGCGCAGGAATCGGAGCGCACGATATTGGCGTCGTCGAGATGCCATTCGGTGAGTTCGCTCATCAGGAGCTTGCCCGGCGAATAGCGGGCATAGTTCTCGTCGTAGGCGGTCTTCCAGGTATAGGCCTCGCCGCCCATCATCAGGACGACCACGGCGGCGATTGCCTTGCCATTGAGGTCGATCGTGTGGATGCGCACGGCATCGACGGCGGCAAGGTTCGAGACGGCCTCACGGGCGAAGGCGGTGTGATACCGGTCGGTGACGAGGGCGCTCCGCCGCTTGCCCTTCCAGCCGCCGGCTTCCATCGCCAGAAACTCCTCGAAGCGGACGTGGATTTCGCGCGGCTGGCGGGCGACGGCATAGACCGCCGTTCCCTGTTCCTCCAGCAGGCGCCATTGACGGCGCATCTCGCGCATATGCGAGGAGGAGACGGTCTTGTTGAGATAGGCCGGCGCCTCTTCCTCGCTCTGCAGCATCGGGCGCAGGTAGGGGTTGGTCACGGTAAGCGGCAGGTTGCGGCTGAGCGCCACGGCCTTGGCCATGCGCACGAAAATGCCGTTCAATCTCAGATCCGGCAGAACCAGCGTGCCGGGCAGATTGAGATCCTGGATGGTCAGTCCCTCGAAGAAATTGTCGAGGGTTTCGGCGGCGTCCTCGCTATCGACGAGAGGCGTGCCGAGCGGGCCGAAGCTGTTCGACCAGCCGCGGATGATCGACGGGCCGACGGCAAAGCCGGGCTTATCGACCGAAAACGGCATGAGGAAGCGCATGCGGCTGCGGCCGGCGCCGTGGTCACGGATGAGAGCGAAGTTCACCTGCCGGTCTTCGAGCCGCGGCATGGCGGGGGCGAGAAAGCGGCCGGAGAAGAAGACGTTCGGTTCCATCGCCCGGTTGGAGAGGAAGTCGAGTTCTTCCTGCAGCTCGTAGCCGAGCTTGCCGGGATAGAGGCAGAGCTCGCGCCCTGGCCGGCCGATCTCGGCGCGGGCCTCGGCCTGCGGCGCTTCAAAATTCAATGCGGCGAGATCATGCACCATCCGATTGGCGATGCTGTCGGTGCTTTCGGTGACGGGGGGAAGGCGCACCATCTATCGAACTCTCATTTCTGGCGTTGCGGCGGAGGGGCTGGCGAAGGCGAAGAGCACAATGCCGAGCGTACGGCGCACGGCGATATGCAGAAGAATCGCCTCGACCGCCATGGCCGAGGCTGTGGCGACTGCGGTACCTTCGATGCCGTAGTGTGGGATCAAAGCAAGGTTGAGGCCGATATTGGCAGTCAATGCGCCGGCATAGAGCGCGACGCAGAGGTTCTGTCTGCCGGCCATCATCAGCAGCGTTTCGGCTGGGCCGACCAGCGACTTGGCGAGGATGCCGACAAGCAGGATCGCCATCACCAGATAACCCGATGTAAAGGCGCCGCCGAAGAGCGACAGCAGCAGGTGACCGGCCGCTAGCACGGCAAGGCCGACGCCGAGCGCCGGCCAGAATGTCCAGCGGGCGGCGTCGGCGGCGGCGGCGGCAAGCTGGGCGTGATCGCCCCCGGCAATGATCGAGGAGAAGCGCGGGCCGGCGGCGGCCTTGACGGAGAAATTGATGAAATGCACCAGCGCCATCGTCTTCGCGGCGGCGAAATAAATCGCGACATCGTGCGGCTCGAGGAAAATGCCGACGACGACGACATCGGAATTGGTGAGCAGGAAGCTCACGCCTTCAATCAGGAAGATCGGGAAGGCCACGCTGATCCAGGCGAGGAAATCGACCTTGCGCGGGCCTTCGTCATAATGCCGGCGAAGACGATAAAGCGTGGCACAGTATTGGCCGACGGCGGTGACGAAGGTGGCGGCGAGCGCTGCCTGCATGGCGGTGACTGATGTATGCGGGGCGCCGAAGGCTATCGCAATCAGCATGAAGGCGATGATGAGGATCGGGCGGACGATATAAACCGGGCTCAGCGCCATCACCGGCCAGTGGTTTGCCCGCGACGTGCCTTCCAGAATGTCTCCGAGCGCGATCATCGGCATCGCAAACAGGCCGAGGAAGATCGGGACGAGGTAATAGGTCTCGATCATATCGCCGAAGAAATGCAGCCCGAGCATGCCGGCGGTAAGCACCACTGTGCCGGAAAGCAGCGCGAAAATGCGCGCCGTGCCGGTGAGGCCGCGGATTTCCTCGAACGCGCCCGTCGCCCGGTATTGCGGCAGGAAACGGATGATCGCGGTCTGAAAGCCGAGGCAGGAAAGATCGCCGAAGACGACGACCAGCACCCAGACGAAGACGAAGATGCCGTATTCATATTCGCCCATCAGCCGGGCGAGCACGATCTGGGATATGAAGGCGAGAGCGGCGCTGAGAATACGGATCGAAAAGGCCGTCAGCGCCATGCGCTGGGCGGCCGCCTTCTCGCCGCGTTCGGTGAGCAGGGCTGCAAGCATGCGCAGCGTACGGCTGCCGATCGGGCGCAGGCCCGCGGGCAGCATCTTCTCCGCTGTTTCTATGACTGCCATGATGAACACGCAAAACTCTAAAGGTCAGGCAAATCGTCCGCGAAGTCTTGACAGATCAGGGTTAAGAAACGGTTCCGGATCAGCCTCGCCGCCGAGGCCGGAATGCCGGTTTTCCCGTCTTGCCGCAGAAAAGAAAATGCCGCCCGAAGGCGGCATTTGGGGATGGATGGGATTTGGCTCAGACCTGTTCGAAGGCGCCGTGGCAATGCTTGTATTTCTTGCCGGAGCCGCAGGGGCAGGCCTCGTTGCGGCCGACCTTGCCCCAAGTGGCGGGGTCGTCAGGATTGCGGTTCTCAGGCGAGATGATGACTTCGGAGGCCTGGTAGATCGGCGCGAAATCATCCTCGCCGGTCGTCGGATCCAGGTGATGGGCCTGCATCAGCGGCGGTTCCGGCTCGGCAGGCGCCTGCTGCACCAGCTCGACGCGCATCAGCTGGGCGGTGACTGCTTCACGCAGATTATTGAGCAGCCCGGTGAAGAGTTCAAAGGCTTCCGACTTGTATTCCTGCAGCGGATCGCGCTGGGCGTAGCCGCGGAAGCCGATGACGGAGCGCAGATGATCGAGGTTGACGATGTGCTCGCGCCAGAGATGGTCGAGCGTCTGCATGACGATCGAGCGCTCGACATAATGCATGATGTCGTCGCCGAAACGCTCGGCCTTTTCCGTGAAGGTGGCATTGGAGGCCTGTGTCAGGCGCTCGCGGATATCGTCCTCGCCGATGCCCTCTTCCTTCACCCAGTCCTCGATCGGCAGGTCGAGGTTCAGGATGTTGGCGGCGGCGGTCTTCAGGCCGACGGCATCCCATTGCTCGGCATAGGCGCGCTCCGGAATGTGCTTGTCGACCAGATCCTCGATCACTTCGCGGCGCATGTCGGAGACGGTCTCGGAGATATTGGTCGATTCCATCAGTTCCAGGCGCTGTTCGAAGATCACCTTGCGCTGATCGTTGAGAACGTCGTCATACTTCAGAAGGTTCTTGCGGATATCGAAGTTGCGGGCTTCGACCTTCTTCTGCGCGCGCTCGAGGGCCTTGTTGATCCAGGGATGGACGATCGCCTCGCCCTCCTTGAGGCCGAGCTTGGTCAGCATGCTGTCCATGCGGTCGGAACCGAAGATGCGCATCAGGTCGTCCTGAAGCGAAAGGTAGAATTTCGAGCGGCCCGGGTCGCCCTGACGGCCGGAGCGGCCGCGCAGCTGATTGTCGATGCGCCGGCTCTCGTGGCGTTCGGTGGCGATCACGTAGAGACCGCCGGCTGCAAGCGCCTTTTCCTTGAGGCTCTTGATTTCCTCGATGATCGCCTGAACCCTGGCGTCGCGCTCGGGGCCTGCTTCGACCTCGCCGAGTTCGCGCTCGATGCGCATGTCCAGATTGCCCCCGAGCTGGATGTCGGTGCCGCGGCCGGCCATGTTGGTGGCGATCGTGACGGCGCCCGGAACGCCCGCCTGTGCGACGATATAGGCTTCCTGCTCGTGGTAGCGGGCATTCAGCACCTGGAAGTCGTCAAAGCCCTGCTTGCGCAGGCGATCGGCGAGCAGTTCCGACTTTTCGATCGAAGTGGTGCCGACGAGCACCGGCTGACCGCGCTTGTGCGCGTCGAGGATCTCCTCGATGATCGCCTTGAACTTCTCGTCGAAGGTCCGGTAGACCTCGTCGTCCTCGTCGATGCGCTTGATCGGCAGGTTGGTTGGAACCTCGACGACGTCGAGATTGTAGATGTTACCGAATTCTTCCGCTTCCGTCTGCGCCGTACCGGTCATGCCGGCGAGCTTGTCGTACATGCGGAAGTAATTCTGGAAGGTGATCGAGGCGAGCGTCTGGTTTTCCGGCTGGATCTGCACCCTTTCCTTGGCTTCGAGCGCCTGGTGCTGACCTTCCGAATAACGCCGGCCCGGCATCATGCGGCCGGTGAACTCGTCGATGATGACCACTTCATCGTTGCGGACAATATAGTCCTTGTCGCGCTGGAAGAGCTTGTGGGCCTTGAGTGCGTTGTTGATGTGGTGGACGATCGCGACGTTCTCGATGTCGTAAAGCGCGTTGCCCTTGAGCAAGCCGGCCTGACGGAGCAGGTTTTCGAGCTTCTCGGTGCCTTCCTCGGAGAAGTTGGCGGAGCGCTGCTTCTCGTCGATCTCATAATCGCTGGGCGCCAGCAGCGGAATGAAGGCGTCAATCGTATTGTAGAGTTCGGAGCGGTCGTCGAGGGGACCGGAGATGATCAGCGGTGTGCGCGCCTCGTCGACGAGGATCGAATCCACTTCGTCGACGATCGCGAAATTGTGGCCGCGCTGGACCATCTGGTTCTTCTCATACTTCATGTTATCGCGCAGATAATCGAAGCCGAGTTCATTGTTGGTGGCGTAGGTGATGTCGCAGGCATAGGCCGCGCGGCGCTCCTCATCGGAGAGGCCGTGGACAATGACGCCCGTGGTCATGCCGAGGAAGCCATAGACGCGGCCCATGGTCGCGGCGTCGCGCTGAGCGAGGTAATCGTTGACGGTGACGACGTGCACGCCCTTGCCGGAAAGCGCGTTCAGATAGACCGGCAGGGTGGCGACGAGGGTTTTGCCTTCGCCGGTCTTCATCTCGGCGATCGCATTCGAATGCAGGATCATGCCGCCGACCAGCTGTACGTCAAAAGGTCGCAGGCCGAGAACGCGGCGCGAGGCCTCGCGCACCACCGCAAAGGCGGGAACCAGGATGTCGTCGAGCGTCTTGCCCTCGGCCAGAAGCGCGCGGAATTCCGCCGTCTTTGCCGCGAGCTGCTCGTCCGTCAGGGCCTTCGTCTTCTCTTCGATAGAGTTGATGGCAGTGACGTTCGGCTGATACGACCGCACGCGGCGATCATTGGACGATCCAAATAACTTGCGGGCTATACCGCCAAAGCTGACCATGTGACTGGCCCTTTCTCAATATTTCATCCCCGGCGTTTCTTATTGGCGGCCCAGCCGAAAATCAGGCGCGCAGCTTAAAACGCCCGGAAACTGTTCTGGACGCGAGGTTGCGTGACAGATAAGAGGGGGGTCGAATGATGTCAACGGATTTGGCGGATACAGAAAGGCCACATTCCGGTGTTGATGGCTATTTTGGGCTGGATTCAGGGCACACTGAAGCCGGCGATGTAACTGTGAAGGGTATTTCATGTTGAGCACCAACAAATTCGCCGCGCTGGCATTTGTAACTTTTGTTGCGCTCCAGGCGCCCGCCTTCGCTGACGATGCTATCGTCGCCAAGGTCGGCAACCTGGAAATCCATCAGTCCGAACTCGATCTCGCTGTCGCCAACCTCGATCCGCAGCTGGCGCAGCTGCCCGATGAGCAGAAGAAGGTCGCAGCCCTGTCGGCCGCCATCGATGTGAAGCTGCTCGCAGCCGACGCCATCGCCGAGAAGCTCGACCAGACCGATGAATTCAAGAAGCGCATGCAGTATCTCGCCGATCGCGAGCTGCACAATGCCTATTTCAAGAAGCATGTCGTCGACACCGTGACCCCCGAGGAAGTCAAGGCGCGCTACGACAAGGAGGTCGCGGCCCTGCCGAAGCAGGAGGAAGTCCACGCCCGCCATATCCTCGTCAAGACCGAGGAAGAGGCCAAGGACATCATCAAGCAGCTCGACGCCGGCAAGGATTTCGCCGAACTCGCCAAGGAAAAGTCCACCGATCCGAACAAGTCGGAAGGCGGCGATCTCGGCTATTTCACCCGCGGCCGCATGGTCAAGGAATTCGAGGACGCAGCCTTCGCGCTTGAAAAGGGCACCTATTCGAAGACGCCCGTCAAGACCGACTTCGGCTATCATGTGATCAAGGTCGAGGACAAGCGCGACGCCGCTCCGCCGCCGTTCGAGCAGGTACAGGATCAGGTTCGTCAGCTGGTCATGCGCGACAAGTATCTTGCACTTCTCGCCCAGGCGAAGACCTCCGCCAAGGTCGAGATTATGGACGAGACGCTGCGCAAGGGCTACGACGAAGCCAACAAGCAGCCGGAGCCGGGCAGCGAGCCCGCCGCGCCGGCGCCGCAGCAGTAATATTCGCATCAGGGCCCGGTTTTTCCGGGCCCTTCACTATTATCGTGTTGTCGCATTTCCGGACGGCGAACCGGTTCCGATTTCGCCTCGAAATGCTCTTTGGCAGGTGTCGCATCATGTCCGGTTCCGTCTCCCCGCTCGCTCCGAAATCTTTCGCCTCCATGCCGTCGCTGCGCGGCGTGCGCATGGCGACGGCTTCTGCCGGCATTAAATACAAGAACCGCACCGACGTGCTGATGATGGTCTTCGACAAGCCTGCGGCCGTGGCTGGTGTTTTCACCCGCTCCAGGTGCCCGTCGGCTCCGGTCGATTTCTGCCGCGCCAACCTTCCTCATGGTTCTGCGCGCGCCGTCGTCGTCAACTCGGGCAACGCCAATGCCTTCACCGGCCTGAAGGGCCGCCAGGCGACCGCGCTGACAGCGAAGTCGGCCGCGGCTGCCGTCGGCTGCGATGAAAACGAAGTTTACCTGGCTTCGACCGGCGTCATCGGTGAGCCGCTCGATGCCACCAAGTTTTCCGGTGTGCTGCAGCAAATGCAGGCGGAGGCGACCAGCGATTTCTGGTTCGAGGCCGCCAAGGCGATCATGACGACCGACACCTATCCGAAGGTTTCGACCCGCAGCGCCGAGATCGGCGGGGTCACAGTGACGATCAACGGCATTGCCAAGGGCGCCGGCATGATCGCGCCGGACATGGCGACGATGCTTTCCTTCGTCGTCACCGATGCCGATATCGCGCCCGCCGCGCTGCAGGTGCTTCTGTCCGACGGCGTCGGCCCGACCTTCAATTCCATGACCGTCGACAGCGACACGTCCACCTCTGATACGCTGATGCTGTTTGCAACGGGTGCGGCGGCGGAGGATGGCCAAGCCCGCATCGAACGCGCCGACGACCCGCGCGTTGCCGCCTTCCGCGCCGCCCTCAACGAAGTGCTGAAGGACCTGTCGCTGCAGGTCGTGCGCGACGGCGAGGGCGCGACCAAGATGCTCGAAATCACGGTGACGGGTGCCGAGAGCGATGCCGCTGCCAAGCGCATTGCGCTCTCGATCGCCAATTCGCCGCTGGTCAAGACGGCGGCCGCCGGCGAAGACGCCAACTGGGGCCGCATCGTCATGGCCGTCGGCAAATCGGGCGAGATGGCCGATCGTGACCGGCTGGCCATCTGGTTCGGCGACGTCAGGGTTGCCGTCAACGGCGAGCGCGACCCCGATTATTCCGAGCAGGCCGCCTCTGACGTCATGAAGGCGCAGGATATCCCCGTCAAAGTCGATATCGGCCTCGGCACAGGTTCGGCAACCGTCTGGACCTGCGACCTCACCAAGGAATATGTTGCGATCAACGGCGACTATCGGAGCTGATCGTTCATTGGCGCAGGCATCCATTTCCCAACAAAATCTGCCGCTGGTTCGCAGGCTGGAGGCCGTCGGCTTCCGAGCCTGGCCGGCGGCATCCGTGCAATATGACGGCAGCTGGCAGGTGCGGCTGACGGCCGGCCACCCGTCCAACCGGCTGAATTCCATCGTGCCGCTCGATCCCTCGGATCATCGCGACGTTGAAATCCGCCTGGAAAAGGCGAGCCGGAAGTTCGAGGCTTATGGCCGCGCCGCCGTCGTCCGACAGACGCCGCTTGCCTCGCCGGTGCTGATCGATCTTCTGCGCGCGCAAGACTGGACGCAATTCGATGAGACGGTCGTGATGACCTGCGATCTGGCCGAGGCGGAGCTGCCGGATACGCTCGATCACCTGCCGACGCACGATGTCGGCCGTTTCGTCGACGCCAATCTTGCCGTTGATCAGGCGCCGGCGACGCTGAAACCGGCGCTCGCCGAAATCATTTCGGCGATCAAGCCGCCGTCGGGCCTGTTCATGATCGAGAATGCAGTGGACGGCCCGCTTGCGACGGTGCTCTGCGTCCAGGACAACGACCTTGCCGGCATCATGTCGCTTTCGGTTTCCGAAACGCGACGGCGCGAGGGACTCGGCACAGAGATCCTGACCTCGGCGCTGCGCTGGGCGCGCATGCGAAGCGCCCGCTCGGCTTGGCTGCAGGTGAAGCTTTCCAACCGTCCGGCCATCGCCCTCTACGAGCGCCTCGGCTTTCGCGATGCCTATCATTATTGCTATTGGCAGCGGGAGCCACGATGAGTGAGGCAGGCCGGAAGATATTGCTGGTCGCCGCCTGCGCGCTGATCGATGCCGACGGGCGGATCCTGTTGGCACAGCGGCCTGAGGGAAAGTCGCTTGCCGGGCTGTGGGAATTTCCCGGCGGCAAGGTCGAATCCGGCGAAACGCCGGAGGAAACGCTGGTGCGCGAACTCGAGGAAGAGCTCGGCATCAAGACCAAGATCGCCTGCCTTGCGCCGCTCACCTTCGCGAGCCACTCCTACGAGACCTTCCACCTTCTGATGCCGCTTTATATCTGCCGGCGTTATGAGGGCATTCCCGTGGGGCGCGAGGGCCAGGCGCTGAAATGGGTGCGTCCGCAGGCGTTGCGCGACTACCCGATGCCGCCGGCTGACGAACCGCTCATCCCGATGCTGCAGGATTTACTTTAGCGTTACCTGATTATTATCGCGCAGCGCCGTTTTCGCCTGTGGATATTAATGGATCGTTTAACACCTTCTGCCAAAGATCGGCCTCAATCAAGCATCTGGCGTGCATGTATTAAAAGGCTTGAGTCATGGACGATGATTTCTGGAAAGCTGTCCGGGAAAAGGAACGGGCTTCGTCTGCCTCGCGCAGGACGGGTGCGCTCAATATCGCCCTTCTGTTCGGCACGGCAGTGGTGGCGCTTACGCTCATTCTGACGCCTATGCTTGCGGATTCCTCGAAAAAAAGTGTCTTTGCCAGCGCGCCGGCGGAATTCGACACGATGACGACGGGGTCGATCCCGAAGAGCGAAAGCGGCAAGCGGTATACGATCCGCCGCAGCGTCCTTCAGGATACGCCGGGCTCGGTCTGCGTCGTCCAGGGATACGGGGTCGGCGCCGGTTGCTGAAAATGCCGGCCGTCGCCTGATGGCCAGGGAATTTGTTGTTGCAGTCGGTTCACGCAGAGGATGGGGTAATGCGTCTTTTGAAGGCATTTTTTGCAGATGACAGAGGTGCGACGGCGATCGAATATGGCCTGATCGCCGCCCTCATTTGCACCGCGCTCATTTCCGGTCTCGGCATTTTCACCAATGCCCTGCAGAACGTCTTCAACGTGATCAACGACAATCTGCCTGCGAATTGACAAAGCCGTCGGCGGTTATTGTCTGAGCTTGTGCTCGTCGACCTTCAGCGCATCGGCAAGACGTGCCTTGGCGGAGCCCGGCTGCAGCGGCTTTTGCTGGCTTTCGTGCGGAGCCCATCCCGAGACATAGATGATCGAGAAGGTCGCGCGGATGCGTCCGTCCGGATCGGAATAACGT
Source organism: Rhizobium sp. Pop5 (assembly GCF_024721175.1). NCBI lineage: Bacteria > Pseudomonadati > Pseudomonadota > Alphaproteobacteria > Hyphomicrobiales > Rhizobiaceae > Rhizobium > Rhizobium sp. Pop5. The sequence continues at coordinate 3,596,609 of NZ_CP099399.1, read as the reverse complement.
TCGGCATAGATCTCCGCAGCGCGCAGGAAGAAGGCGCGCGTCAGCGGCATGCGGCTGCGGGCGGCGAGCGGATTGCTCATGCCCATCGCCTGGAGGTCCCGCATCAGCGGAAAGAGCGAGTCGTAGCGTACCGTGTAGTTCTCTGCGTCGATCACCGGCAAGGTGAAGCCGGCGCGTTGCAGGAGGCTGCCGACATCACGCACGTCGGCGAGGGGAATGACGCGCGGGCTTGCGCCGCCCGTCATCTCGATTTCGGCTGCCAGCAGCACTTCGCGCAGCTCCTGCAGCGTGCCGGCGCCGGGGATCGCGGCCAGGAACAGGCCATCCGGCTTCAAGGCGCGGCGGATCTGGATGAAAACACCTGGCGTATCGTTGGTCAGATGCAGGTTGAGCGGCGCAAGGATGAGGTTCGCCGATTGCGGCTCTAGCGGCACGTCCTCGAGCGGTGCCTCGATCAGGGTTTCATCAGGCCCGGCATAGGCCTTTTCGCTTTCCACGCGGATCATCCTGCCGACCTTGCCGGTCGCCATTGCAGCGCGGGCCGCAGCACCTGTCGCGCCGTGCAGCTCGACGGCCGTCTCGAAGCGCCGCTCGACGACGGCAAGCCTTTCAGCCATTTCCTCGGCGGCGACATCGAGCAGGAAGGCGGCTTTCGGATCGCTGGCGGCAAGCGCGCGATGGCGATGTGCGGCGATCAGGGCTCTGTCGAAGATCGTTTCCATGGCGATGTCCATAGTCCCGCCCCGCTGAAGCAGCAAGGCGATTTTCCTTTCGCGGAGAACAGGCTAGTCTCGACGGCATGAAGTCGATCCACCTTGGACAATCGGTACAGCTCCTGCGCGCGCACATTCTGCGGCCCTTTTCGGTGCTTGCGGATTTCCTCTATCCGCCAGCCTGTTCAGTTTGCGGTGTTTCGACCAGCGGCCATCGCGGCCTCTGCGCGAAATGCTGGTCCGGCATCCGCTTCATCGAACGGCCCTATTGCGAGGTGCTCGGCGTTCCCTTCTCGCATGATCTCGGCGCCGGCATCCTCAGCGCCGAGGCGATCGCCAATCCGCCGTCCTTCGACCGGCTGCGTTCGGCGGCGACCCACGACCATGCGGTCCGCGATCTCGTTCACGGTCTCAAATATCGCGATCGCACCGATCTGGCGCCGATGATGGCCGCCTGGATGCTGCGCGCTTCCGACGGGACCGTTGAAAACTGTGACGGGCTGATCCCGGTGCCGCTGCACCGCACCCGCATGCTGGCGCGCAAGTTCAACCAGGCGGCCGAGCTTGCCCGCCATATGGCGGGGCTCTCCGGCAAGCCGCTGCTGGCAGCTACCCTTATCCGCGTCAAGCGCACCAGTCAGCAGGTCGGTCTCGGTGCGAAGGCGCGCGAGGACAATGTCAGAGGCGCCTTTGCGATTGCCAAGGGTTCTGAAAACGATGTGTTCGGAAAGCGTATCGTGCTCGTCGACGACGTCTATACGACAGGGGCGACGGTTGCTGCTGCAAGCCGGACGCTGCGCAAGGCAGGGGCTGCCGATATCACGGTTTTGACCTTTGCAAGGGCTCTTTCCGAGCCTATATGACAGAAAATACCCGGCATCCGTCTGGAGATATCATGGTACCCGTCACAATCTATACACGCCAGTTCTGCGGTTATTGCACCCGCGCCAAGTCCCTTCTCGAAGAAAAGGGCGTCGAATATGTCGAGCACGATGCGACTTTCTCGCCGGATCTTCGGCAGGAAATGATTGGCAAGTCGAACGGACGCACCACCTTTCCGCAAATCTTCATCGGGGTCGACCACGTCGGCGGTTGCGACGATCTCTTTGCGCTCGATCGGGCCGGCAAGCTCGATCCGATGCTGGCGGCCTGAGGGCGAACCGATGAGCTTCAAAGCCGCCGCCGTTCAGATGTGCTCCGGGGTCGATCCGGTGACGAACGCAGCCTCCATGGCACGGCTGGTACGTGAAGCGGCAGCCCAGGGCGCGACCTATGTGCAGACGCCCGAAATGACCGGCATGCTGCAGCGCGACCGCGCAGCGGCACGCGCCGTGCTGGCCGATGAGACGCATGACATCATCGTCAAGACCGGCGCTGAGCTTGCCAGGGAGCTCGGCATCTATATGCATGTCGGTTCGACGGCCATTGCGCTCGCCGACGGCAAGATTGCCAATCGCGGCTTTCTCTTCGGTCCCGACGGCGGGATTCTCAATCGTTACGACAAGATCCATATGTTCGACGTCGACCTCGACAACGGCGAGAGCTGGCGCGAAAGCGCCGCCTACACAGCCGGCTCGGAAGCGCGTGTCTTGTCACTGCCCTTCGCGGAAATGGGCTTTGCCATTTGTTACGACGTTCGGTTCCCGGCGCTCTTTCGCGCCCAAGCCGTTGCCGGCGCTGAGGTGATGACGGTTCCTGCCGCGTTCACCAAGCAGACCGGGGAGGCGCATTGGGAGATCCTCCTCAGGGCACGTGCGATCGAGAATGGCGTCTTCATCATTGCCGCCGCGCAGGCGGGCCGGCACGAAGACGGACGCGAGACCTTCGGCCATTCGATGATCATAGACCCCTGGGGCACGGTATTGGCCTCGGCCGAGGGCACCGGCGAGGCAGTCATCATCGCGGAAATCGACCCCGGCGCGGTCAAGGCCGCCCATGACAAGATCCCGAACCTGAAGAATGGTCGGGAATTCTCGGTCGAGAAGATCGTGGTGGCAGTCGCGGGAGGCGTCGCGGCTTGATCCGTTATTCCCTTACCTGTGACAATGCCCATGATTTCGAAGGCTGGTTTTCGGAAAGCGCCGATTTCGACCGTCAGATCGAGACCGGTTTTTTGACCTGTCCCGTCTGCCATTCCGCCGCCATTTCCAAGCTCCTGATGGCGCCTTCGGTATCGACCGCGCGCAAGAAGGACGAGAGGCAGACGCTGGCGATGGATGCGATGCGCCGGGAGGCCTTCGAAAAGCTGAAAGAGGCCGTCGCAGCCGTCAAAGCCAATTCCGAGGATGTCGGCGTGAAGTTTCCCGAGGAAGCCCGCAAGATCCATTACGGCGAAGCGGAGGCCCGGGGCATCATTGGCCAGGCAACGGTCGACGAGGCGCAAGCGCTTGTGGAAGAGGGTATCGAAATCGCGGCCATCCCGGTACTGCCGGAGGATGTGAACTGAGATGCAGTCCGCGCGACTGGCCTTCTACAATTTCGGCCTGCACGTCGCGCCTGCCGAAAGTGAAGCGGTCGAAGGCTTCGTTCTCCGCGAACCTTTGAATTTCGAAGCCGCCGCGCGTGCGTGCGGCTTCATTGGGCGCTCCGGCTATGCCGGTTATCCAGGAGCCAGAAGCTGGGGCGTTCAGGTCTTTCCCCGATATATTGAGGGCAGCGGCTTTACGTCCGCGCCCTCCTCCCTTTCGATCTGGACCGATATCGAGTGCCTGATGGCCTTTACCTACAACGGCGTACATGCCGAGGCGCTGAAACACGCCCGCAACTGGAATCTGAAACAGACATGGCCGCCGCTGGTTCTGTGGTGGGTGTCGCCACATCATCGGCCGGATTGGCAGGAGGGCGTCGAACGCCTCGAATATCTCGCCGATCACGGGCCAGGCCCTCGCGCTTTTACGTTCAAGCAGCCTTATGGGCCTGATGGAGCCGAGATGATAATCGATCGCCGTCGGGTCAAGGAGCTTGCCGCGCGCAATGCCGAAACCCAAAAGGATCTGCTTGCCCGTGTTCAAACACTGAAAGTGTAGCCGACTAACCGATCGCGCAGTTATGCCGGCCGCTTCGCCAGAAGCATATAATTCACATCCATATCCCGGGACAGGTTCCATTGGTTCGACAGCGGATTGAAGAAGACGCCGGTGCGATCGGTGATTTCAAGACCGCTTGCCGCCAGAGGCTTTTCCAGCTCTTCGGGGCGCACCAGCTTTTCATACTGGTGGGTGCCGCGCGGCAGCCAGCGTAAAATGTTCTCGGCGGCGAAGATGGCGAGCGCCGCAGCCTTCATCGTGCGGTTGATGGTGGCGACGAAGATCAGCCCGCCGGGGCGGACCATTTTCGCGCAGGTCGTCGTGAAGAATTCGACGTCAGCGACATGTTCGACCACTTCCATGTTCAAGACGATATCGAAAGTCTCGCCGGCATCGGCGAGCTCCTCGGCGGTGACGGCACGATAGTCGACCGAAACACCGGAGGCCTTCGCATGGGTCGAGGCGATGCCAATATTTTTCTCTGAGGGATCGGCGCCGACCACCGAGGCGCCCATGCGGGCGACGGGCTCGGACAGGAGGCCGCCGCCGCAACCGATATCGAGCACGCGCAGCCCCTCGAGGGGACGGGCGCTCTTCGGGTCACGGCCGAAATTCTCGCAGGCCTTGTCTCTTATATAGGCGAGGCGGACGGGATTGAATTTGTGCAGCGGCTTGAACTTACCGGTCGGGCTCCACCATTCCGCCGCCATCGCCGAGAAGCGGTCCACTTCGCTCTGGTCGATCGTGCTTCTGGCGGTTTCCGTCATCGTCCACTCCTTCGTTCGTGAGATGTGAAGTCGGACGATCGGGCGCATAAGTCAAGGGGCGGGGACCGGAGGAGAGACAGCACGCAGGCGGCTCGGCAATGCTTTTATCCTGCGCGCTTGCCTCCCCCCGCCAAACTCGCTAAGAGACGCCGCAACTTGGGGCCCTCAGGGCCTGGGCTTTAGAGCGGTTCCAAAATTGGAAACCCTGCTTTTTCGCCAAGCGGTCCGCCCCAGAGCTTTCGTGATGCCGGGTCCGGGTTTCCGCTCTCCGGCGCCAGTCGTGGTAGAGGCATATGGCACGCATCGTAATGAAATTCGGCGGCACGTCCGTCGCTGACCTGGACCGCATCAAGAACGTTGCCCGCCACGTGAAACGCGAAGTCGATGCCGGCCACGAGGTGGCGGTGGTGGTCTCGGCAATGTCCGGCAAGACCAATGAGCTGGTCGGCTGGGTGCAGGGCATGCCGAAGGTGATCGGCGCCAATTCTCCGTTTTACGACGCACGCGAATATGATGCCGTGGTCGCCTCCGGCGAACAGGTGACCTCGGGGCTGCTCGCCATCGCATTGCAGGCGATGGATATCAATGCGCGCTCCTGGCAGGGATGGCAGATCCCGATCCGCACCGACAACGCCCATGGCGCGGCGCGCATCCTTGAGATCGACGGTTCCGACATCATCAAGCGGATGGGCGAGGGACAAGTCGCCGTCATCGCCGGCTTCCAGGGATTGGGGCCTGACAACCGCCTCGCCACGCTCGGGCGCGGCGGATCGGACACGTCGGCCGTCGCCATCGCGGCAGCTGTCAAAGCGGATCGCTGCGATATCTATACTGATGTCGACGGCGTCTATACGACCGATCCGCGCATCGTGCCGCAGGCGCGCCGGCTGAAGAAGATCGCCTTCGAGGAAATGCTTGAGATGGCCTCGCTCGGTGCCAAGGTGCTGCAGGTGCGCTCCGTCGAGCTTGCCATGGTGCACAAGGTGCGTACCTTCGTGCGCTCGTCTTTCGAAGATCCCGATGCTCCGGGCATGGGCGATCTGTTGAACCCGCCCGGAACGCTGATTTGTGACGAGGATGAAATCGTGGAACAGGAAGTAGTCACCGGCATCGCCTATGCCAAGGATGAGGCTCAGATCTCGCTTCGCCGTCTTGCCGACCGGCCGGGCGTCTCCGCCGCGATCTTCGGGCCGCTTGCCGAATCCCATATCAATGTCGACATGATCGTCCAGAATATTTCCGAGGACGGCTCGAAGACCGACATGACCTTCACCGTGCCGTCGGGCGACGTCGAGAAGGCGATCAAGGTGCTCGGCGACCATAAGGAGAAGATCGGCTACGATGTCGTCCAGAACGAATCGGGACTGGTGAAAGTATCCGTTATCGGCATCGGCATGCGCAGCCATGCCGGCGTTGCTGCGACTGCGTTTCGTGCACTTGCCGAAAAAGGCATCAACATCAAGGCGATCACCACCTCCGAGATCAAGATTTCTATCCTGATTGACGGTCCTTATGCAGAACTCGCTGTCAGGACTTTGCATTCCTGCTACGGTCTGGATAAGAATTGATTCCCAGCGGGCGGCCTGCCCCTTCAGGTTGAGGAGACGGAGGCAGGTCCGCCGCGACATAGAGCGTTGTTTCGGGAGCTTGAGACGTCATGAGAGACCTTTCCGGCGGTCCGCGCGTGCTGCTCAGGCGGCTGCGCGAGTTGATGGCAGAGCCGCTGGAGCCGCAGGATCGCCTTGACCGGATCGTCCGACAGATCGCCGGCAACATGGTGGCCGAGGTCTGCTCGGTCTATGTGTTGCGCGCCGACGGCGTGCTCGAACTCTATGCGACCGAAGGTCTGAACCGCGAGGCTGTGCATCTTGCGCAGCTGAAGATGGGGCAAGGCCTCGTCGGCACCATCGCCGCTTCGGCTCAGCCGCTGAACCTTTCCGACGCGCAGTCGCATCCGGCCTTCCGCTACCTGCCGGAGACAGGCGAAGAAATCTACCATTCCTTCCTTGGCGTGCCGATCCTCAGAACCGGACGCTCGCTCGGCGTTCTAGTCGTACAGAACAAGGCGAGCCGCAACTATCGCGACGAAGAGGTCGAGGCGCTCGAAACGACGGCGATGGTGCTCGCCGAGATGATCGCCACCGGCGAGCTCAAGAAGATCACCAAGCCCGGCCTCGAACTCGACCTGACACGCTCGGTGACGATCGACGGCGATACTTATAACGATGGCATCGGCCTCGGCTACGTCGTGCTGCACGAGCCGCGCATCGTCGTCACGAACCTGCTTAACGAGGATGCCGAGAAGGAAATCCGGCGGCTGGCGGAAGCCATGGGCTCGCTCCGGATTTCGATCGACGACATGCTGTCGCGCCGCGACGTGTCGATGGAGGGCGAGCATCGCGAGGTGCTCGAAACCTATCGCATGTTCGCGCATGATCAGGGCTGGGTGCGCAAGCTCGAGGAGGCGATCCGCAACGGCCTGACGGCGGAGGCGGCGGTCGAGAAGGTGCAGAGCGACACCAAGGCGCGGATGATGCGGTTGACCGACCCCTATCTGCGCGAACGCATGCATGATTTCGAGGACCTGGCGAACCGGCTGCTCAGGCAGCTGACGGGTTATACCGGGCGGACGACCGGTGAGGGTTTCCCCAACGACGCGATCATCCTTGCGCGCGCCATGGGGGCGGCCGAGCTGCTCGATTATCCCCGCGCCAACGTGCGCGGACTGGTGCTGGAGGAAGGGGCGGTGACGAGCCACGTGGTGATCGTCGCGCGCGCCATGGGCATTCCCGTCATCGGCCAGGCGGCGGGCGTGGTGGCGCTCGCCGAGAACGGCGATGCCGTCATCATCGACGCCGACGAGGGGCATGTGCATCTGCGGCCGATGGCCGATCATCGGCGGTCCTACGAGGAAAAGGTCCGGTTCCGTGCCAGGCGGCAGGAGCAATTCCGGGCGCTGCGCGCCATCGAGCCGGTCACCAAGGATGGACAGCGCATCTCGCTGATGATGAACGCCGGCCTGTTGGTCGATCTGCCGCAGCTTTCGGAATCGGGTGCGGAGGGCATCGGCCTGTTTCGCACCGAGCTGCAATTCATGATCGCCTCCACCATGCCGAAGGCGGAGGAGCAGGAGCAGTTCTACCGCAATGTGATCAAGCAGGCGGCGGGCCGTGTCGTCACCTTCCGCACGCTCGATATCGGCGGCGACAAGGTGGTGCCCTATTTCCGCGGCCATGAGGAAGAAAACCCCGCGCTTGGCTGGCGCGCTATCCGGCTGTCGCTCGACCGGCCGGGGCTGCTGCGCACCCAGCTGCGCGCGATGCTGAAGGCATCGGCCGACACCGAGCTGAAACTGATGGTGCCGATGGTGACCGAGGTTTCCGAGCTGAAGATGGTGCGCGAGCTCTTGCAGAAGGAAGTGCAGCATCTCTCGCGTTTCGGCCACGGACTGCCGCGCAAGCTGCAATTCGGGGCGATGCTTGAAGTGCCCGCGCTGCTGTGGCAGCTCGACGAACTGATGGAAGCGGTCGATTTCGTCTCGGTCGGTTCGAACGATCTCTTCCAGTTCTCGATGGCCGTCGATCGCGGCAATGCGCGCGTTTCGGACCGATTCGATCCGCTCGGCAAGCCGTTCCTGCGGATCCTGCGCGATATCGTGCGCGGCGCGGACCGCAACAAGACGCCGGTCACGCTCTGCGGCGAGCTTGCCGGCAAGCCGATCTCGGCAATGGCACTGCTCGGCATCGGCTTCCGTTCGATTTCGATGTCGCCGGCCTCGATCGGGCCTGTCAAGGCGATGCTGCTCGGGCTCGATGTCGGCGCGCTGACGAAGGCAATGGACGAGGTGCTGGACGACAGCCACGCGACGGTGCCGATGCGCGAAGTGCTTGCCCGCTTCGCCGAGAGCCACAATATTCCCCTTTAGACAGACATAAGAAGAATCGGAGTGAAGGGTGGCGAAGCTTCCCGTTGAAAAGATGCGCGAGCTGGAACGCCGTTTCGGCGAGATCGAGGCGCGCATGTCGGCAGGCCCGGCGGCCGACGTCTATGTGAAGCTTGCATCCGAATATTCCGAGCTGCAGCCTGTCGTCACCAAGATCCGCGCCTATGAGAAAGCGGTCGCCGAGCTTGCGGATCTCGACGCGCTGCTCGAAGATAAATCGGTCGACCGCGACATGCGCGATCTCGCCGAACTCGAACTGCCCGAGGTGAGGGAGCGGATCGAAGTGCTGGAGCAGGATATGCAGATCCTGCTGCTGCCGAGGGATGCGGCTGATGAAAAGAGCGCGATCCTCGAAATCCGCGCCGGCACCGGCGGTTCGGAAGCCGCCCTTTTCGCCGGCGATCTCTTTCGCATGTACGAGCGCTTCGCCGCCGAGAAGGGCTGGAAAGTGGAGGTGCTCTCGGCAAGCGAGGGCGAAGCCGGCGGCTACAAGGAAATCATCGCGACGATCACCGGCCGGGGCGTCTTCGCCAAGCTGAAATTCGAATCCGGCGTGCACCGCGTGCAGCGCGTGCCGGAAACCGAGGCCGGCGGCCGCATCCATACCTCGGCTGCGACGGTGGCCGTGCTGCCGGAGGCCGAGGAGATCGACATCGAGATCCGACCGGAAGACATCCGCATCGATACGATGCGCTCTTCGGCGCCGGCGGCCAGCACGTCAACACGACGGATTCGGCGGTGCGCATCACCCACCTGCCGACGGGCATCGTCGTCACCAGCTCGGAAAAATCGCAGCACCAGAACCGCGCCAAGGCGATGCAGGTGTTGCGCTCCAGGCTTTACGACGCCGAGCGGCAGCGGGCCGACAGCGAACGCTCGGCCGATCGCAAGAGCCAGGTCGGCTCCGGCGACCGCTCCGAGCGCATCCGCACCTATAATTTTCCGCAGGGGCGCGTCACCGACCACCGCATCAACCTGACGCTCTACAAGCTGGACCGGATGATGGAAGGCGAGATCGAGGAGGTCGTCGACGCACTGATGGCCGATTACCAGGCAGGCCAGCTGGCTCAGCTCGGCGAACAGCAGTGAGCCCGACGGTCGCCGAGATGCTTGCCGAAGCGCGACGTCGCTTTACCGAAGGCGGTATTGCCGATCCGGCGACAGACGCGCGGCTGCTTGTCGCAGGCCTCCTGAAACTGTCGTCGACCGAGCTCCTGACGCGATCGGCCGAGAGGCTTTCTCCAGAGCAGGCCGAGGAAATTTTGAAGGCGCTGGAGCGGCGGCTTGCCCATGAGCCGGTGCACCGCATTCTCGGTGAGCGGGAATTCTACGGCTTGCCGCTTGGGCTCTCATCAGAAACGCTGGAACCGCGCCCCGATACGGAAATTCTCGTCGATACGGTGCTTGGTTATCTCACGGACCTTGCAAAGGTCGAGGGGCATCTCCATATCCTTGATATCGGAACCGGGACCGGGGCAATATGCCTTGCGCTTTTGAGCGAATGTCCCGACGCGTCAGGTATCGGCAGCGACATATCGTCGGATGCACTTCGGACGGCAAAGTCAAACGCGGAAAGAAACGGGTTGCAGGATCGCTTTCAGGCCGTGCAGTCGAAATGGTTCGAGAACATTCAGGGCTCGTTTCATGCGATTGTCTCAAATCCGCCCTATATTGCTTCCAATGTTATTCACGATCTCGCTCCCGAAGTGACGAAATTTGATCCGGTTGCAGCGCTGGATGGCGGCCCGGATGGGCTTGACGCCTACAAAGCCATAGCCAAGGATGCGGCAAGGTTCATGAGGCCCGATGGGGTCGTGGGACTGGAAATCGGCTACGATCAGCGAAACGATGTGACGGCGATCTTCGAAGCGAAAGGCTTCAGGTGCCTCAAATCCGTTAAAGATTATGGTCAGAACGACAGGGTGCTCGTGTTCGCGCTCGCGTGACCGGCGATAATTGCCGGCGTTGAACAGAACATTATTGCTATTGCGAAGAAAAGGCTTGGATTTCCGGGGGAAGCAATATAGGTTGCGGTCACGTGTTGGGCAGATGGGAATGGACGAGATTCGTTCGGTACTTGGTTTGCCTCGGGGGTCCGCTCTTTTAAACGAGAGTTTCAACGGTTGAACACGACCCAATGCGTGAATCAGTCAAACTGACTTGAGAACCAAGCGGCAGGTCGGCGCGAAGGCGCAGTATGCTCGCGGCACAAAGGTCCTGACCCGGTTTTCCGGTCATGGCGGTTGGTGCCATGTATCCATCACAAACAGAGAATTCAGGTGAACGATCTATGAGGCCAGGACAGCAGAACAAGCGCGGTCGAGGGCGTGGTAACAACAATAACAATGGCGGCGGTGGAAATAACAATAACAACAATTTCAACCGCAAGGGCGGCAATCCGCTGACCCGGACCTATGACAGCTCCGGCCCCGATGTGAAGATCCGCGGCACTGCCCAGCATATCGCAGAAAAATACGCGCAACTCGCCCGCGACGCCCAGAGCTCCGGCGACCGCGTGATAGCTGAGAACTATCTCCAGCACGCTGAACATTACAATCGTATCATCGCAAGCGCCCAGGCGCAGATGCAGGAACGCTTCCAGCGCGACGACCGCGGCGAATACAATGACCGCGAAGGTGGCGACCGCGATGGCGACGATATCGATGCGAACGACAATGACAGCGATGATGTCGTTGTCGTCCAGCCGCCGCAGAACAGGCAGCATCAGCCGCAGGCACAGCCGAAGCCGGCAGCCGCCGCAGCACCTGCCCCGACGCCCCAGCCCGAAGTCATCGATGGAACCGGCCCGCAGCCGGAGATCGAAGGCATTCCCGCCGAGGTCGCCATGGACGAGGAAGGCTCAGCCGGCCAGCCGCGCGAACGCCAGCCCCGCCGCCGCAGCGCCGGCAACCGCCCCCGTCGCCCGCGTCGCGGCGCAGAAGGCGATGCAGGTTCCGAAGGCGAGGGTGCTTCTGCCGAAGCGCCGGTGCTGGCGGATGCCGCATCGGAATAAGGGATTTCATCTCTCCCCTCGGGGAGAGTGGGATGCTCATTCGATCGGCTCGAATTCCCTTAAAAAACCCCAGCCTTGTGCCGGGGTTTTTCATTTTACGGGCCCTTTAAACTCTTAAAACAGCGTACCATATTCTCTTCGAACTGCTTCGCCCAAATCCCAGACGGGCCAAGCGCGGCCTGCCTTTTCAGGGGGTCGATCTCAATCATCGGTCTGCGCCTCGTTAGGGCAGGGCGATCCATGGAGGTAGAATATGAATATCGAGAAATATTCCGAGCGGGTGCGCGGTTTCATCCAGTCGGCCCAGACCTATGCGCTGGCGCAAGGTCATCAGCAATTCACGCCCGAACATGTGCTGAAAGTCCTGCTCGACGACGATCAGGGCATGGCGGCCTCGCTGATCGAGCGTGCCGGTGGCGATGCCAAGGCAGCCCGTCTTGCCAATGACGCAGTACTTGCCAAGTTGCCGAAGATTTCGGGCGGCAATGGCAACATCTATCTGGCGCAGCCGCTTGCCAAGGTGCTTTCGACCGCCGAAGAGGCGGCAAAGAAGGCAGGCGACAGCTTCGTCACCGTCGAGCGCCTGCTGCAGGCGCTGGCGATCGAATCCTCGGCCTCGACCTATTCGACACTGAAGAATGCCGGCGTAACAGCCCAGGGCCTTAACCAGGTCATCAACGACATCCGCAAGGGGCGGACGGCGGATTCTTCCAATGCCGAGCAGGGTTTCGATTCGCTCAAGAAGTATGCGCGCGATCTCACAGGGGAGGCCCGTGAAGGCAAGCTCGATCCGGTGATTGGTCGCGACGACGAGATCCGCCGTACCATCCAGGTGCTTTCCCGCCGCACAAAGAACAACCCGGTGCTGATCGGCGAACCCGGCGTCGGTAAGACGGCGATCGTCGAAGGCCTGGCGTTGCGCATCGTCAATGGCGACGTGCCGGAATCCCTCAAGGACAAGAAGCTGATGGCGCTCGATATGGGCGCGCTGATTGCCGGTGCGAAATACCGCGGCGAATTCGAGGAGCGGCTGAAGGCCGTGCTCAACGAGGTGCAGGCGGAAAACGGCGAGATCATCCTGTTTATCGACGAAATGCACACGCTGGTCGGGGCCGGCAAGGCGGACGGAGCGATGGACGCCTCCAACCTCCTGAAGCCCGCGCTTGCCCGCGGCGAGCTGCATTGCGTCGGTGCGACCACGCTCGACGAATATCGCAAACATGTCGAGAAGGATCCGGCGCTTGCCCGCCGCTTCCAGCCTGTCGTCGTCGATGAGCCGACTGTCGAAGACACGATCTCGATCCTGCGCGGCCTGAAGGAAAAATACGAGCAGCATCACAAGGTGCGCATCGCCGATGCGGCGCTGGTGGCGGCGGCAACGCTTTCCAACCGCTATATCACCGACCGCTTCCTGCCCGACAAGGCGATCGACCTGATGGACGAGGCGGCGGCGCGGTTGCGTATGCAGGTCGATTCCAAGCCGGAAGAACTCGACGAGCTCGACCGTCGCATCATTCAGCTAAAGATCGAGCGCGAGGCGCTGAAGAAGGAAACCGACATTGCCTCTGCCGATCGGCTGAAGCGGCTGGAGACCGAGCTTGCCGACCTCGAGGAGGAGGCTGATGCGCTGACGGCCCGCTGGCAGTCGGAAAAGCAGAAGCTCGGCCTTGCCGCCGATCTCAAGAAGCAGCTCGACGATGCCCGCAACGAACTCGCGATCGCCCAACGCAAGGGTGAATTCCAGCGGGCCGGCGAGCTGACTTACGGCGTCATTCCGGATTTGGAAAAGCAGCTCGTCGAAGCCGAGAAGCAGGATGGCGAGCGCGGTGCGATGGTGCAGGAGGTGGTGATCCCCGACAATATCGCTCATGTCGTTTCACGCTGGACCGGCATTCCCGTCGACAAGATGCTGGAAGGCGAACGCGACAAGCTGCTTCGGATGGAAGACGAGCTGGCGAAATCGGTGATCGGTCAGGGTGATGCGGTTCAAGCCGTGTCGCGGGCGGTGCGGCGTGCACGCGCCGGCCTGCAGGATCCGAACCGGCCGATCGGCTCGTTCATCTTCCTTGGCCCAACCGGCGTCGGCAAGACGGAGCTCACCAAGGCGCTCGCCCGCTTCCTCTTCGACGACGAGACGGCGATGGTGCGCATGGACATGTCGGAATATATGGAAAAACACTCCGTTGCCCGACTGATCGGAGCCCCTCCCGGCTATGTCGGTTATGACGAAGGCGGGGCGCTGACGGAAGCGGTGCGCCGCAGGCCCTATCAGGTCGTGCTGTTCGACGAGATCGAAAAGGCTCATCCCGACGTCTTCAACGTCCTGCTGCAGGTGCTCGATGACGGGCGCCTGACGGACGGCCAGGGCCGGACGGTCGATTTCCGCAACACGATGATCATCATGACCTCGAACCTCGGCGCCGAATATCTGACGCAGCTGAGGGACGGCGACGACAGTGACACGGTTCGCGAGCAGGTGATGGATGTCGTTCGCGGGCATTTCCGGCCGGAATTCCTGAACCGCATCGACGAGATCATCCTCTTCCATCGCCTGAAGCGCGAGGAGATGGGCGCGATCGTCGATATCCAGCTGAAGCGGCTGGTGGCGCTCCTGTCCGAGCGCAAGATCGTCATCGATCTCGATGAGGAAGCCCGGCATTGGCTGGCGAACAAGGGTTACGATCCGATCTACGGCGCAAGGCCGCTGAAGCGGGTGATCCAGAAGTTCGTGCAGGATCCACTGGCCGAGCAGATCCTGTCCGGTCAGGTGCCGGACGGATCGACAGTGAAGGTGACGAACGGTTCGGACCGGCTGCAGTTCAAGACACGGCAGACGGTAAGCGAAGCGGCTTAAATTGCTTTGCAAGAGAAAGAGAAATGGCGGCTTCAGCCGCCATTTTCGTTTGGGGATTATTTGCTCGCCACCTGATCCGGCGTCTGATTGTTGAGCAGCGTATCGATGCGCTTGCGCTCGTCCTCGAATTTCGCCAGAGCTTCGCCCTGCAGGGATTTGCCGCCCGGCAGGCGGATTCGCAGCGGATCGACCTTGGTGCCGTTGACGATCAGCTCATAGTGGAGGTGCGGGCCGGTGGATTCGCCCGTCGTGCCGACCCAGCCGATGACTTGGCCCTGGCGGATCTTGGCGCCCGGCACGACGCCCTTGGCGATGGCGCTCTGGTGATTGTAGGAGGATTCATAGCCGTTGGCATGGCGGATGATCGTCTGGTTGCCGTAGCCGCCGGAATCCCAGCCGGCCTTTTCGACGGTGCCGTTGCCGGCGGCGATGATCGCCGTACCGCGCGGTGCTGCCCAATCGACGCCTGTGTGCATGCGGGCGAAACCAAGAATTGGATGACGGCGCATGCCGAAGCCCGACTTGAAGATGCCGTTCGGAACAGGATTGCGAAGGAGGAACTGTCGGATGCTCTTGCCGCTTTCGTCGAAATAATCGACCGTGCCGTCCTCGGGATCCTGGAAACGATAGAAGCGGGTCTGGGTATCGCCGAAACGAGCATTGACATAGAGCAATTCTGAATCTTCGGTCGCCTTGCCGGCGCTGTCGGCGACGGAGAAGAAGGCCTCCAGAATATCGCTCGGTCGCAGCTGTGCCTGGAAATCAACATTGCTGGCAAGCAGCTTGATGATCAGCGCCGTCATGTCCTTGGTCATGCCGTAGGAAAGCGCGGCGCGATAAATGCCGTCATAGACGCGCGGCAGGTTCTGGCCGGGCGCGGGAGCGAAGGAATTGTCGTCGAAGGCCGTGGCGATGGCATCAAGCATGGGCGGCTCATTGCCCCGCACGTATCTGCCCTTGTCGTCGACAGCGACCGTGACGAGATGGCGCGTGCCGCGGTAGACGCTCGCCCGGATGATCTTTGCCTGCTCGCCCTTCTGGATAATGCCGATGCGTAGCACGTCGCCCTTCTCGAGGTCGCCGGCGCCGAGTTGCTGCGAGATATAGCCGGCGATGCCATCGGCATATTGCTGCGGATAGCCTGAATCCGTCAGCGCCTTGGCGATCGTCGTATCCGCGCGCACGGGCAGGATGTCGTCGGCGAATTCCTCGGTCTGCGGCGTGATCGATTCCGGCGCGGAAACCGTCATGTTCTGTTCGAGCACGCGGGCGGAGAGACCCGCGGTCAGATCGACATCGGCATCCTCGTTGGAGAAACGGCGCGGATCGACGTAATACAGGGCTGCGAGTTGGGTGTTGCCGTCGGTCAGCACCGAACCGTTGGAGCGTACGTTTTCCTCAACCTCCTCGAACGACAGGCCGGACGCCATCTGCAGGGTGGTCTTGGCGGTCGGGAAGGGAATGGTCTTCAGGCTGACTTCGGATTCGACATCCGAGCCATAGAGCGCGCCGGTGCGGCTTTGCGGCGCCGGCTGTGGCTCGTCGGCGGAAAAGATCGCCAGGGGATCGAAGTCGGGATAGTCCTCGGTCGCCACGTGGTTGGCGGCGAGCGTCATCTTCACATGTGCGAAAGGCTGACGGCGAACGACTTCCTTCTCACCGTCGTGGACGACGGTCGAAACTTCCATGATGGCGCGGTCGGACGGCTTTGCGGCGATGGCGGGCGCAATCAGCCGGCCGCCACGGACCACCGTCGTATCCTCATGCGCTTCTGCCATGGCGCTCGCATAGGCTTCGGCGGGAATTGCCAGTTGCTGGCGCCCGTCAAGGGCGGCAAAAAGGGCGACGCCCATCAGGACGGACGAGGTAATGCCGGTGAGGAACGTGCCCGAGAGCCAGCGCAGGGATACCTCGCGCCGGTCGGGTGCGCGCCTGCCGTCTGCCAGAAGCGGAGGCTCGTTGCCCAACGAGCGGATCATCATTTTCTCCGTCATCATGGCAGTCTGGTCCGCGTCCTTACATTCGACGTCTCTGGAAGCATTGGTTGGCCATCCTGGCTGGGGCGAAAGATGTGCATATTTTGGGCATGGAAGTCAAATCACCCCGGGAAAAGGCAGTCTGCCTGCGTATGCCTGTGTGAATCGTGCGCCTCTTATGACCAGTAGATTGTGATGATGTCGGGGCGCCGGGGGACGAAAGATCGCTCTTTCCACGAAAAGCCGAAAGACGATCGCTTTTCCCGCCCCTGTCAGGCCGTTCGGAATCCGGGAAAAGACCGCATTTTGGCACTCCC